>NZ_JBALGC010000031.1:0-64221 GCF_036916575.1 Nostoc sp.
TCTCAATTTTTTAACGTGGTTTGCTCGTTTCAGGATTTAAGCATCGGCTGAAATAGTCAAAAAATGACCAAATACAAAACCCCTACCCTTGAAAGAAGGGGGTTAGGGGGTTAGGTTTCGCGTTGGTTTTTCAGATCAACTGGAAACTCAACTGGAAACTGCGATCGCAATTTTCCCGACTGCACGCTCAGTTTCGCTATAAGCATGAGCCGCCGCGAGTTCTTGTAAGGGATATGTGCGATCAATCACCACACGAATTTTACCCGCTTCAATCAATTCTTTTAGGTAAACCAAATCTTGAGTGTTAGGTTTCTCAAAGAAAAACTTAGCTTTTTGACCCGGAAGAAACGCTGTCAACACGCTCTCTAAGAAGACTTCGGGGCTGGGTAGCGTGGTGATATAAATTCCGTTGGGTTTGAGGACTTTTTTGATTTGAGAGAGCGATCGCTTACCCACTGCATCAAAGATAATGTCATACTGCGCTGTATCTTGGGCGAAATCTTGTTGCGTATAATCAATCACGCGGTCTGTTCCCAAAGATTTCACCAAATCCAAGTTTTTGGTACTACTAACTCCCGTCACCACTGCCCCTAAAGCCTTAGCAATTTGCACTGCAAAACTGCCTACACCGCTCGCAGCACCATTAATCAAAACAGTTTGTCCTGTTTGAATATTTCCTTGATCTCGCAGCGCTTGCAGAGCCGTGAGCGCTACTAAAGGCACAGCCGCAGCTTCTTCATAGGATAAGTTGGTTGGTTTGAGCGCCGCCAAGTTTTCTTTTACGGCTGCAAATTCGGCATAACCTCCTCCAGGGAAACTAGTACTGCCATAGATAGCATCTCCTAGTTTAAAACGCGTGACACCAGAGCCAACTGCTACGACATCTCCCGCCACATCAAACCCCAGAATCTTCGGGAATTTGCTGCCGGTAATCAAACTCAACATTCCTTTGCGGATTTTCCAATCAATAGGATTAACGCTACTAGCACGAACTTTCACAAGTAACTGCGTTGGCTGAATTTTCGGCTGCTCCACGTCTTCATACTGCAACACCTCAGCCGCGCCATATCGACGGATAACCACTGCTTTCATCGCATTCCTCCTGCTACCCTGTTTGACTCACACAACTCAAACAGCCTATTTTTCCTGATAAATCCAGTGTAGCGATGTCTACGGTGGTCACTGAGCGGCTGGTGAGCGCACTTGTACTGAGCGACTTGCCTTGAGCGAAGCCGAAATGCTCAGTACAAGTGACTTTTGACTTCCACGCAGCGGTACTAGGCGTAATCAGAGATTTCCTAAAATAGGAATATCAGTTTAAAACTACACCTGTATGCCAGCTAGAGACATCTATCACAATAATGTCAAAAATGCTTTGATTAAAGACAAATGGACAATTACTCATGACCCACTAACTCTGAAGTTTGGTAAAAAAGATTTGTATGTTGATTTAGGTGCTAGACAGATGTTGGCAGCGCAAAAAGCAGAATCCAAGATTGCAGTTGAGATTAAAAGTTTTATCGGTAGATCGGATGTTGATGATTTAGAAAAAGCGTTGGGTCAGTATATTTTATATCAAGATATGAGGTTAGGGAGTTAGGTTTTTCGCCAAGGTTCGTAGAGAGCAATTAAAAAAATTCATTGCGATCGCTCAATCATGTTAAATTATAGTTTGTTGTTGCTCTCAAACACAAAATCCGAGAGTTTCTTACCCATCTCCTGATTATGGGAATCAAAAAAAGAACTTAAAAGTTAAACTTTTTGAAAAATATGTGCAGCAACACATCTATTTACACACTCCTGTATAGCTTGCCAGATAAGACTTAGAACTACAATTCAATATCATTGTCAGAGTAAAAATTAAAAAAATATGAATTGGATTTTTACCCTCAAAAAAATGATATGTTAGATACAGAATTGAATTTTGCACGTTTATGGAGTAGAACGATATAGACTACTCCAGTTTTTCACCCTCAAACCCTTGGCATTTATTGCTTTTGACGGAATTTGAGGGCAATCTGAGTACACATTGAAATGACCCAAACCCAGTTGCAAGTAGATTAAATTCCTTGCTGATATTGGGTTGTGGCTGAGTACAAATAAATCCTGAACCCCTGTCTATAAACACTAGAACCCCAACCAAAAAATACTAGAACCCCTACCCGAAAAATAAATTTTTAATTTTTGTAATGCTTGAAGAATTAGGGTTTTTATTAGTTGAGTACAAGCGTAATAAATCCAATAAATTCTATCCTAGAGAGACGCACTGTCTGGCTAGGAGACGGCTGCTATAAATCTTATATCGCCAATTACTTAACGCCTCAACACAAAACGAAGCGAAAAGTGAGTGGAGGGATGACATAGCACCATGCCTGAAGTGAATAGAAGTCGCGCCTTGGGGCACAAATTCTACCCAAGAACCGAACATTGACACACACCAGCCGAACATCAAACATCTATCGCCTGCCTTACTTGATAACAAGTCGCCCAAACCCAAGGGTTTGCAGGCAGTGTGAAAGACGCGACTTCAATTCCTGGGCATGAAAGAGTAGCAACAGCATCTCCCACAGTGGCAGCCAAGTCCACCGACCTTTTGCGAAATTTAATGACATCATCGTCTACACGACTCCTCAACTCCCCCGCCACGGAATCGACAACCCAAGCAAAATCAGGTGGTTGCGGCTGCGACAGCACCAGCAGCGCCACCGTGGAAAGGGACGAAAAGCTCCAAGAACGCATTGCTAAACATCCCTGTTACAGCGAAGACGCCCATCACCACTACGCCCGGATGCACGTTGCAGTTGCTCCAGCCTGCAACATTCAATGCAACTATTGCAACCGCAAATATGACTGCGCTAACGAAAGCCGTCCTGGAGTAGTTAGCGAATTGCTAACACCAGAACAAGCAGCACACAAAGCTTTGGTCATTGGCGGCAAGATTCCCCAAATGACAGTTGTGGGAATTGCCGGCCCTGGCGACCCACTGGCGAACCCAGATAAGACTTTCCGCACATTTGAGTTGATTGCAGAGCAAGCACCAGATATCAAGCTATGCTTATCAACCAATGGTTTAATGCTGCCTGACTACGTTGATCGCATTAAAGAATTAAATATAGATCACGTTACGATCACCATTAACGCGGTAGATCCAGAGATCGGTGCTAAGATTTATCCTTGGGTTCACTATAAGCGCAAGCGTTACAGAGGTCTTGAAGGCGCAAAAATTCTCCACGAAAGACAGATGGAAGGATTGCAAGCTCTTAAAGATGCTGACATCTTGTGCAAAGTTAACTCGGTGATGATTCCTGGAATTAATGACCAGCACTTAATTGAAGTGAATCGAGTCATTCGGGAAAAAGGTGCATTCTTGCACAACATCATGCCATTGATTTCTGCACCAGAACATGGCACACACTTCGGTTTAATCGGTCAACGTGGCCCCACACCCAAAGAACTCAAAGAAGTTCAAGACAATTGCTCTGGTAACATGAAAATGATGCGTCACTGTCGTCAGTGCCGTGCCGATGCAGTCGGATTGTTGGGAGAAGACCGCAGCCAAGAATTTTCCAAAGAGAAATTCTTAGAAATGACTCCAGAATATGACATGGAGAAACGTCAAGAAGTTCACGAAGGTATTGAGAAGTTTAAAGAAGAACTTAAAGTAGCCAAAGATAAGGCGCTAGCTGGTAAGAAAATTGCCAACAGTCCGAAAGTTTTAGTTGCAGTAGCAACCAAAGGCGGCGGATTGGTTAACCAACACTTCGGTCATGCCAAAGAATTTCAAATTTACGAAGTGGATGGAAAGGAAGTTCGCTTTGTCGGTCATCGCAAAATTGACCAATACTGCCAAGGTGGATACGGCGAGGAAGCTTCTTTTGAGCATATAATGAAAGCGATCGCAGATTGCAAAGCAGTTTTAGTCTCCAAGATTGGTAACAGTCCTGAAGAAAAATTGCAAAAAGCTGGAATACAGACTGTTGAAGCTTACGACGTGATTGAGAAGGTTGCTTTGGAGTTTTACGAGCAATACATTAAAGAATTAGGGAATAAAGAATAGGGCATGGGGTATGGGGCAGGGGGCATGGGACAAGAATTATCCCTAATGCCCTCCCCTAAACCCAATCTTCAATGCCCAATTCCTAATATCTTTTGCCTAAAAAAGGAGAATAATAATGGCTTACAAAATTATTACTAGCCAGTGTATTTCCTGCAATCTCTGTCTATCTTCATGTCCCACAAATGCAGTTAAAGTGGTTGACGGACAGCACTGGATTGACCCTGAACTTTGTACAAACTGCGTTGGTAGCATTCATACCGTGCCTCAGTGTAAAGCTGGTTGTCCTACCTGCGACGGTTGCGTTAAGCAGCCTAGCGATTACTGGGAAGGCTGGTTTGCCGATTACAACCGCGTAGTTGCTAAATTAACAAATAAACAAGATTATTGGGAGCGTTGGTTTAACTGCTATTCCCAGAAATACTCTGAGCAGTTACAAAAGCGTCAATCCCAATCAGTGGGAGCAGAAGCTTAATTAAATAATTCGTAGTGACGCTCGTTCCGACGCTTCGCTATCGCTAACACTAACGCTGCGCTAACGTAATTCTTAATTGAAGACAACAATGCAAAACAACTGCATCTATCTCGATAATAATGCCACCACTAAGGTAGACTCTGAAGTTATAGAGGTAATGCTACCTTACCTGACGGACTATTACGGCAATCCTTCCAGTATGCATACCTTTGGTGGGCAAGTCGGTAAAGCACTAAGAACAGCAAGAGAACAACTTGCAGCCATCCTGGGAGCCGATGAGTCAGAAATTGTCTACACAAGTTGTGGAACTGAGGGAGATAACGCCGCAATTCGAGCCGCGCTATTGACGCACCCAGAAAAGCGACATATCGTCACCACCCAAGTTGAACACCCAGCAGTACTTAATGTCTGCAAACAATTAGAAACCCAAGGTTACAGTGTTACCTATCTTTCAGTAAATCATCAAGGGCAGCTGGATCTAGATGAACTAGAAGCTTCCTTGACGGGTAACACCGCCTTGGTGACAATTATGTATGCTAATAACGAAACCGGCACGATTTTCCCGATTGAGCAGATTGGGTTGCGGGTGAAAGAATATGGTGCTATCTTCCATGTAGATGCGGTGCAAGTAGTGGGAAAAATCCCCTTGAATATGAAGACTAGCACCGTGGATATGTTAACCCTGTCTGGTCATAAGCTGCACGGGCCTAAAGGAATTGGTGCTTTGTATATCCGGCGCGGGGTTCGGTTCCGTCCCTTCATTATTGGGGGACACCAAGAACGCGGACGTAGGGCGGGAACAGAGAATGTTCCAGGAATTATTGCCTTGGGCAAAGCTGCGGAACTGGAACTGTTACACTTAGAAGAAGCAAACAAAAGAGAAACAAAGCTGCGCGATCGCCTGGAACAAGCTTTACTGGCTAAAATTCCCGATTGTGTAGTCAATGGTGACGTTACGCAGAGATTGCCAAACACCACAAATATCGGCTTCAAGTACATCGAAGGTGAAGCAATTCTACTGTTATTGAACAAATACGGTATCTGTGCATCATCGGGTTCTGCTTGCACCTCCGGTTCTCTAGAACCCTCCCACGTCCTGCGGGCTATGGGCTTACCATACACAACTTTGCACGGTTCTATACGCTTCAGTCTTTGTCGCTACACCACAGAAGCCGAAATCGATCAAGTGATAGAGGTAATGCCCAGTATTGTAGAACGTTTACGCGCCCTCTCACCCTTCAAAAATGACAATGCAGGTTGGTTGCAAGGACAAGAACAAGCACTGGCGCATCGCTAGGGACTAGAGACTGGAGATGAGGTAAGAATTTTCCCAATACCCAATACCCAGTACCCAATCCCCAATACCCAATCTAAAATCCAAAATCTAAAATCTAAAATTCGTTATGTGGGACTACACTGATAAAGTATTAGAACTGTTTTACGATCCCAAGAATCAGGGAGAAATTGAAGAAACCAGCGAAGCTGGGGTTAAGGTTGCAACGGGCGAAATTGGTAGCATTGCTTGCGGTGATGCTCTAAGATTGCACCTGAAAGTGGAAGTAGAATCTGATAAGATTCTAGATGCTCGCTTTCAAACTTTTGGTTGTACTAGTGCGATCGCATCTTCTAGTGCATTAACCGAAATGGTCAAAGGTTTAACCTTAGATGAAGCTCTGAAAGTGTCCAACAGAGACATTGCAGATTACCTGGGTGGTTTACCAGAAGCAAAGATGCACTGCTCTGTCATGGGACAAGAAGCGCTAGAAGCCGCTATCTATAATTATCGTGGCATACCTCTAGCTACCCATGATGATGACGATGAAGGCGCGTTAGTTTGCAGTTGCTTTGGGATCAGCGAGGCCAAAATTCGCCGCGTCGTTCTAGAAAATAATCTCACTGGTGCCGAAGAGGTAACAAATTATGTGAAAGCTGGTGGTGGATGCGGTTCCTGTTTGGCAAACATTGATGATATTATTAAATCAGTTCAACAGGAATACGCCTCACCTGATCTCAACAATTACGGCGTAAAAGTTGCCACAGAAATTGTTACGTCTAAAGAGCGATCGCTAACCAACGTGCAAAAAATTGCTCTAATTCAAAAAGTTCTAGATGAAGAAATCAGACCCGTACTCATCGCTGACGGGGGAGACGTAGAACTCTATGATGTGGAAGGTGATCGCGTTAAAGTTGTCCTGCAAGGTGCTTGCGGTTCCTGTTCTAGTAGTACAGCAACCCTAAAAATTGCGATCGAAGCCAGATTACAAGAGCGTGTCAGCAAGAGCCTTGTAGTTGAAGCAGTTTAGGAATTGCTGTAGGACTTAACGTACTCTACAAATACGCCCTAATATGCATTCAGCCAGAAACGGAAAGTAGGATTTGAATTGAATCATTGTCTTTACTCAATGCTTCATACCAATTCGCTAAAAGAAAGATACAGATTGAAATCAAACTTTCTTAATTACGAACTACGTAAACACCCGAAGGATTGCTCCCCTCAAGGTATTACGAATTACGAATTGGTATCAGTCTTACCACTATTACGGCTAACAGCATATAGGCTTCATAGATTAAGCGCCTACTTGCAAATTTCATCATCTAACTCGCTTCAAAGGAACAGAATATGAGTACATTGTACGACAAACTTGGCGGACAATCAGCTATTGAACAAATAGTAGATGAACTCCACAAACGCATTGCCACAGACAGCCTCCTCAATCCCATTTTTGCTGGTACAGATATGGCGAAGCAACGTAATCATCTAGTTGCTTTCTTATCTCAAATATTTGAAGGGCCAAAGCAATACGCCGGTCGTCCAATGGACAAAACCCACGCAGGATTGAATTTACAGCAACAACACTTCGATGAGATTGCCAAGCTTTTGAGTGAATCAATGGCAGTGCGTGGAGAGTCGCCAGAAGACACCCAAGCCGCACTAGAGCGTGTCTCAAATTTCAAGGGTGCTATTTTGAACAAGTAATAGGACTAATGCATTGATTGTTGACAAATAGTAACATCAAGTCCTATTTAATTTTTCAAGCTGAAACACATTATGACGTATTTGTAAATTGCGTAAGCTCTTAGTCATTAGTCAGGATAAATGATTAATGACTAACAGAGAAGTCTGAACGCCGGCTTCCGGCGCTCAGAACTTCGGAGACAAAAGAAAAGAAAAAAGACAAACAAAAATTTAACGAGGAAATAGATGTACCTGCTTTCAATAATTTTAGCTGTGGAGCGATCGCCCCCAGCAGGCATTTATGCCAACGCTACCAACGATGCTCTACACGTGCTCACTACTGTCGCTCTACAGGCGTGAACGCAACTGACAAACGCGCATACCCACTAACCAACCAATTGCAGGGAAATACGAACCATGACAGACGAAAATATAAGACAGATAGCTTTCTACGGTAAGGGCGGTATCGGTAAATCTACCACTTCCCAAAACACCTTGGCAGCTATGGCAGAAATGGGTCAACGCATTCTTATCGTCGGTTGCGACCCTAAAGCTGACTCCACCCGTTTGATGCTACACAGCAAGGCTCAAACAACCGTTCTTCACCTCGCTGCTGAACGTGGTGCAGTAGAAGATATCGAACTTGAAGAAGTGATGCTTAACGGTTTCCGCAACGTTCGTTGCGTAGAATCTGGTGGTCCAGAACCCGGTGTAGGTTGCGCTGGTCGTGGTATTATCACCGCCATCAACTTCTTAGAAGAAAATGGTGCTTACCAAGACCTAGACTTCGTATCTTACGACGTATTAGGTGACGTTGTTTGCGGTGGTTTTGCTATGCCTATCCGTGAAGGTAAGGCACAAGAAATCTACATCGTTACATCCGGTGAAATGATGGCGATGTACGCTGCTAATAACATTGCTCGTGGTGTTCTTAAGTATGCTCACACAGGTGGCGTGCGTTTGGGTGGTCTGATTTGTAACAGCCGTAAAACTGACCGGGAACACGAACTCATCGAAACCTTGGCAAAACGGTTGAACACCCAAATGATTCACTTCGTACCCCGTGACAACATTGTTCAACACGCAGAATTACGCCGGATGACTGTTAACGAGTACGCACCCGAAAGCAACCAAGCTAACGAATATCGGACATTGGCTACCAAGATCATCAACAACAAAAATCTGGCTATTCCTACGCCTATCGAAATGGAAGAACTAGAAGACTTGTTGATTGAATTCGGTATTCTCGAAAGCGAGGAAAATGCTGCCAAGTTGGTAGGTAAGACTGCTGAAGAAGCTCCTGTAGCATAAGTCGCCGCTAAGAAATAATGCTTTAGCACAAGGAAAAAGGAAGAGTTTCATATCTTCCCTTTTACCTTTTACCTTTCCCTTACATCCCCCCTAAACTTAGAGGGGACTCCTAGTCCCCTTATGCCCTCATCCTTAAGAGTCAAAGAGGCTAAATATGACACCTCCAGAAAATCAAAACATCATTGAACAAAGAAAAGAGCTAGTTAAAGAAGTTCTCAGTGCTTATCCAGAAAAAGCTGCTAAAAAGCGGGAAAAACACATAAACGTATACGAAGAAGGTAAGACCGATTGCGGCGTTAAGTCTAACATCAAATCCCTGCCTGGCGTCATGACCGCTCGTGGTTGTGCTTATGCTGGTTCTAAAGGTGTGGTCTGGGGTCCTATTAAGGACATGATCCACATCAGCCACGGGCCTGTAGGTTGTGGTTACTGGTCTTGGTCTGGTCGTCGTAACTACTACATCGGCACCACAGGTGTTGACACCTTTGGTACCATGCACTTTACCTCTGACTTCCAAGAAAGAGATATCGTTTTCGGTGGTGACAAGAAACTTGTCAAGCTGATCGAAGAACTTGATGTACTTTTCCCCCTCAACCGTGGTGTTTCCATTCAATCTGAATGTCCCATCGGTCTAATTGGAGATGACATCGAAGCTGTTGCTCGCAAAACATCGAAAACAATTGGCAAGCCAGTTGTACCTGTGCGTTGCGAAGGCTTCCGGGGTGTTTCCCAATCTTTGGGACACCACATTGCTAACGATATGGTTCGTGACTGGGTGTTCACCAGAGCAGACCAAGCCAAGAAAGACGGTACACTTCAGTTTGAAAGTACCCCTTATGATGTAGCAATTATTGGTGACTATAACATTGGTGGTGATGCTTGGGCGAGCCGCATCCTGTTAGAAGAACTCGGCTTGCGCGTAGTCGCTCAGTGGTCAGGTGATGGCACCATCAACGAAATGTTGATGACCCCCAATGTGAAGATGAACCTCATCCACTGTTATCGGTCGATGAACTACATCAGCCGTCACATGGAAGAAGCTTATGGTATACCCTGGCTTGAGTATAATTTCTTCGGCCCCACCAAGATTGCTGAATCTTTACGGGAAATTGCTTCCAAGTTTGACGAGACAATCCAAGCAAACGCTGAGAAGGTCATCGCCAAGTATCAGCCCACAATGGATACAATTCTTAAGAAGTATCGCCCTCGCTTGGATGGTAAGACTGTTGCCATCATGGTTGGTGGTCTACGTCCTCGCCACGTTGTCCCAGCTTTCCAAGACTTGGGTATGAAGATGATTGGTACAGGTTATGAGTTCGCTCATAACGATGACTACAAACGTACCACTCACTACATCGAAAACGGCACCATCGTTTATGACGACGTTACCGCTTACGAATTCGAGGAATTTATCAAAGCGCTGAAGCCTGACCTCGTAGCTTCTGGTGTGAAAGAGAAGTACGTCTTCCAAAAGATGGGTCTTCCTTTCCGTCAAATGCACTCTTGGGATTACTCCGAACCTAGCGATCGCTCTTACAAGTCAAATCAGGCAAGTTTTTTACTATAGCAGTAGAAAAAAGAGTCAATTTTTAGCCTAAATACGAGTTTTAGGGTTATTCAGTAACAATCTTTTTTGAAGCTTCAAATAATATAACTCTTATTCTGTGTGGTTTTTAGATTTGAAACGCATTTTGCTCAAAGAAAAGCTGTAAAACAAAAGACTATTTAAAATGACAATTTTTTAGATTAAATGGTGCGTAACCCGTCGTAGATATTACCTTCACTTAAGAATAGGGAGTGTGATTACCATAAGTATTTTGTTACAAAAAGTACAAAAAGCATTAGAAATGCCCTTGTTCTAAAACATTTTCCATTGATGGACTTGTATCGTCAATTAGAGCTTGAATCTTATCAATCATCCTTTGAAATACATCAGGGTAGTACCTAGAAGAATCTAAAAAGTCTACATATTCCTGTCTATGAAGTTGCCTTTCCTCTGGTGTTCGATACTCTTGTCGAATATTAGAAGACATACGTTTAGTTTTTCGCACAATCAAAACATCATCAATTTGAGTTGAAATTATTGAAATTGGTGTCATATCAAGAAATTCACAAATTAGAAAATATAAAGACCCAGGAACAGCTATCTTCAAATCTCTACTTGTTGCCACCGCTTCTTGAAACATAGTCTTATCTAAATTGAATTGGCTGTGAATATTTAAAATTAGCTAGTTGAGCAGACTGATGAGCTTGATAAATATGAACTCGTTTATCTAAAACTGGTGTTCTTCCAATATCTTTAACTTTATCAATCGCATCTTCTAGAAATTCAAGATTTTCCAATGAAACTGAGGAAAGACCACTTTTCAATATATCAAATGCTACTTCTCTTGCAACTTGCTCAATTGTTTCTTTTTCATAAAAATACTTATTATTTAAATTAATAAAATTAATTAAATCTTCTCTAATTATTCTACCAAACTTATTTTTAAATTCTCTCTTTTGTCTCAAAACTCTATGAAAAAGGTTTGCTTCTACTGCAATTTTTTCAATAATGTTAGCATTGTAAAAAGGTACTCCAAGAACATTAGATTCATGTCCCACAACAAACACAATTCGAGCTTCATCTTTAGTTACTCTTGAAAGCTCCCTTAAAGTGTCAGCCATATCCAGACAGTATTGTACTACCGTGTAAAAGCGATTTCCTCTATTTGCTCGATTAGATCCAATTTCTGATTTTGCTATCTTTAATAGATCCCATCCTAATATCTCAGCAGATTTACGATAGTTTTGATGATAGTTAAATACATTTATGTAAGGCGGAGAGGTAACAACAAAATCTATCTGATCGTTTTCTAATGGAAGAGACCGAGCATCAGATAGATTTATTCTAATTTGCTTTTCAGAGTAAGGGAGTTTTTCTATTACACTTGTTAAATCAACAAATTTAGACTGTATAAATTCATTAGTAATTTTATTATTTGCAATATCAAGAAGGATTATCAAAGCATCGAATATTCTTGTTGCCTCCTCATCTAACTCATTCTTGATTATTCTAAACTTTTCTGCCAAATCTGGCACTTGTATACCATTTTCAAAAACTCTAAAAGGAAATTCTCTATCTATTAAGTTTTTAATAATTTTGATAATCTCTTTTCTTTGAGAATTATTTATGAATTCATACGTTTTGCTAAGAATCCAGGCTGCTGGATTAATTTCAAAACCATACGCCTCAAATGCAAGAATACCAGCCTCTAGCAAAACAGTTCCACTACCTGCAAAAGGATCAAGAATAACTGAGTTAGATAAGCAGTATGAGGTTAATACAACTTCAATAAGTTGTGGCGAAAACTGACCACGCCAAGCAAATAAGTTAGATCTAGTCTTCTCAACAATGTTAAGACTTTCTTGTGGAATCGGTTTGTCGAACTCTTTCAACTGCCAACCTTCCTTATTTTTCAACTTATTCTCTTAAGGCTCAGTGTAGTTTAACATTAAAATAGATTCATGCACTTGCGAGAACAAAGTATTACACAAATTAACTACTGAATTTCTGAACAATTGTCTGTACAATTGCCAAAATCGCTCCAACGTTATCTAAGTAATATCTTTGCTTATCAAGCAAAGCCACTTTTTGCGAAAGTTGTAGAAACTGCCATACTTCTCCTGTTGTCACGCATCCATACACAGGTATTTCTGTTTGTCCAGATGAACGATTGAATAAATCCGCCGCTACCATTTGGGCAATGCACTGTCCTAACCCAGCTTCAACATCATTTTTCTTCGCTTCCACAACTGTGAGAATTGGGCTTCGCAACGGTGGTAAAGGTGGAGCTATTGCTAAAATAAAATCACATTCTCCAATCAAGCCCTGTGCAGGATCAACGTCAAGTCTTTGTCCAGAAAAAATAGCCAAGCTATTTTGGCTGAGATCCCGACAGGTTAGTAAAATCGGTACAATAATAAATTCGCTCCGAGCCTTTTCACTAATCAAAGCTAATTGGGTGCGCTTTCCTAAAGTTTCATTTAACCACGAAGGAATAGAAAGAGGTACAAGCTTGGGAAACAGATCGGCTTCTTGGGTGGTGATTCCCAAAACAGCCGCAGCTTTTTCTAGAGTAAAGTCGCTGTACGCCATAGTTTTGCACTGCTTTGAGTATATGACGTTTTTAATAAAAGGGAATTGCTTCTATTTTACCCCTGTTGTAGAGTTGTCTAGGAATTCTGTGTGAAATGCTCCCGAAGTAGTCCGTCGTAGCGATGTCTACAATCGGTTATTCGGCTCGCCCCAACTCGACAACAGACCACTGTATATTTAAAGATAGTGCGTGATATCAAGTTCGGTTAAACTGCTGCCTATTAGTATAAGTTTGAAAATAAAATGATATTATCTGTCACTGTTTTGCCTAATATCTTGTTCAATTATCTCCTTGATAAATTCAGGTATTTCTTTGTTTAATCTTATCGCCTGTTGTTTTAGTTTTTCATAGATTTCAATATTCTCTCCTTGCCACATAAGGTCTATCTTCCTAACTTCTTGCATCGCAACATGCGTGTAATTTTCTGGATACGCCCAATAACATGACAAGCAAATAGATTTGTCTCTTATCCTTTTCCAATTTTCACAACGCTCACATGACCAAGATTTTGCCTGATTAGCTGAACCACAAAGTAACATAAAGCTTTCAGACTCTAGCTCTGGCTCTCCGTCAACTTCAAAAGGAACGCGGTGATCGATTTGCAATTCGCGCTTATCAACTTTCTCCAAGTAGATGAAGCATTTACAGCCATATCTCTTGATCAATTCATCTTTCAACTGTTTGGATAAGCCCATTCTACCGGATAGCCTAGAAAATCTAGCCTTACTGATATCTCCAAATTTATAAGCAGCTATTTTCCTTCCATCAGTTCCTGTAACGCGGAATGTCTCCAGAGGAATTTCATGGGTACAAATCTGAGAATGTTTGAAGCTAGATTTCTCTTACTGTCTTGATATTGAATTGGATGCGGGAGACTAGTTATCTCAAATAGAGAACAAATGATCTAGATAACTCTATCACGAGAATTAAGACGGCTAACAGCTCAACAGATTGTGTGAGATAATACTAACTTCACATTGATTCAAACTCAATTTAATAGATGTTCAAGATTCCTTCTTGTGGCTCAGTCTGGAAAAGCCAGACCACTCATTGGATCACGGATATACAACCCTAATGTGAGACTACGCATCACTTCATCCCAAATGGGTATTAGCGGCTCTGCTTGATCTACCCAATAATCGAATGTAATCAAGCACTGAACATTTGATCCCAAACCAATGCAAGTCCGCGAAAAAGCTTCGCGTGGTTCTTCTTGAGTGTCAATAAATTTTATCTCTGTCCAGACAATTCTGGCAGTTTGGCGCTTGATGGTAACAATCTCTCCCTTGGCAATGACGTTACGACTGTCGTCTTCCATGACTTTCTTCAATGTAGATTTTAGCGGAAACTGGCTCCAGTCGTTCGGTGGCAGACGATTAAAAGATACTTCCAGACAGCAATCATCGTTAGGCGGTTTTTTATCAAGGAACTTGAAGGATTTTTCTTGTGGCTCAAAAACCCAATCCTGGGGAACATTGAAGCGAACAGCGCCTCGATCTGCGACAAAAATTTTGTAGCCTGATGGAGATTCCCAGCGATGGTCAGGTTTTAGTTCAAGCGTTTCTTTAATCCACTGGAGATTGCTTTTTTTACGCTTTGCCATAGTATTTTTGTTCTCTCTGCTGAAGAGGGCGTAGGCGTTAGCCCGTCGTAGACATCGCTTAGATTTGGGTCGTAGGCGATGTCTACGACCGGCTGTTCGGCGTCGCTCACTTTGTTAATATTATCAAATTGCTTGAGATCATGGTGCATTGCGCCCTTGCAATAATGCACCCAAGAAAGCTGCATTAGATGGTTTTAATTTTCGGAATTTAGGTCTATTCATCATCTGGCAAATAGCTTTGACAGCGTAACATAATTTGCTGATTCTCCGGCGATCGCAAATGAAATAAATTTTTTTTTCATAAAGCTGGTATCCAATCCTTCAAAATCAATAAGGGCTGGCGGTGGGGCGCACAATAATTTCACTAACATCCACGTCGTCAGGTTGTTCGATCGCAAATGCGATCGCTCTAGCAATGGCATCTGGTGGAATAGCAATCTGCCGGAAATCCTGCATCCCCCGACGCGCCTCGCTATCCGAAATACTATCGGCCAGTTCTGACTCCGTTACTCCAGGGGAAATCACCGTTACCCGGATGTCGCTGACTTCCTGGCGCAGTCCCTCCGAAATAGCACCCACTGCAAACTTCGTAGCACAGTAAACGGCTGCGGTGGGACTTACTGCATGTCCACCAATTGATGATATGTTGATGAACTGACCAAATCCCTGTTCCTTCATAATTGGTAATCCAGCAGCAATACCATGCAGGACACCTCGAATGTTTACGTCGATCATCCGATTCCATTCTTCAACCTTGAGGGCTTCGAGTTTTGAAAGCGGCATGACGCCTGCATTGTTCACAATTACGTCGATGCGGCCAAAGGTCTTTTGAGCGAATCCGACAAATTCCTTCACATCATTGCGTTGCGTGACATCCAACTGCCTATAGTGCGCTGAACCACCCTCGTTGCGAATTGCCGTCACAAGAGTTTCGAGGCGATCGGTGCGACGCGCACCTAATACCACATGTGCGCCTCTGCTAGCGAGTAAGCGGGCGCTAGCTTCACCGATGCCACTGCTTGCACCCGTAATTAAAACGACTTTCTTCTCAATTTCTGACATGCGTAATCTTTTTTATTGTTTAGGTTACGGAAATTGCCCATATATTACCCTGATTGAGATGGAAGTTTTTTAATGTAAAGAATCTTAAGCTTAATTTTGCAAATCAGTTTAAGATTCGTGTTTCAGCCTGGCTCAAGACTATAATCGGTACCTTCTGGTTTTGTTAAGCTGGCGATCGCTCATGCAGAGGAAAAAACAAAACTCATTTACCGAGTCTGGCTCAGTCGGTCAAGAGAGGCTGTTGTTGGACTATTCGGGCTGGTCACAATGATGCGATAGTCTTTGATTATAACTGGTAAACGTTTATGACTAATACCATGTCCGGTTAAACCAATCAGTTTCTTTGCCTTTTGGAATTGCTCCATACTTGACTCAAAATTAAAAAATTAGACTCCTAAAACTACACTTAAAAAATAAAATTTAGCGATGTCTACAACAGGTTACACCTATGCATAACTTCATTATGCCTTTTACCTTTTTACTTTTGCCTTGTTCGATAACGCACCCATCATGATTTCCACGAGCGAGTTTTACAAGTTGTTTTGAAACAGTTCTATAACATGTTTCCAAGCATCAGGAGCAGCTTCGGGATTGTAACTTGGGTGCTGCTGTAAAAATGGGTATTGGTCTTTGAAGAATCCGGCGAAGAATCCGTGTCCGGCATCGTATCGGAATATACGATGATTTATGTTATGTTTCTTTAATTCTGCCTCAATTTGCTTGTTTTCCTCTTGCGAAATTAACGCATCTCTTGTACCAAAAAATGCATAAATAGTACCTTTAATTTCCGAGGTGTGATTAATGGTTGGAGTCTCTTCACCATAACTAGCAGTGGTAATCCCACCACCGTAGAACGAAGCTGTTGCTTTGATATCGGGTAACGTTGCAGCCATGTAAGCAACATGACCGCCAAAACAGAAACCAATAGTCCCGATCGCATTATCTTTGACATTGGGTAAAGTTTTTAGGTAGGTTATGGCAGCTTGAATATCGCTGAGTATTTCCTGATATTTTACTTGTTGATAGTATTGCAAGCCAAGCCGATAGCTTTCTGGGCTATAGCCAACATCTTCTGGGCTAAAGTCAGCCTCAAAACCGGGAGCAATACGTTGATACAGCGCGGGTGCTATTGCTACATAACCTTGTTTAGCTATTAATTCGGTAATATCTCGAATATTACTGTTGATTCCGAAAATTTCTGGAAAAACTATAACCGTGCCAAAGGTTCCCTTTTGTGTTGGTTGAGCTAAGTAAGCATCAATTTCTAAGTCATTGTTAAGTACTTTGACATAGCAAGTGTTAATTTCGATGTTTGTTGTTTCGACCATCTTTTTTTCGGCTGATTTTAGACCAATTCATCTATTCTGACTGTTTTTCGATACCAATGGGAGATGTCCACGACGGGTAAAAACACTAGCGATCTAACTTGCGGATGTTGATACAAAATATCTCAGTTTATCCGTTGAATTTCTGACTTTTGAATGGATGACATCTCAAACTTCTGGATGATACTAAGGGTTTTTGATTTATGCGACCTTAAGGTAAGCATAAAGACTCAAAATTAAAAAGCACAAGAAAAAACAATGCCTGATGAATCATTTAGGACAAACGTTCCAGAAGTTGATCCAACGGAGATTGAAGATTCTCGAACTGCGATCGCCGACGAACATCGCTCATTTCTAGAAAAAGTCCAGGTCAAAGCTGGATTTGCAGACCTCTATGATGCAAGAGACTTTACCGAAGTTGTGTTTCGCGTGATGCGTGACGTGATGACCACAGAAGCCAGTGATCGCGTCGAGGCCGAACTGCATACAGAGGCTGTGCCTACTGATGAGAAAGCACTCCAGTTTGAAGTGTCCGATCTTTGGAAAGACACCAATCCGCTCGTGGGATTTTTGAGCCGGGTTCGTCCACCCTTTAAAGGTCCAGGTATCTTCAATATCGATTCCGATCGCTTCCTGTTCCGAGTTGCTAATGAAAGTGGAATGCCGCGATCAGTCGAGCGAGAGCAAGCAGTTAAAGCAGTGTTTTCTGCCACCAAAGACGAACTTTCCGAAGAGCGGATTCAGGAAATTGCTAGCTGGCTACCTGACTATGTACGTCAGCTTTGGGAACAAGCTTAATTAGAAGGCTATAAAAAGTCAAGTCTGTTTGCGAGTAATCATCACAAACAGGCTTTTTATTAGGACTTACGCACTGTACAAATTAATCGTGATGTGCATTAACAAAAATAATTTGTTTCAGGCTTTTCTTAATTATCCTTTGATAGTAAATAGACCATACTGTAGGGGCACAGCAATGCTGTGCCCTTACAAAAGATGTGGTTTTTAAACTTATTGGTTAACTACCGCGCGTGCTTTCCGTCGATAATCTGACTTGCGTGTTCCACCAGCCATCCCGTACTCATCACTATTTTTGCCATAGCGAGATGCAACACTCAGCAGCATCTGCTCAGAATAAGTATTCAACGCACGTTCTGCTTCTTCTAATGCATTCTGCGTCTTATCCATCATTGTTCGTGTTTGATTATGGGCAGCTAGCTTCTCTCGTAACTCATGAATCATGGTATTATAAGTAGCTATTGACAACCCATTGCCAAAGTTTAAGTCAGCGTTAATCGTCTGCAATCCTTCAATGCGTCGTTCAGCTTTGGTCAGTGCGATCGAGTTTCGTCTCCGTTGCGCCATAAAATTTTCCTTTTTGGATTAATTTAATATATAGAACTCTGATAGTGTCTTGCACTGAGTTCTTTACATAACATTACCTTACGCAATAAGGGGATGCACTAGCCTGAGTGAAGCTACAGAACTTTTAGAGTATTGGTACACAGGATAAATGCGGGTATATTTGCTGAAATTTTTTGAGATTAACAGGTTTACGAGTTCAAAACTCGATTTTGGAGTTCAAAACTCGATTTAGAAGTTCAAAACTCGATTTAGAAGTTCAAAACTCAATTTAGAAGTTCAAAACTCAATTTAGAAGTTCAAAACTCGATTTAGAAGTTTAAAACTTGATTTAGGAGTTTAAAACCAGCTGCTAGGGTGCGATGTCGCGCAGCGCAATGCACCAAATCCAATCATCGCAGCACGATATCACCTCACAACCAAATCTGTGACAAAATAATATTGTTGTCTTATAGCCAATGCGATCGCCTAAGACCTATGATTTCTACCATCTCGCGCCGCTACAGCTTGAATGAATATCGTGCGATCGAAGAAAAAGCGGAAGGACGCAGCGAATATCGAGATGGAGAAATTGTACCCATGCCTGGAGGAACGCTCAAACACAGCCGTATCGGTGGCAATATTTTTGCCTTCCTCAAGTTTTTGCTGCGCGATACTCAATTTGAGCCAATTAACAGCGATTTGCGGCTGTGGATTCCTGAACATCGACGCGGAGTATATCCAGATGTAATGGTTTTTGACGGCGAACCGCAACTAAATGCTGAACGTTTAGATGAAGTCTTGAATCCCATTTTGATTGTTGAAATTCTATCTCCTTCCACCGCAGATTACGACCGACTCAGTAAATTTCGGATGTATCGCTCAATTGCGAGTTTTAGCGAATATTTATTAGTCGAACAGGATGAACCTTTTGTGGAACGCTATAGTAAACAAGCCGAAGGTTGGTTGCTCAGTGATTTTAGCGGCCTAGAGGTATCTATTTCTTTGGATTCAGTTAGTATTAATTTGCCGATGGCAGAAATTTATCGCGGCGTTATTTTTGGGTAAATGAGCTTGGGTTAATGTGTTGTGCTTTATGAGAATGTATGATTTGGAAGGGGTGCGATCGCCTACTGATATGATAAAGGTGCATTGCGGTTTGCAACAACGCATCCTACATTGGAACTGCGATCGCATTACGACTGTGGACACACATCAAATACCAGTTGTGAACGATAGAAACACACATTGTGCATTTACTCGTCCGACTCTAGCAGTTGAGCAAGTTGATGTGCAGGTGCGTGGGAATTAAATGGCGGCCAAATAGGGTAAGTTGCTCCTTGCTCTAATAATGGTTCCTGATCCCTAGATAACTCTGAAATTAGAAACTGCATAACTTTCAGTTTATCTGCACGAGTTAAATTTCGCAGGGTAGGAAATAGCTCTACGGCGTTCATAATTGTCATGCTGGAGATGAATCAACATTTCTATCTTTCCACAAATTTTATCAGGCTGCGTGGAAATTAAGCGGCTTTGAGATAGCGTGCGTTAAATTTTGCGACAACGCACACTACGGGAGGGATGCGATCGCACTCAATAAGCAATTAGCTGAGTTTGAAATCTTGGAATTTGTAATCATCTAACCTAAGCAAATGACCGTTAGAGCAAACAAATCTAAACTTTTGCCCCATCATTTCTTTAATAACTATTCCTTGTCCATAACGATTCGTATATGTAAATGATAACTTTGCCCCATCCCTCATTTTAATGATTGCAGAACATAAAATATTTTCCTTTTCAACTTCATAAGATTCATTATAGTATTTTGCATATGCACCTAGTACCACATCTATATCACCCTCAAATTCATAGTATGGTTGAGCAGCAGACAAAGGTAACTCTAAAGAAACAACTACGTCTTGCTCGTTATTACAAGTATCTTCTTCTTTAAGGAAGCTGAAACCATGAGAACTGTTATGAAGAGTAGCATATTTTAAATAATATTGGCGCAAGGTATTAACTTTAGCTTGTATTTCTTTCTTTGTTGACTCTGTAAGAGTAACAGGGAGTATATTAACGCTCGGATCTTTCGGTTGCTGTGCTGAACTGCACCAGGCATAACAACCAAGAGTTAGACAGGGAACTCCAGCAACAAGGTTTAAGGATATACCATCTGTGGGAATGTAGCTGTAAGAACCAGTATTTGGACATATTGTAAACAGACGCATACGTGTAAATCTTATGGTGATAAGTAGATGTAGGATGCGTTGTTGCAAGACG
Organism: Nostoc sp.; assembly: GCF_036916575.1. Taxonomy (GTDB): domain Bacteria; phylum Cyanobacteriota; class Cyanobacteriia; order Cyanobacteriales; family Nostocaceae; genus Nostoc. The sequence continues at coordinate 20,544 of NZ_JBALGC010000031.1, forward strand.
CAACGCACCACATCAATTTTCTTATCAAATTTAACTCATCTCATAACCCAACTGCATCCTCAACTTTGCATCCTCCTCTCTAGTAACTTCAACTTTATTTTATTTCAAGGGAAATGTTACCTAATTTAAAATCACTAAATATTTTATTCAGATCATGCGATCGCCTGGTAATTGCCGCGATAATTTCTACACTAGCGATCGCACTACTATATTTATATTTCTCCAGGATAAGCACTGAGAAATACCAATTGATTTATCATCTCTTCAGCTGACTTAGCTGCCATCAACTTGAGTACTCTTCGCATTTGTTCACCAATCGGAGTAATCCTGCGATGAAATTATAATCCCTGCATGACTTAGTTTATCTTGTATATGGATGCTATGTAACTGGCAAAAGTCACCAACATTGAATGTGTATAAAACTCTTTGCAGTTCAGTTGCTAAAGTCAGTTGTTCCTTATCGCTAGAACTGATAGTTTCAACCTCACCAACACTTGTAACGTCTACTCCCCTCGCTCTCAATGCTTTGAGAAATCGCTGATCCATTGAGTCTTCATCAATAAATAATCGAATTTGACTCATATTGCTTGCTCCATTTCTGTAGCTAATCGCTTGTAATTTGCTTTTTCAGCAGAAATATACGCCTCAATTTCCTCTCGATTAGCGTGATAATAAGTTAAAGCAGCATAAACCTGTACGAGATTTACATTTCCCATGCGTTCAGTAATTTCTTCTGCATTCAGCCCAAGTTTGTACCAAGCTGTGATGCGTTGAACAGAAACTCTAGTACCAGCAATGCGGGGACGACCCCCTAGAGTTTCAGGTGACTTAACAATCAATGTTCCAATGTCAGTAGCGGACATAAATATCTTAATCGGTTTATTTTGATGATTTTTCACCCATAAATCATAGCAAATTATATAAAACTGGTATGATTTATCAGTAAACTTAACTTTGTTTATAAACCATTTCCATTTTCAACTTCTCAATCTCCAATCTCAACTTATCATTCTCCATACTCAACTTAGTATTCTCTTCTCTAATCAACTCAACTTCATTCCTCTTACTCAAAGCTTGATTAATCGCCAACTTCCGCATATCCAGCGAAAACCAACGCTGATAAGTTTGCGTATAAACTTGCACACTATGCCCCAAATTATCCGCTGCCGCTTTGATTGGTATTCCCAAAATATGCGCCCGAATTGCCCAAGCGTGGCGTAAATCGTATGGTTTAAAATCCAATCCAATTTTGCGAAACCACCAACTAACTCGCTGTGTTAATGCGGTTATCTCTGCATGATTAGTGTTATCTTTTTTAGCGATCGCACTTCTTAACATCTCTAAATATTTAGGATTTCTCAAATCAAAGTTATCGATCCATTGCCGATATAATGGTAGTGCCTGTCTCTCACCAGTTTTGCAATCCTGATGAACTTTCCATGTCACATCTAAATTTTCTTGACTTAACCACCAATCAATATCAGGATTAATAAACAGTTCTCGTGGGCGTAAACCAAAAACGGCTAACATTCCATACGCCCAGCGCCAAAGTTGCCAGCTATCTTGAACATTTTGATTAACTTGATTACCTCTACTATTAAGATAATCTTCAAATTTAATAATTCCTTCAGATATCTCCGCATCAGTCGGTATATTTCGGTAATTATTCTCAGGCATTTTGGAATATTTAGATAAATCGATTTCAATTTTGAATGTCAAGCAAAATGCAGCGATCGCTCTAGCTGCATTATACTTAGCCCATTCTTTATCGATTTGTTCTACTGATCTGATCAAATTCTCAGCATTAGCTAAATCTTGGGGATTCGTAAATCTCTTGGTTCGGGAAAAGTAATAAAAAAAAGTATGCTCGCTTTTAGTTGTACGTTTATGAGTTTTAAAATACTCAGTTTCAAATTCTTTGAGTAATTCTCCTATTGTCTTAAATTCTTTTCTAATTGCTTCATTTCCTAAATATTTCTCATTCCATTCAAAAGTTTTACGAGCGATTAACTTTCCCAATTCATAAGCTTCTTCCTCAGCCGTCTTCAGTCCATCCAAGTTAGCAGGAATATTCAAACTGAGATTGTATTGCTTTCTCCCAGTACCATTGCTATCTTTGTCTCCCGGTTTAATTGGTAACGTCGCCCGTAATTGCAGACTTCCATTCGATTCTCTAATTGTCACCTTTGCTTTTGCAGACTTCAAACGCAGATTAACTTTCTCTAATTCCAGTAGTACTTTCGTTCTGATCATGCGCTCTTTGTTGCTGTGATTGCAGAGATGAACACAAACACTGTGCGATTTCTAATCGCCCTGGCTCAGGACAACATTTAGATGATGCGTGAGTCCTGAACCTGATTATGCATCGCTGTGTTTTTAGCCTATATTTAGGCTAAAAATAAATGTGTTATCAATGAACAATGTTTAGAACAGACACTGTTTACTGCAAACATTAGGCTGTTGAAAAGAATTAAACCATAAAAAGGATTACTCCGGTCCTTATCACGGTTATGACGGCTTCGCCATCTTCGCTCGTGATATGGACTTGGCACTCAATAGCCCAACTTGGTCATTAATTGGCGCTCCTTGGAATGAAAAAGCTCAGGCTAAGAAGGCTGAAGCTAAGGCTACGGCTGCCGTTTAGGGAAATGGGAGAGACAGATAAGTAAGGATAACCTGGGGCTAAAACCCCAGGGGGGAGTTGGGAATCCAAAATTCAAAACTAAAAAATTAGAAATTAATTTTGATTTTTGCATTTTGAATTTTGAATCATATTCCCACCTCCCTTGTAGAGACGCGATTAATCGCGTCTGTTCCGGATTAATCACGTCTCTTCCACCTCAAATCCTTATTCCTCAATCAGTAAAGAATTCAATAAGCTTGGAGATCCAGAAATGCCTCAGAATCCCGAAAAAATTCAAGACCACGTAGAGTTATTCCACCAACCGGAGTACAAACAGCTATTTGAAAACAAAAAGCAGTTTGAAAATGGTCACGAAGCCGAAGAAGTACAACGGGTTGCAGAATGGACGAAGGGTTGGGATTATCGTGAAAAAAACTTCGCGCGTGAAGCTTTAACCGTCAACCCTGCAAAAGGTTGTCAACCATTGGGAGCAATCTTTGCTGCTGTTGGTTTTGAAGGCACTCTACCTTTTGTTCAAGGTTCTCAAGGTTGCGTTGCTTACTTCCGTACCCACTTAACCCGTCACTACAAAGAACCATTCTCTGGTGTATCTTCTTCAATGACTGAAGATGCAGCCGTGTTTGGTGGTCTGCAAAACATGATTGACGGCTTGGCGAACTCTTACCAACTCTACAAGCCCAAGATGATCGCTGTCTGCACCACCTGTATGGCAGAAGTAATTGGGGATGACTTACAAGCCTTCATCAACAACGCTAAACAAGCTGGTTCAGTTCCTCAAGATTTCCCAGTACCTTACGCTCACACTCCTAGCTTTGTTGGTTCCCACATCACTGGTTACGACAACATGATGAAGGGAATTCTTTCTAACTTGACCGCAGGTCATAAGAAAGAAACCAGCAATGGTAAAATCAACTTCATCCCAGGTTTTGACACCTACGTAGGCAACAACCGCGAAATCAAGCGGATTGCTTCCTTGTTCGGCTTTGATTACACAATTCTAGCTGACAACAGCGACTACCTGGATTCACCAAATACAGGTGAGTTCAATATGTATCCAGGTGGAACAAAGCTAGAAGATGGAGCAGATTCAATTAATGCTAAAGCTACAATTGCTCTGCAAGCACACTCTACCTCCAAAACCCGCGAGTACATCGAAAAAGAGTGGAAACAACCAACCTCAGTTTCCCGTCCTTGGGGTATTAAGGGTACTGATGAGTTCTTGATGAAACTCAGCGAACTGAGTGGTATACCCATTCCTGAACAATTGGAAATTGAACGTGGTCAGGCAGTTGATGCCATGACTGACTCCCACTCATGGATTCACGGCAAGCGCTTTGCTATCTACGGCGAACCAGATTTAGTATACTGCGTAGTTGGCTTTATGCTAGAAATGGGTGCTGAACCTGTGCATATCTTGGTTCACAACAGCAACGAAGTATTTGAAGCAGAAATGAAAGAACTGCTTGCTTCTAGCCCCTTCGGTAAGAATGCAACTGTTTGGCCTGGTAAAGACTTGTGGCACATGCGATCGCTGTTGTTCACCGAACCAGTAGACTTCCTGGTTGGTAACACCTACGGTAAGTACCTGTGGCGCGACACCAAGATTCCCCTCGTGAGAATCGGCTACCCGATCATGGATCGTCACCACTTACACCGTTACGCCACCATTGGTTATCAAGGTGTAATCAACCTCCTCAACTGGACTGTAAACACCCTGTTTGAAGAAATTGATCGCAACACCAACATTCCTTCTAAGACAGATATTTCCTACGATTTGATTCGTTAGAAATTGCGTAGAAACACAACGTCTTAATTAAGGGCGAAGAAGGGGAGTAGGGACTAGGGAGTAGGGAGTAGGGAAATATCCAAACCCAATCCCCAATCCCCAATCCCCAATCCCCAACTTCCCTTTTTCTTTCTAGCATTTACCTGAGGTGTCTATAAATGGAAACCATCAATCACACTCACGAACACACTCACACTCATCTTAATTACCATCCACCTAACTATAAAAAACCAGGGAAGTTCAACAATCTTCTTAATCCATTACGCCGTGTAGTGGATGGAATTCAGGTTAAAAATAATCGCATCGCTCATCTAATTTGCCAAACAATTCCTTGTTGTTGTCCCTTTGAGCGACAAATTAAATTATTCGGGCGGTCTATTGATATCCCAGCACTGTGTAAACTCAATCCTTTATATGACGAATTTGTAGGATTGCGTTTCCGAGCTTTATCTTACCTCGCCGATGTATGTGGAGAGGATGTCAAAAAATACATTTGCTAATTATTAGTCATTAGTCATTGGTCGTTGGTCATTAGTCATTAGTCATTCTGACAAAGGACAAATGACAACGGACAAAGCGCAAAGTCGGAGCGGAGGTTTCCTCCGATGCCTGCGGCAACGCCAAGGGCGAACAGAACTTTGTAAGAGAGGACAAATGGCAAAGAAAACTTCCATCGAACACGAAAAGAGAGATGAAAATCACCCAAAGCAAAATCAACGAGCTGCTGACTGAGACAGGATGCGAACATAATCAGCACAAACAATCCGAAAAGAAAAACAAGTCATGCGCTCAACAGGCACAACCTGGCGCGGCTCAAGGAGGCTGTGCCTTTGATGGTGCAATGATTTCCCTAGTGCCGATCGCAGATGCTGCTCATTTAGTCCACGGGCCGATCGCTTGTGCTGGTAATTCCTGGGGTAGTCGTGGTAGTCTGTCGTCTGGCCCGCAACTCTACAAAATGGGCTTTACCACTGACTTGGGTGAAAATGATGTCATCTTCGGTGGCGAAAAGAAACTCTACAAAGCGATTCTGGAACTCAAAGAGCGCTATCAACCAGCAGCAGTATTCGTCTACGCCACTTGCGTTACAGCCCTAATTGGCGATGATATGGATGCTGTCTGCAAAGCGGCAGCTGAAAAAATTGGTATTCCTGTTATTCCCGTCATTGCCCCAGGATTCATTGGCAGTAAAAATCTCGGCAACCGTTTTGGCGGTGAATCTTTGTTGGAATATGTTGTCGGCACAGCAGAACCGGAACATACAACGCCTTATGATATTAACTTAATCGGTGAATACAACATCGCCGGAGAAATGTGGGGAGTAACACCACTGTTAGAAAAATTAGGCATCCGGATTTTGTCTAAAATTACGGGCGATGCTCGCTACGATGAAATTCGCTACGCCCACCGCGCCAAGCTCAACGTCATGATCTGCTCAAAAGCGTTGCTGAATATGGCAAGAAAGATGGAGGAGCGTTACAACATCCCCTACATTGAAGAGTCTTTCTACGGCATCGATGATATGAATCGCTGTCTGCGAAACATCGCTGCCAAATTAGGTGACGCTGATTTACAGGAGCGCACAGAAAAGCTAATTGCAGAAGAAACAGCTGCTTTAGATTTGGCATTGGCTCCTTATCGCGCTCGACTCAAAGGTAAACGGGTTGTTTTGTATACTGGTGGTGTCAAGAGTTGGTCGATTATCTCAGCAGCTAGAGACTTGGGTATTGAAGTTGTTGCTACCAGTACTCGAAAAAGTACTGAAGAAGATAAAGCCAAAATCAAAAAGTTGCTCGGCAACGATGGCATCATGTTGGAGAAGGGCAACGCTAAAGAACTGCTACAAGTGGTTAAAGACACCAAAGCAGATATGCTGATTGCTGGTGGACGCAACCAATACACAGCTTTGAAAGCTCGAATTCCTTTCCTTGATATCAACCAAGAACGCCACCATCCTTATGCAGGTTATGTGGGAATGATTGAGATGGCGCGGGAACTGTACGAAGCTCTCTATAGCCCCATTTGGGAACAAATACGTAAGCCCGCTCCTTGGGAAGAGGAGGCAGTTTAATGGTGGCTGTACTCTCGTTCCCAGACTCAGGCTGGGAACGCATTCCTGAAGGCTCTGCTTTCTTTTTAGAGCAGATGAGGCAGAGCCTCACTGTCAGCATTCCCCAGCAAAGTCAGGGAACGAGAACGAGAAAGTCCGCCCTGTGGAATGAGGAGGTATTGTAATGGCGATCGTTAACGTTCCTAACAAAGCACTGACAGTTAATCCCCTCAAGCAAAGTCAAGCTTTGGGTGCAACCTTAGCCTTTTTGGGATTGAAAGGGATGATGCCCTTATTCCACGGTTCTCAAGGTTGTACTGCTTTCGCCAAAGTTGTCCTAGTGCGGCATTTCCGGGAAGCGATTCCCCTCGCTACGACAGCGATGACGGAAGTCACCACTATCTTGGGTGGTGAAGAGAATGTGGAAGAAGCAATTCTCACCTTGGTAGAAAAGGCTAACCCAGAAATTATTGGTTTATGTTCCACTGGGTTAACGGAAACCAGAGGCGATGACATTGAAGGATTTATTAAGGAAATCCGCGATCGCCATCCAGAATTGAATGATTTGACGATCGTTTTTGCACCCACCCCAGATTTTAAAGGTGCGTTGCAAGATGGCTTTGCTGTTGCTGTGGAAAGCATAGTTAAGGAAATTCCTCAACCAGGTGAAATCAAAAGTGAACAAGTCACGGTTTTAGCTGGTTCTGCCTTCACACCAGGAGATGTACAAGAAATCAAAGAGATGGTCACAGCCTTTGGACTAGTGCCCATCTTTGTACCTGACCTTGGCGCTTCTCTAGATGGACACTTAGAGGATGGTTATAGTGCGGTTACAGTCAGTGGGACTACTTTAAAACAGCTACGAGAAGTAGGTAGTTCTGCTTTCACCCTGGCATTGGGTGAAAGTATGCGGGATGCTGCAAAGATTCTAGAAGAACGGTTTGACACACCTTATGAGGTGTTTGGCGAACTGACGGGATTAGAACCAGTAGATGAATTTATCCAAGCATTGGCGTTTCTAAGTGGTAACAGCGTACCCGAAAAATACCGCCGCCAACGCCGTCAGTTGCAAGATGCAATGTTGGACACGCACTTTTACTTCGGTGCAAAACGAGTTTCTCTAGCGCTGGAACCAGATTTGTTGTGGTCAACAGTGCATTTCCTGCAATCGATGGGAGCACAGATTCATGGGGCGGTGACAACCACGCGATCGCACCTCTTGGAGAAACTCCCGATAAAAAGCGTCACCATTGGTGATTTGGAAGACTTTGAGAGTTTAGTAGACGGTTCTGATTTGCTGATTGGTAACTCGAATGTCAGTGCGATCGCTAAACGGCTCTCAATTCCTCTTTATCGTCAAGGACTGCCCATTTATGACCGCTTAGGTAATGGCCAGTTTACCAAAGTTGGCTATCGAGGCACAATAGAACTTTTGTTTGGCATCGGCAACTTGTTTTTAGAACAAGAAGAGTTATTAGTACAGACGCGATTAATCGCGTCTGTACAATGATTAATCGCGTCTGTACAATAGTCATTCGTCAGTAGTCACTAGTCATTAGCAACTGACAACTAACAATTGACAACTAACAACTGACAAAGGACAAAGCAGGATGAAAATTGCCTTTACGACAAATGACGGAGTTCATATTAATACTCACTTTGGAGGGTCAGAAAAAATTGATGTTTATGAAATTTCAAATGAAGGATATCACTTTTTAGAAACTATCAAATTTAATTATGAAATCCAAGAAGAGAATAATGAGAGTAAACTCGCACCAAAAATTGAAGCATTAGCTGACTGCACAATTATTTATGTTTTAGCAATTGGCGGGAGCGCCGCTGCTCGGTTAATCAAGAAAGGGGTCACCCCAGTGAAGGCGCGATCGGAAGAAGAAGAAGTTAGTGAAGTGCTAAACAAGCTAGTAAAAACCCTCAAAGGGAATCCTCCACCTTGGTTGCGTAAAGCTTTACAGCAAAAATCCACAAATTTTGCCGATGAAGTTGAAAATGAAGCAACAGTATGACCACAAATAATAGTGTTAACGGAACTGCTACAACTGAAGTCTTGAACTCGCCTTTCCTTAAGGTATTAATCAAACAAATCCGTGGTCAAGACAGTTATGGAGTTTATCGTAGTTGGTCGGATGAGTTAATTCTCAAACCCTTTATTGTCAGCAAACAAAAGAAACGGGAAATCTCCATTGAGGGCGAAGTTGATCCGATAACTCAAGCTCGGATTATGGCATTTTTTCGAGCTGTAGCTGCTGGGATTGAACAGGAAACAGGTTTGATATCCCAGGTTGTAGTTGATTTAAGTCATGAAGGATTTGGCTGGGCGCTAGTTTTTTCTGGTCGTCTTTTGCTAACTGTAAAAACCTTACGAGATGCTCAACGCTTTGGCTTTGACTCGCTGGAAAAATTAGCTCAAGAGGGAGAAAGCTACGTCAAAAAAGGCATTGATTTGGCGAATCGTTTTTCGGAAGTTGGCAAACTGTAAGGAGTTAGGAGTGAGGAGTTAGGAGTGAGGAGTTAACCTAACTCTTAACTGATAATTCAGGATTTACAATTACTAATTTATAATTCATCACTCATAACTTCTAACTCCTAACTTGTAGAAAAGGAGTGGCTGATTGTGCAAGCAGAAGAAACAAGTATTGAGGAACTACAAGGACAAATCAGACGGCTTAACAGCAAAGCAGGTCAAATGAAAATGGATCTGCATGATTTAGCTGAAGGTCTGCCAACAGATTACAAACAACTTATGGATGTTGCAGCTGCAACTTATGAAATCTTTCGCCAGTTAGATGAACTTAAGCAACATCTGAAAAAATTGGAGAACGCTAAATGACTGGAACTATTAATGAATTCAAGCAGCTCGTAGATGCAGAAGAATTTTTTAAATTCTTTAACCTGCCCTACGATTTAGAAGTTGTAAATGTAAATCGTCTACATATTTTGAAAAAATTTTCTCAATACATCCAAGAAATTGATGATAATTCTGCTGACTTAAGTCAAGAAGAGAGGCTAAATCAATATTCTTTGGCATTGCAAAAAGCCTATCAGGTATTTATCGAATCAACACCGCACGAACAAAAGCTGTTCAAAGTGTTTAACGATAAGCCGAAAAATGTAGTCACACTGACAGAAATCACTTCTGATTAGGAGGTATAAATTGGTTAACCTGACGCCTACCGAATTAGAACGCTATCGTCGCCAAATGATGCTTCCGAATTTTGGCGAAACAGCACAGAAGCGCCTGAAGTCAGCGACAGTTCTGGTTACAGGTGTGGGAGGATTAGGCGGTACGGCGGCGCTTTACTTAGCAGTAGCGGGCGTTGGGCGGTTAATCCTAGTCCGGGGTGGTGACTTGCGGCTGGATGATATGAATCGCCAGGTTCTGATGACCGATGATTGGGTAGGTAAGCCAAGGGTATTCAAAGCTAAAGAAACTCTGGACGGGATTAATCCTGATGTCCAAGTGGAAACTGTTCACGATTACATTACCCCAGAAAATGTAGACTCGTTAGTGCAGTCCGCTGATATGGCTCTTGATTGCGCCCACAACTTTACAGAGCGCAATTTGTTAAATGAAGCCTGTGTGCGCTGGCGTAAGCCAATGGTAGAAGCCGCAATGGACGGGATGGAGGCTTACCTGACGACAATTATTCCTGGTGTGACTCCTTGTTTGTCTTGTCTGTTTCCAGAAAAGCCTGATTGGGATCGGCGCGGCTTTTCAGTTCTAGGCGCTGTCTCAGGGACACTAGCTTGTCTAACGGCGCTGGAGGCGATCAAGCTGATCACCGGGTTTAGTCAGCCTCTATTGTCGCAATTATTGACAATCGACCTGAATCGGATGGAATTTGCTAAACGCCGTTCTCACCGCGATCGCTCTTGTCCAGTATGCGGTAATAGTGCGCCTTGGAGACAAGCGCAATCCAATTCGATGGAACCCACGGGTATTGCACAAAATAGTTGATTTTTGTCATTAGTCATTAGTCAATAACAAAGAACAAAGCGCAAAGTCGAGCCAGTCCGTTGGTGGGGTTCCCCTACTTAAAGGAACTGGCGTTGAGCGGAGGTTTCCGACGCTCTCTACAAGACGCTGCGCGTAGCTAGCTTCCCCGAAGGGGTACGCGGACTCGCTCTAAGCGAACGCAAGAGGGTCTGGTAAAGCCTGCGGCATAGCTACGCTTAGGGCGCAGCCCAAGGTAGAGAAGGCATCAGACGCCACTTGCTTCAAGCCGGGAGACCCGTCCAACGCAGTGGCTTAACTTTGTAACAGAGGACAACTGACAAAGCGAAAAGTTTGAGCCGTTCGCGGAGCGTCTCGTAGAGAGGCTTCCTCGGATCAAAACTTTTCAACAGAGGACAACCCACACCTGAAATCAGAACAAATAATCGCTATAAATCAGGAGACCTGATGACCGTTACTTTATCAGAAAAAGCAGAATTTCATCTGCGGGCATTGCTCGGAGGTTCCGCACCCGACGCTAATGGCGCAACTAAAGGTGTCCGCATCTCTGTAAAAAATGGTGGTTGCAGTGGCTATGAATATGCGATGGACATCACCAGCAAGCCCCAACCAGATGATTTAGTAACCCAGCAAGGCAAAGTGCTGATTTACGTTGATGCCAAAAGTGCGCCGTTACTAGACGAAGTTGTGGTTGACTTCGTTGAGGGAGTGATGGAAAGCGGTTTTAAGTTCATCAACCCCAATGCAACTGATAACTGCGGTGGTTGTGGAAAGTCCCTCAAAGCAGGCGACAGTAGACCTACTGGTGTACCTTGCAGCTAACATCTTTCCATTAACGCCAAGTCTAATTGTAGAGGCTTCTTATAGACGCACTCCGCGCAGTTTCTCATAACTGCCCTTGAGGTGGCTTCTGGTTAGCGTTGCATCCCTTACCCCTATAGAGAAGCCGACTAGACGTAGCATCTCTGTAATAAGAAGGGAAGCAAAAAGTAGGATAGGTTGCTCAAAAACTTCGTAAATTAGACCAACTATATAACGTTTGAGGAGAATCGGAAAATGGCTACCTACCAAGTTAGATTAATCAACAAAAAAGAAGACCTCGACACCACAATTGAAGTTGACGAAGAGACTACCATCTTGGACGCAGCGCACGAAAACGATATTGACTTGCCGGCTTCTTGTCAAGCAGGTTCTTGCTCTAGTTGTGTTGGCAAGGTCGTTGAAGGTGAAATTGATCAAGAAGATCAAAACTTCTTAGATGACGAACAGATTTCTAAAGGATTCGCTCTACTTTGTGTTACTTATCCTCGTTCTAATTGCACAATTAAGACACATCAAGAACCTTATCTCGTCTAAACTATTACTTTTGTTGCTACCTTTGGCAACTAAATAAAAGATGAAGGATGAAGGATGAAAATATACTTCCTTCTTCCCTTCACAATTACTAATTTCTAATTCAAATGTTTTCCCGCTTTAGTGTGAGTGGCTGTTTGTTAGAATTATTGATAAAGGGAGAGCGAGTAATCGTCGCTTTCTGTTAAATTCAGGATTAAATAATATTGAAAAACTGATACTAATTGATTAAATATCAGTAAGTAATATCATTTTATAACAAAGCTTTTATTCATAATTTATCAAAGTAAAAAATACATTTTTAGCACTAAATATGGAAATTATTTACGCTATTTTTGTCCGCATTATTGATAATTGAATTAATTAAAGACTATATAATAGACCTCTTGATCAAGACAATTTTAGATTTTAGATTAAATTAAAATCAGAATCTAAAAAAAGGTTTCAAGCCCCCGACTTCAGACGCGAGTGAAAATTAAAAAATTTCATTATCCAAGAAAGAGCATTAATGCATGGGGTCAATCCAAAATCCAAAATCGGTTGACCGACAAAGACTTATAATACAAGCCCACGTAGGCTACTTCGACTGCGCCCTTCTCTTCTTAGGCTGCGCCCTAAGCGTAGCTATGCCGCAGGCTTTACGGCTACGCTCAGTGCATCGCCTAAATTTATTTATGGGGATTAAAAATGTTTGAATTTTAAATTTGGAATTTTGAATTCGGAGCGTACCCCTTTGGGGATCTTGCTACGCGCAGTGTCTCCTAAAGAAGCGACGTGACCTCACTCCTTTTCTAATTAATTGCAGGAGTGAGGTCACTCAATTTATAGATATGAATGCAATTTGGTATTAGAGATAGAGCCGCTTGCAAGAAAAGGCAACTGGCCTATTTTTTAATCAATAGCAACTATCACATCTGATGATTTAATCACAGCATAAGCCCGCTTACCTTCTACAAGTCCCAGCTTTTCCGCTGATGATTTTGTGATTATTGACACTAACTCTACTCCTGGTGCCAGTTCTAAAGTTATCTCACTATTTACTGAACCATGCACAACTTTTTTTACAGTTCCTTTAAAAGAATTTCGAGCGCTAATTTCCATTTTTTGTCTGTACTTTAACTTAATACTTAAATAGACTAGCAAATTTTTTTAAAAAAAGGAAAATGTTTGATATTTCTTAATAACTGTTAGATACTAAAGTAAATATCAACGTCAGATATCGGTTTTATTAAACACAATATTCAATGGAAATGTTACATCAAGTTTAAGCCTTTTCAGGTGTTAATGGTGAATATGGCAGGCGTTTAATATTATAGATATTGCTAGTATTTAGTAACATCACCAACTGACTAATAATCAAATTTTTTTATTTAAACTAGGTAAGTTAATTGCTAGCAACTATTTACCCAAAAGTTCTATCAGCTATTTGCTATTAGTCTAGAGGATGAAATAAAATTGTAAAAAATACTGCATTTTAACTGTATTTCAAGATTTTTTAGTAGATATATCTATTTTAAATACAAAAACTATATTTATAGTTCCATATTTTCCACAGACTTTGTGGCTATTTCATTTATGACATATATTTTATCAGTCTATCTTATGAAATAAAAATGTAAAAATTACTGCTTTTTCTGCGTTTTTCAAGCTTTTTTAAGAAAAATATCTGGAAATCATTATAAATGATTAATAATTTAAACTTATGTACATGATAATATATATAAAACGACCATAGCTACACCATCTTTTAATTATTTGTTTCAAAAATTTTTATAGGTCTTAATCTAGTTAGTTATATTTATCTTAAATTCAATGCTTTAGTACGCCTTTACTGCGGATGCAGAATGCTACGTCTATCTTAGAAAATTGCTCCTATTGGGGAAATTCCAGACGTTTACGGACTCGCTAGCGCCCGCCGTAGGATGCCCGTAGGGCTGTAGGTAGAAGACCGCATTTTCAGCTCTACTTAGCTGAAATTTTAAGAATGAATTCGGAATTTTATAGAAGATAGAGGAATATTTATGAATTGGGCAAGCAAACAAGATTTGAGTGCAGAAACAACCCAATGGCTAATAGCAAAAGGCTATAGTCTTGGGAATTTAAATCAGCCAGGTGAAAATGGCGATACAGCTTTGATGAAAGCTACAAGAGAGGGAGTTTATGTAGTCGTCAAAGAACTGATTAATGCAGGTGTGGATATCAATGCTCGAAATAGTGATCGCAACAATGCTTTGTGGTTTGCTTGTTTTGGTAATCATTACGATTTAATTAATTTATTGCTGGCTGTCAACATTAACATTAACAACCAAAATGATAACGGTGCAACTGTTTTAATGTATGCAGCATCAGCCGGAAAGATAGAAGTCGTCAAGTTACTTTTACAGCATCATCCTAACTTAAATTTGAAAAACTTAGACGACTATAAAGCTATCGATTTTGCGAGTAACGTAGAAGTTTTAAGGATACTTCAAAATGCTACAAAGTCAAATATCGGGTAGAGTCCATCATGACGCTACCAAGCATTCTTACTTATCTGTACAAATTGATCCAAATTATGTAGATCCCTCAATACAGCCATCTCCATTTAAAGTTTATCCCAAATTTTATCGGAGAGTGAAATTAAATCTCAATAATCCTGTCCATTCTTTTATCTCATTAACCAGTACGATAACCCTGGAAAAAGTGTATAAAGATGACCCATTAAAACTGCGAGTGAATCCATCAGCAGGCGCTTTGTACCCCACGGAAGTTTACGTACAAGTTCGCAGTATTGAGGGAATAGTAGATGGTATATATCATCTAGAAGTTGAGAATAATTATCTAACTCTCATCTATGAATTAATTGATGATGGTTTAGAAAGTTATATTATACCAGGTAAAAGTATCAACGGATTCATTTTTTTAATTAGTTGTGTTTATTATAGGTCTAGCTGGAAATATCAAAATAGAAGCATGAGATATTGCTTATTAGATAGCGGGCATCATTTAGGTGCAATTGCAGCTTCAGCTTATCTCCACAACCGAGATATCCAACTAATTTTCGACTTTGATAAATTCGCTCTCAATTCAAATTTGGGATTTGAGAATAAGGAGTTTATTACTGCTTGTGCGGTGTCAGGAGAACTACAAGACAAGAAAATCAGACGCTTAAGGCTGAAAGTTCCTTTTGTCTGTGGTACTGATTATTTTGAATCTAATCAATTTATTGAAGATAGCTATCAAGCCACGGCTGTACAAAAGAGCCGCCAGCAGAAACTAGCACAGCCCAAGTTTGACTTTGACAAAGATAAATTTTATCAAACTGTTTGGAATAGACGTTCTATTAGACGTTTCCGGAAAGAGTCTATTTCTCAAGAAGATTATTTATATATAGTACAGCAACTTGAGCAGTCAATACCGACAGAAAACTATGAGCAAATAGAAATTTACTCAGTGGTGCATCGAGTAGAGGGAATGATACCTGGGTTATATAAAGGTACGTATCTAGTTAAGACGGGTAATTTTAGTGAAAAGACAGGTTACTTATGCATTAATCAGGCTATTGCTAAAGATAGCGCTGTAACTTTATTTTTTGTGTCTGATTATTTAAATTATCAAACTGCTATGCAAATAGCTGGTTTTATAGGACAGAGACTTTATTTAACTAGTAATTATTTGGGAATTCAGTGTAGTGGAATTGGTGCTTATTATGATGATGAAACCCAGGAATTATTAGAAACAAATAAAGATGTACTTTATGGAATGGTAATTGGAAGATAAGTAGGAAGCTAAAGAGAGATGCCTAGAAAGACGTATTACTGTAATGGTGATGACTCACATCCTATGCAACCGACATCAGCAGATATTATACTGCGACAGCAATTAGAGGATTCTATTAGTAAATACTTTTATGACGCTTGCGATCGCACCATTCAAAATCTTCTATCTAATTGTCGATGGTATGTCACAACTCATACCAATGCTCTAACATTGGTAATTGAATGTCCCGATCAAGTTACTAATTGGCGTATTTTGCAACAAATTGTGCCAATGGGGACATTACTATATGAAATTGTCAGCAGTGCTAAAATCCGTGTTTGTCCGCCAGAGAGTCAAGTAGTACCTTTTGAAATGAGGGTAGATGAACTTTCTATTTATCGGGATTGGGCGTGATTCAATTTTAGATTTTGGATTATTAACTAAATCTTAATATTCTGTTTGATTAATTTGGTTACTTCTGCAAACACCAAATCAGCAGAATGTTTGACAACAGGACTTAACTCTAGTCCAAAAGCAAGATTTGCCGCCTCAATTAAATAAACTGTCACGTCTTCGGGAAAGTCATTCTGAAATATTTTCCGTCCGGCGGCTAAAGCATTATCCCAGCGAAAATCATGCAAGTTATAACTAGGTTCTGGCAAAGCTTCCAGTTCTTTTCCTGGAACTTTAAATACAGCACCCGGTTCAGAACCAGTTGAACTTGCATCAATAATTACTAATTGTTTACTACCTCTAGCTTGAAACATTACTTCCATCCCTGCGGTGCCACAGTCATAAACACGCACATGAGGATGAGGGGTTTGAGCGAGATATTTTTGTAAGCGTTGGGCAATGATTACGCCTACTGCGTCATCACTGCGATTGAGATTTCCGCAACCAATAATAGTTAGCATAGAATGAGATTAAAACTACACAAGCTTTTAGGCTTTTCTTAGTGCCATTCCACTAAGAGTGGTTGAATAAATAGGTAGACATTTATTGCCAGTTACAAATGCAGAGAGTAGTTGAAGAAATATCATTAAAAGCATGGCCTGCTTTTGAAACTATCAACCATCGTGGTTGGCTGATGCGTTTTGCTGATGGTTACACTAAGCGAGCAAATTCAGTGACAGTTCTGGATCAAATTGATTTAGACATTGAAGAAAAAATTACCTATTGCGAGTCCCAATATCGAGCGCGTAAACAAAACCCTATTTTCCGCTTGCTCTCGTTCACTAACCCAGAGGTATTAGATGAACGGCTAGCCACAAAGGGATATCAACTAATTGAACCATCCTTAGTAATGGGTATGACATTATCAGAGCGATCACTTAATATTCTACCTATTATAAATCAGGAAACTTTGAAGGATTGGTTGGTTGCTTACCATAAAATGAAAGCTTTGGCAGAGCAACCATCAAGTATTCATCATATGATATTGGCAGGAATACAGTCAGAAATACTGTTTGTATCATTCAAGCAAAATGAGGAAATTGTTGCTTGTGGAATGGGTGTTTTAGAAAGTGGTTGTTTAGGCATATTTGACCTTGTTACTAGTCCAATACAAAGGCGGCGTGGCTATGCAACAGCAATTATTCAGGGTTTGCTTCAATGGGGTATTGATAAAGAAGCTTACTTTTCTTATATACAGGTAGTCAAAGCGAATATTCCAGCTCGGAACCTGTATGAAAAACTCGGCTATAAATCAATTTATGAATACTGGTATCGAGTAGGCTCTAATTCAGGCAATGAGAAATGACTAAAACAGAGGCTATGACTAATAATATAGACAAAGCCTCTGAAAAATAATTTATCAGCAGGAAACTAGAACTCTACACCATGTTTCTTGGCAATTTCGGTAAGTTTATCATACTGATCTTGTGATACTTTAGTTAATATCTCTTCAGCCTGTTCTTTAGTACTTCCTTCTTTAGGAATTAAGTACTTGATATAAAGAGACACAAAATCTGCTGCGATCGCTAAACCAGATAAAGCATGTTTGTCAGCTTCCTTTCCTGCGATCGCTGCTACTAGACCAGCTTTAATTGGGTCTGGTTTAACTTTCATGAACTGATCGACAAGTTTAGGGATGTATTCTGCTGGCGGCAAATTATCTAACTTACTTCTATCGGGAGTAAAGTTACATTCTGCGGCTTGAGCTTGCTCTAAAACACACCATTCTATGTATTCTTGCAATGCTGCATCGGGAACGCGAGGGAAATATTCGTGTAGCGCTAAATCAGACACAAGCTTACCTTGTAAATTTCTGTTTTGTTGAAGTGAATTAAGGCCAGCCTAACGCACTGTTTCTATAAGTTTTAGTGTGTTACGCTACGAGTTTTGAATAAAAGGGCATTGGGCATTGGGGATTGGGCATTAGACTCCCTGTGAAGCAAGAATCTTAGTTGCTTCAGTACTGAGAGTGTTAACAGGTTAAAAGAGTTGATGGAGCGATCGCCGAAATAGCAAATGCTTAGGCGTAGCCAGCTGTAGGCATCGCTGATCCAAAAAGAGAGCGATCGCTAATCCCATCTACTTTTGTCGTCGTTCTTTTAGGTTACGGCTGAGCGCTAATTTAATCTCAATTAAGGTGGTTTCTTCTGGTGTGAGTTCTAAAAATTCTGAAACTGTGCCAACTTTCCAGCACTTTGCTTTTAGACGTTCTCTTTTAGCTTGATCCATAGGTTAAAATCTCAAGATTTAGCTGCCCAAATTTCTTCTGGCAAAGGGGCATTGAAGTAATCTGGCATTACAAAACGCCCTTGATCCTGCCCTAAACTATTGAGTCGATTTGATGAGGAGCGAAACGGAACTAACTTGGCGATTGGAATGCCTCGGTTGGAAATATAGCAGATTGCAACTTAGTGAGGTATAGATTATTGTAAGGGCACAACATTGTTGTGCCCCTACCTGTGTACCTCATTTACCTGAAAAACGCTGTAATTATTTCTTCTCTAAGTTCTACGCGTGACAACAGCTTTGAGATATTCGTTTTAGCTTGATGAATATTTACAGTTTCCATAAGATTAAACTAAGTCTTTAAACTAACTTTAGACTTGTTGTCACAGTGGTGCAAGGGCGATCGCTGTTGTTGGTGTTATGAACAGTGCCTAAATACTTAATGCTCACCTTGCTTTTTTCGTAAAGTACTATTATAAAATTAGTTTCCCAGAGGCTACGCTTATGGCTTTAGCATCAAATGGGCGATCGCAAATTATTCGTACAGAACGAGGACTCACGATTGCAGGTACTCGCATCACGTTGTACCAATTCATGGACTACCTCCATACGGGACACCCACCCCAGTTTTTTCGGAATTACTTTCCTCAGATTACAGATGAGCAGTTCGATGCAGCGATGTTTTACATTGATGCCAACCACACTGAAGTTGAAGCAGAGTATCAAATTGTCTTAAAGCAAGCAGAAGAAAATCGGCAATACTGGGAAGACCGTAATCGTGAACACTTTGCCCGTATTGCATTGATTCCATTGAAACCTGATAAAGAAGCTCTTTGGGAGAAGCTCCGGGTGCAGAAAGCAAAGCATGAATCACAAGCATGAACTTTCTGATCGACCACAACATTGAAGGATACGCACGAATTTTACTGGGTAGTATTGCGAGTCAAGGTTGGCTTGAGTTAATTTCCATTGACTTCATCACCTTCAAAGAAATCGATTTGTCGATTTTCAGCAACGACCGAGTAGTTTGGCAAGTTGCTCAAACAAACCGAATGATTTTATTGACTGCAAATCGGAATATGGAAGGCGAAGATTCACTCGAACAAGTGCTGCGTGAGGAAAATGCGCTCAATTCGCTACCTGTGGTCACGATTGGTAATGTTGAGCGCTTAGGTGAACCAGATTATCGCAATCGGTGTGTTGATCGGATTCTGGAAATTATTTTGGATATTGAAAATGTCATAGGAGTAGGTCGTCTCTATATTCCATGAGGGCTTTCATTGATTTAATTTATGACTAATGCACTCAACCTCTAAGCTGTCCGAAAACGCGCCAACTCTTCACCTGTTTTGGCATCATGGGCATGGACTGTACACACCAAACATGAATCAAACGATCGCGCCACATGACCAACTTCCACCGGGTCGCTAGAATCGTAAATCGGTGTCCCAACTAAAGCTTCTTCAATGGGGCCGCGGATTCCTTCACCGTCACGAGGGCCAATATTCCATGTACCTGGGGCAATCACCTGGTAATTCTTAATCTTACCGCCCTCTACTTCTACCCAATGACACAGAGAACCCCGTGCTGCTTCCGTTGCACCCCAACCACGACCATCTTTTTCTTTGGGTTTGATATACCAGGGGTCGTTTAATTTAAATTCGCGTAAACAGTGTTCGGCTTGGCGATATAACTTGACAATTTCGTGAAGTCGTGCTAATTGGCGCACATGAATACTAGCGCCACCCATGCGTTTGAATACATCGAGGATAAAGCCGTCGTAGTGCTGCCAAGATTCGCCATGTTTACCACCTGCAACTAATTGCCGCGCTAAGGGGCCAGCTTCTAAACGTCCGAAGTCTTTGTGCAGGACGGCACTTGCCCAAGAGTAGGCGTTATCGAAATCTTTTGTATTATTTGCAGTGGGTAAAGTTATGCGATCGCTAGGATGAATATCTGCTGTCCCTTCATCGTACCAGGAGTGAGTTGTATTCTCGCGGGTAAATGACTGATCCATTAAGGTGTGAGTGTGTGTGAAACTGTCGTACACTCCACTTTTCATGATCATCGCCGCATTTCGTCCTTCGATAGTCGGCTTTTGGTATTTATCTTCATGGGCTAAATATCCCCAAGTGACATATTTACCAACACCAGCACCATATCTATCTAGACCGATATCTAAACCCATGCGCCAATAAAAACCTAAGTCTGAATCTCGATGATTTCGGTTTTCATCCAGCCAATCCCTGAAGTCATCATAACTCTGGATTTGTTCATAGCGTTCTAAAGAACAACCCAACCACACTGGTTCTAACCAATTAGTGCGGAAATATTCTAGAATCGCCCAAGCGCGGGTAATGTCTGTGAGGGTAGGGGCGCACATCACGCCACCGGGAACCATATAGCTAGAATGCGGCCATTGTCCGCCTAATAGTGCATAAATTTCTACAGGTTTAGCGGAAATTGTTATGCCTAGTTCGTAAGATTTGCCAGTGAAGGCGGCAAAGCGTCTCACAGCTTCTTGATAGAAACGGCTATTTCGGTATTTTTTATTGGTCAAGTCTATGGCAAATAGACCATAAAAATAGCGAGGGATGCTTTGAATTGTTTCGACAATTTGACCGAGATTTCTCGCCAAAATTGCATTACGGGGAACTTCTGTTTCCCAAGCTGTATCTAATGCCCAAGATGCACAAGTCAGGTGAGAACCGCCGCAAATGCCGCAAATGCGAGGTGTAACAATTAATCCGGCTTGGGGGTCTTTACCGCGGAGGATAACTTCAAATCCTCTGAAAAGTTCCGCATGTGTCCAGGCGTTGACTACCCGTCCATTATCAATGTCAACTCGGACATCTAAATCGCCTTCAACTCTACCGACGGGCGAAATGTCTAATGATTGAATTGTCATTTGTCATTAGTCCTTAGTCATTAGTCATTGGTGTTTGGTCATTGGTCATTGGTCATCAGTCATTGGTCATTGGTCATTGGTTTTTCACAAATGACAAAGGACGAATAACTAATGACTAAACTGTAAAAAAGTCTTCTTCTGCCCAAGCTGGTGCAGCATCTTTGGCAATCATTGTGAGTAAGGCGTAGTCTTTTTTGTTCACCCCTGGCGGTAATTCTTTGGGAACTCCCATCACTGTTTGGGTTTTAAATACGGTTCCGGGTTTGAGGTCAAAGAAAGGAAATTCTGGTTCAGTGCAACCTAAACAAGGCATTCCGGCGCGAGTTTTGGAAGAGACGCGGTTCCATAAGATGCGGTTGCAGGAGGAATGGGTCATGGGGCCACGACAACCCAAGTCATAAAATAGGCATCCTTTACGTTGACCAAATTCGGCGGTTGATGCTTTGTAGGCAAAGTGGACGTTGCGGGTACAACCTGTTTGGGTATAGCTGTTGAAGAAGGTTTGGGGACGATTTAGTTCGTCGAAAGCAATGTCTGCTATGCGTCCAGTAGCGATCGCAACTAATATCTGCGTAATCCAGTCGGGATGGGCAGGACATCCAGGTATATTAATTACAGGTAATCCGGCTTGAGACAAGAAGTCTTTTCCTAAAAAGCCGCCTTCTTGACGCTTGAGAAATTGCAAACCTTCCGACTCGCTGGGGTTGGGTGACATGGCGGGAATTCCTCCCCATGTGGCACAGTCTCCCACAGCGACGATAAAATGAGCAACTTTGGCGAGGTCTGCTAACCAATCTTTCATGGCGCGATCAGCAAACCGATTCCATTCGCCTGTGCCGTTAGGGGCGTTGACAACACTGCCCTCAAATACCAAGATATCTAAAGGAATTGTGCCAGAAATGCAATCCCACAGCATTGTTTGCAAGTTGTTGCCTATTTCTAACCCCAAGGATGGATGCCAAAGTAAGTTGATGCCAAAGTCGGCAATTAAATCGCAGACTGTCGGTTCTTCGGCGTTGAGAAATGACATGGTGTTGCCTGAACAAGCACCACCCTGTAGCCATAGTACGTTAGTCATCGGCTATTTGTTTTTCTATTGTTTCCCATGCATGATGTAGGTGATAATGCTTGTAAAGTCTCACCTGTTTATCAATATTTATTTTTCAATGGTAAGATATTTTTTATCTAATTTACTTTCATTAAAAAAGAATTAATCATTAACAAGAAGTTAAATTATCTCAAGATTATTTTCAAAGGCTATATCTGTTATATATGTGACACATCTCATAAATGCAAAATAGTATAAATAAAACTGCCTTTGTTTTTAAGTCTTGACGTTAATAACCTCAACATGCTGAAGTTATCACATTAAAACTCTTTAATTATTAATAACAATTACTATCAATTGTTAATCTGCGTGAGGTGATGAGTCTTTTCAGCCGTCAGATTTTCATACACTAACTGAGCCAAAAATAGCAAAATATAGGGCGCTAGATTTTATGCCCCGTCAGCTATATATCAGTTGTTTTAGGATTTTGGTTGTGCAGCTTGCCTAACAAGTTGTTCGTCGAAGCCTAACGCTTGAGCTATCTGCTCAATACTGAAACCAAACGCTAACAAATGCGGTATAACTTCTAACTTAGCTTCTTGTTTAGCTTCTTCAAAACCTTCTTTTTTACCTTCTTCAAAAACATCTTGGAAAAATCTAGTTTGCCTCAAGTCATTTAATTCAAACATTTTTCCGATCTCCTCCTGGCTCAATCGCGGCAACTTGTAGATTAATATCGTCTCTATTAAAGGCACTGTTAATCCTTCGCGCACCCTATTATTTTAGGATTTTGGTTGTGCAGCTTGCCTAACAACTTGTTCGTCCAAACCTAACGCTTGAGCTATCTGCTCAATACTTAAACCCAACCCTAATAACTGGGGTATCGTTTGTAACTTAGTTTCTTGTATACCTTCTTGTTTACCTTCTGCAAAAACATCTTGGTAAAATCTAGTTTGCTTTAACTCATTTGATCCAAACATTTTTCCAATCTCCTCCTGACTCAATCGCGGCAACTTATAAATTAATATCGTCTCTATCAATTGTATAATTTCCCTAATAGTAGCAACATCTAAAATTTGCTGTCGGGCACTGTTGACTATTTCGATTGCTCTTGTTGTCGCGGTTGATTCGGGTTCAATGATGAGTTTAACTGTCTCAATGCCGATTGATGATGCCTCAATTAAGCTTAATTCGTCAAGATAGACGCGAGTCAAGCGTTGTGAGTTGAGTAATTCTGCATATCTTTCGGTATCTCCAGTATCAACGCTGCGGTTGGGGAAGATGACAACACCACGCCAATTGTTGGTTAATTCGGTTTTGTCAAGATAGTTAAAGATTTCAGTAAATAAACGTGAGTAGAACTTTTTATCTGGTTGAAATTGCACTTCGGCAAAATAAATGGGCAGTTCTGCTGCATTTGGGAGAAAAACACCATCGATTCTAAACGCCAGTTGTTTAATTTCTACTGAAGAAAATTGGTAAGCACTAGCTAGTTGGGGCGGTTGGTTAATCAGTTCAAAGAAAGTGCTGGGAATACTTTGAAAAATCCGATAGAAGATACTGTCTGTTTTCAAAGGAGCTTGTTTTACAGTTGATGAATGTATTTTACACTTCGACGATACCGTGGCGAATATTTAAAGTACACTAAATATTATGTATGTCAATAATTCAATAAAAAATATTTAAATTGTATAAGATGATGATACAAAAAGTATTTTAAAAATATTAGGTGTTTAAAGCTGACATTAATATTAGCAATTTCCCCCTAGAATTTTAGAAATAGGGTGTTTTATATTTTAATGACTGGGGATTGGGTATTGGGTACTGGGAAAACTCTTCCCTAATCGCCAGTCCCTAATCCTAGCCTCAGACAAAAAAGGGGAATTCCGCCTAAAGGACTCGAAGCCTGCGTAAATCAGTATGGCCCGTGATTAGACACATAAAGCGTGTCTTGATCATTCGTGGGCGTTGACAGACTCAATTCCCAATTGGCTAGAGTACGGCAGAGTTATGACCCCTAGCATTACAGATTCAGCGGTAAAGGCTGCGATCGCAGCTGTTGCATCGGAGTCAGCCTCAACAGAGGAAAAAATCCAGATGCTGATCGAGATAGCACAGGGCTTTCAAAAAAAGCCCAAAGCTACCCAAGACTTGCGAAATGCAGTTGGGTTATATTACCGGGCCTATGAAATGTGTGGTGAGGAATATCCCCTGCTGAAAGCCAGGGCGCAAGTGGGCATGGCAGGGACGTTACAGGCAATACCGGATGCTGATTACCAACTGCTGCTGCAAGCGAAAGCAGGTTATGAAGAAGCGCTACCGATTTTACAACAATTAGCAACGCCAGAGGAAGTGGCAGAGACGCAGATGAATTTTGGGCTGGTGTTGCAGTCGCTTGTACCATTCAATTTGGCACGGATAAGTGACAGCATCCAAGCTTATCACGAGGCGTTGCGGGTGTTTACTTGGGAAGATTATCCCCAAGAATACGCGATTTTATATAACAATATTGCGATCGCTTACCTTTCTATGCCTTTAGCATCGGAACGAGAATACTTGCGTCAAGGGTTAGCAGTGCAATCATTTGAGGTGGCGCTGAAGCATATTAATTTGATTGACCATCCCAGAGAATATGCGATGTTGCAAAATAACTTAGGTAACGCTTTGCAATATTTAGTGAGTTCTCATCCTGTAGAGAATAATTTAAGGGCGATCGCAGCTTACGATGAGGCACTAAAAGTGCGTAATCCCAAAGATACACCTCTAGAATACGCTAACACAATTTCTAACAAAGCCAACGCCTTATTCAATTTACCAGACGACCAGGAAAAACCAGAAGCTGGGAATCCTAAAAATCTTCTGCAAGCGCGTATGTACTATCAAGACGCTTTAGAAATATTTACGAAATATCAACAAGTTGAACAAGCACAGGTAGTAGTACAAGCGCTACAAGATGTGGAAGTAGAAATGAAGGGTTAGGAGTTATAAGTTATGGATCTAATTTAATTCTTAACTCTTCACTCTTCACTTTAATCAGGAGGACAAAGCAACATGGTAGATATTTTAACAAACCCAAGTGTGAGAGATTTTCTCACAAGTTTAGCAGATGGTGACCTGAACATAGCAACAGAATTCGTGTGGATAATCATAGCAACAGTCTTGTCTATGGTCGGCGGTGCAATTGGTGGAATGCTGTTAGCTGGAAAAGATATAGGCTATCAGTTTTCAGCAATGCTTGGTGCATTATTTGCCCCTGCCGGTGTAATTCCCGCCATCCTCTTAGGGCTTGTTGCCTTAAGTTTCTTGACAAATTATTAGGAGAAGACATGTTAGAGATAGGGTGGTTTTCTGTCAAGTTATTTTTGAAAGGAAAGCTACTACGCGACCCAATGTATTTTGTCAAGCAAACTACTATTGGTATTGTTGTAGGTTTTTTACTGTTAGTGTTACTCGCACAAGCCCCAATTCCCTTCTACTTACCAATAACATTATCTAGCTTAGTAACGGGCATGATTATGCCATTTCTTCTCAAAGACTTCAAAATGAAGTGAATTGTCATTAGTCATTTGTTAGGTGTTTTTCAATATCCATGCCTCATGCCCAATTCTCTATGCCAAATTTGGAAGAATTAGTTCAGGAAATTAATCGTTTTGAGGCAATTATATCCGAGTGGGATGAAAGCCAACGGTGTGTAGCAGTGGGTCTAAAAAGAGCAATTGAAGCTTTGCATAAAGCTGCATTGACTAGTTTAATTAAAAGCCTAAAACAAGAATCAATGTCAGCTTTACGTCATGCTGTTACTGATGAAGTAGTGTATGCAGTGCTACTGTATCACGAATTAGTTAAACCACCAAAACTACCATTGGCACAACGTGTTGAGACAGCACTTGAAGAAGTTCGCCCAGGTTTAAAAAGCCATAATGGGGATATAGAACTAATGGCAATTAAGCTACCAGATACAGTAGAAGTTAGATTAATCGGAATTTGCAGTAGTTGTCCGGCTTCTACTTTGACTTTATCTCAAGGAGTAGAACAGGCAATCAAAAACCATTGTCCTGAAATTACCAAAGTAGTTGCAGTCAATAACAACCCTACTGTTAATAACGTGAATTCTGGTTTAATCAGTCCATTTTCTTCAAAAAGAACTTCTACTTGGATGAAAGTAGCAACTATTGATGAAGTTCCTGAATTTAGTGTATTGGCAGTACAAATTGCTGGTAATTCACTAATTTTAAATCGTCAAGGTATTACAGTAAAATGTTATCGTAATGCTTGCACTCATCTAGGATCTCCTTTAGAAAAGGGTAAAATTGAAAATGGTATTCTTACCTGTCCTTCCCACGGATTCCAGTACAAATTAGAGACAGGTGAATGCTTAACTGCACCTGATATTTCGCTTCAGTCGTATCCAGTACAGATTAAGGAGGATAAGGTTTTTGTAAAAATGTAAAAATAATCATGCGAAGGTAATATTTCAGCAAATATACTTGACGATTAGGAAATCACGGCTATATTGCTTTTTAATTTCAGGACTTCGCGCATTCATTTTAGTGTTTTGTGCAAGTAAAAAGGTAAATTTATTTCTCAATATATCTGAATTGTCTCTCATTTGTGTAATTCCGTTATTCATTTTAGTGTTTTGAGAAAGCAAAATGGCTAAATGCTTTCTCAAAATGCCTGATTGCTTTCTCATTTCGGTAGATTCAACAAGCAAAAAGGCATATTGCTTTCTCAAAATGTCTGATTGCTTTCTCATTTCAGTAGATTTAGCAAGCATTTCGGTAGATTCAGCAAGTAAAAAGGCATATTGCTTTCTCAAAATGCTTGATTGCTTTCTCATTTCAGTACATCCCGCACTCATGACAAATATCCCTATGTAGCAAAAGCCACTGAAGATTTGCAGAAATATTTTAATATTGATTAATACGGAAGTTTTTTAAAGATTTTTACTTAATTTAAAATAAAAATTTCATGCAAAATTGTTAGTTTTGTTACATGTTTATAAACATTAATGATTTTAAATAATTATCAGCGTCTATCTGCGGTTCATGGATATCCCAATTAGAATTAATCCCATATCACAATTACCGTCAGAAGCAACAGAAATTTCTCAAAAATTACCTCTATCACCTCAAGGTGCAGAGGTAATTTTAGGCAACATTATTGAACCACAACAATTAGTGATACCTGTAGCGCCTAGTCCGACAACAATGTTTGGGCCTCGTGCTGCTTATTTAGTATTAGAAACTGGTCCTTTATGGGTATCAGATACGGGACATCATCGATTATTGGGATGGCAGAATTTACCCACGAAAGATAGTCAACCTGCTGATTGGGTAATCGGACAACCTGACTTTTATTATGAGGGACAAAATGCTAAAAGTACACCCGGAAGGGCAACCTTAAGTGTACCAACAGGGATTTGTGCTTGCGGCGAAGGATTAGCTGTAGCAGATGCTTGGAATCATCGGGTTTTGATTTGGAAAAACTTACCTGAAGATAGCAATGTTCCAGCAGATTTGGTATTAGGGCAAGTTAATTTTACCGATAATGAACCAAATCGAGGAAATCAAGCAGTATCTGCCAGTACAATGCACTGGCCCTATGGTGTTTTCTATTATCAAGGACGGCTATTTATTACTGACACTGGTAATCGAAGGGTATTAATTTGGCATCAATTACCAACAGAAAATGGTCAACCTGCTGATTTAGTTTTGGGACAACCAGATATGATATCTCGCAATGAAAACGGCGGTGCTTCTCCAACCGCAGCGAGTATGCGTTGGTGTCACGATATCAACTTTTGGGGAGAAAATCTGGTTGTCAGTGATGCAGGTAATCACCGGGTAATGATTTGGCAGGGAATACCAACAGAAAATAATACTCCTTGTGCAGTAGTTTTAGGGCAACAAAACTTTGATTCTGTGGAAATGAATCAAGGGCTTTATTATCCTAGTGCTAGTAGCTTGAGTATGCCTTATGGTGTGGGGGTGGCTGGGGATTGGTTAGTAGTTGCAGATACTGCTAATTCTCGTTTGTTAGGGTGGAGAGAACCAGAATCAATTTTATCACTGCAAGGTGCAGTAGCAAATGGGTTGGCAGGACAAATAAGTTTTCAAAGTAAAGGTGAAAATCGTAATTTCGGACTACCTAAACGAGATAGCTTAAATTGGTGTTACGGAATAAAAATTTGTGGCAATACGGCGATAATAGCTGATTCTGGAAATAACCGAATTTTGCTGTGGCAGTTTAATAATTCATAATTCGTAATTTTTGAAAGTCAGATTTTTATGGCGACTGAAGAAATTAGAATTCGTGGTACTGTTCAAGGAGTAGGATTTCGCCCTACTGTATATCGTCTGGCTAAAGCCTGCGGTTTGCTGGGAGATGTTTGTAATGATGGTCAAGGTGTTTTAATTAGGGTATCTGGTAGTGAAGAAGCAATAACCAAATTTGTTGCCAGATTGCAAACAGAATGTCCACCGTTGGCAAAAATTAATCAACTAACAAGAATTATTTATGAACGTGAATTAAAATTTGATAATTTTGTGATTTCTACTAGTGTCAGTAATGCCATGAAAACAGAAATTACCCCTGATGCAGCCACTTGTCCGCAATGTCAACAAGAAATATTCGACCCCTTTAGCCGCTTTTATCGTTACCCTTTTACTAACTGTACTCATTGCGGCCCCCGCCTGAGTATTATTCGTGCCATTCCTTACGACAGATGCAATACCAGTATGTCTGCGTTTGCTATGTGTTCAGAATGTGCAAAGGAATACCACAATGTTGAAAATCGCCGTTTTCACGCCCAACCTGTAGCTTGTCATGCTTGCGGCCCCACAGCTTGGTTAGAACGCGCTGATGGTAAATCGGTTACTGCTTCCATGTTTTCCATGCTGGATGATGTCGATGCCGTTTGTACCCTGTTGCAAAAGGGTGAGATTGTGGCAATTAAAGGGTTAGGTGGTATTCATCTGGCTTGTGATGCAACTCAGGAAACTGCTGTACAAAAACTGCGTCAGCGCAAAAGACGCTATCACAAACCCTTTGCTTTAATGGCGCGAGATATTAAGGTAATTGAAGAATACTGCACTGTCAACGCCAAAGAAAAAGAATTATTCACAAGTCCTGCTGCACCAATTGTTTTATTACAAGCTACAGGTAAAAAAGTAGTAGCATCATCGATAGCATCGGGGCAAAATACCCTCGGTTTCATGCTACCTTATACGCCCTTACATCATTTAATTCTGCGGCGGATGAATCGCCCAATTGTTTTAACAAGTGGCAATCTTGCCGATGAACCACAATGTATTGATAATGACGAAGCAAGAGAAAAATTAGGGACAATTGCTGATTATTTTCTCTTTCACAATCGAGAAATTATTAATCGGATAGATGATTCGGTGGTGAGGGTTATCGGCGATAAAGCTCAAACAATTCGCCGTGCCAGAGGATATGCACCAGCACCGATTAGTTTACCACCGGGATTTCAGAATGTGCCGCAAATTTTAGCAATGGGTAGTGAGTTAAAAAATACCTTTTGCCTATTACGTGAAGGAGAAGCAATTCTTTCTCAACATCTAGGAGATTTAGAAAATGGTGCGGCTTTCAATGCTTACCAAGAGACTTTGAATTTATACTTAAATTTATTTGAACATCAACCAGAAATAATTGCCATTGATAAACACCCAGAATACCTCTCCAGCAAACTTGGGAAAGAACTCGCAGATACAAATCAAATCAAAATTCATCAAATTCAACATCATCACGCGCATATCGCTGCTTGCATGGCAGAAAATGGTATTCCTCTAGATTCACCTCCGGTATTAGGCATTGCTTTAGATGGTTTAGGTTACGGTGATGATAGTACACTCTGGGGCGGAGAATTTCTTTTAGCTGATTACCGAAAATTTCAGCGACTAGCAACATTTAAACCAATAGTAATGGTAGGTGGTGAACAAGCAATTTATCAGCCTTGGCGTAATACGTATGCTCAATTAATAACTGCTAACCTTTGGAATGATTGCCAACAACAATATAGTGATTTAGAAATCGTAAAATTTTTGAATAAAAAACCACTAAAGCTACTCAATCAACTTATAGATAAAGGGATTAACTCTCCTCCAGCTTCCTCGGTGGGGCGGTTGTTCGATGCTGTGGCAGCGGCTATCGGTATTTATAGAGATGAATGTAGCTATGAAGGACAAGCTGCGATCGCAATGGAAGCTATAGTAGATGTGAGCAGCTTAAATAATCATAAAGAAACGCTAATATATCCTTTTAATTTTATATTTTCAGATAGCATTTATTGTATAGACCCGCGTCTAATGTGGCAAGCCTTGCTTAATGACTTACAGCAGCAAATTCCACAACCAGTGATAGCTGCCAAATTTCACAAAGGTTTAGCTAATGCAATTGTGGAAATGGTTAAGCATCTTTCTCAACAAAATCTGATTAATCAGGTAGCTTTAACTGGAGGAGTATTTCAAAATTGTATATTGTTAGAGCAAGTTAGCAAAAGATTACAAACATTGGGAATCAAAGTACTCACTCACAGCTTAGTTCCAGCTAATGACGGCGGGTTATCTTTAGGACAAGCAGTTATTGCAGCCGCACAATTAATACATTGAGTATTGATATTTGACAAGCTTTTGCTCACAAAGAATTCTTTCTGCTTTCTCCGTGCCTCTGCGGTTAGTTTATCTTAAAAATAAAAAAATGTGCTTAGGAATCCCCGGACAAATTATAGAAATTACCAACGTTAACCATAAATTAGCCATAGTTAACGTTGGTGGTGTTAAGCGCCAAGTAAATATTGCTTGTATCGTAGATGAACAACATCCCCCCGAAGCTTGTATTGGTGATTGGGTATTAGTACATGTTGGCTTTGCCATGAATCGAATTAATGAACAAGAAGCCACAGAAACATTACAACTCTTCCAAGAATTAGCAGCAACACAAGCAGAGATTAGTATTTAAATAATAGACTTTTTGGTTTTACTTTTTGGTTTTACGCAGAAGCCTAGAGGCGCAGAGAAAGAGTCTAAAATTCACACCTTTCTTTCTTTCTTCGTGCCCTTTGCGTCCTTTGTGGTAGCCTGCGGCAAGCCGCTCCGCGTCTACGTTCAAAAAAACTTCCTACCACAAAAGCGAAATTAACTGATACATAAAACTCACTACTCCTCACTTCTTATGAAATACGTTGACGAATTCCGCGAACCTGAAAAAGCTGAAGCCATCCGCCGCGAAATCGCCAAATTATGCAACCAGCTAGAAAAACCCATCAAAATCATGGAAGTATGCGGCGGACATACCCATTCCATATTTAAATATGGCATCGAAGAAATTTTACCCGAAGCCATTGAACTAATTCATGGGCCTGGTTGTCCAGTATGCGTTATGCCAAAGGGGAGATTAGATGATGCGATCGCAATCTCCCAAAATCATAACGTCATCTTTGCCACCTTTGGTGACGCAATGCGAGTTCCTGGTTCTAATACCACTTTATTGCAAGCCAAGGCACAAGGTGCAGACATCCGTATGGTGTACTCTCCCCTAGACAGCCTGCAAATTGCCAGAGATAACCCCGATAAAGAAGTAGTCTTCTTCGCCTTAGGCTTTGAAACCACAGCCCCCAGCACCGCCTTCACCATCCTGCAAGCCGCAGCCGAAGAAATTCATAACTTTAGTATGTTTTGCAATCACGTCCTCGTGATTCCCGCCCTCAAAGCACTCCTAGATAATCCCGACTTGCAACTGGATGGATTTGTTGGGCCTGGCCATGTCAGCATGGTAATTGGCACTGACCCTTATGAGTTTATTTCCCAACAATATAATAAGCCAATTGTTGTCTCAGGATTTGAACCCTTAGATATTCTCCAATCGATTTGGATGCTATTGCAACAGTTAGTAAAAAATCGTTGTGAAGTTGAAAACCAATATAACCGAATTGTCCAAAAAAGCGGGAATACAATAGCACTGCAAGCGATAAATAAAGTTTTCGCCGTGCGAGATAGTTTTGATTGGCGTGGCTTGGGTGATATTCCTTATTCAGGATTACAAATTCAACCTGAATATGCCCAATTTGATGCCGAACTTAAATTTACCATTCCTAATCTCAAAGTAGCTGACCATAAAGCTTGTAAATGTGGAGAAATCCTCAAAGGAGTCTTAAAGCCTTGGGAGTGCAAAGTATTCGGTACAGCTTGCACACCAGAAACACCCATTGGTACTTGCATGGTATCTTCTGAAGGTGCTTGTGCAGCCTATTACAAATATGGGCGACTTTCTACGATTGCTAAAAAAACAATTGCTCAAAAACCAAAGGTAATTATAACTCAAGAACCTCTCCCCGCCTGTGGCTTCTCTTAAATACTCTTTAAAATTTATTCTCAAATGAATTTATCCTCAACTAACCAAGCACAAAATTCCTTGTTTCAAAAAATGGAACAAGTCCGCCGTCACCAAGGTAAAGTGCGAGATACTCATATAACTCTCGCACACGGCAGCGGTGGGAAAGCCATGCGTGATTTAATTGATGATATCTTCGTCAGCAGTTTTGATAATCCAATTCTCTCACAATTAGAAGACCAAGCCAGCTTGAATTTAGCCAGTCTCATGCAACAGGGAGACAGACTAGCTTTTACTACAGATTCTTATGTCGTAGACCCGTTATTTTTTCCCGGTAGTGACATAGGAGAATTAGCTATCAACGGCACAGTTAATGATTTAGCTGTCAGCGGTGCAAAACCTTTATATTTAACTTGTAGCGTAATTTTAGAAGAAGGGCTGCCCGTAGAAACCTTGCGGCGTGTCGCAGCCAGTATGAAAGCAGCCGCGAGAAAAGCTGGTGTTCAAATTGTCACTGGTGACACAAAAGTTGTACATCGCGGTGCTGCCGATAAACTCTTTATTAATACTGCGGGTATTGGTATCATTCCGCAAGTAATTAATATTTCTGCCCATAATGTTCAACCTGGAGATGCAGTAATAATTAATGGTGAAATAGGCAATCATGGGACAGCAATTTTAATTGCCCGTGGGGAATTAGCCTTAGAAACTAATATTGAAAGTGACTGTCAACCATTGCATAGTTTAGTAGAAACTATTCTCCATACATGTCCACAAATTCATGCTATGCGAGATGCAACACGCGGCGGTTTAGCTACAGTATTAAATGAATTTGCCCTCAGTTCCAATGTGGGAATTCGTCTTTTTGAAGAATCTATTCCAGTGCGTGAAGAAGTCAACGGAGTTTGCGAAATTCTCGGTTTAGACCCATTGTATTTAGCTAATGAAGGTAAGTTAGTTGTAGTGTCACCAAAAGAGAATGCTAACAATATTTTATCAGCTATGAAATCTCACCCAGCCGGAAAAGATGCTTGTATTATTGGCGAAGTTATTCCTTCACCTCCAGGTGTCGTATTGTTAAAAACAGTTTTTGGTGCTGAAAGGATTGTTGATATGTTGGTAGGCGACCAATTACCACGAATTTGTTGATTTTTAATAGATTTTATAGTATGCACGAACTTGGAATTACCCAAAATATTGTAGCAATTGTAGCTGAACATGCCAAAGGCGCAAAAGTGCAACGAGTTTTATTAGAAATTGGCAAACTTTCAGCCATTATGCCCGACGCTATCCGATTTTGTTTTGATATTTGTACTCAAGGCACAGTTTTAGCAGGGGCGACATTAGAAATTTTGCAAATCCCTGGCTTAGGGCGATGTCGCCAATGCGGTGCAGAAATTTATTTAGATAAACCATTTGGTATCTGTAACTGCGGTAGCGTGCAATTAGATTTAATTACTGGTGAAGAACTAAAAATTAAAGAAATAGAAATAGAGGAATTATGTGTGTAACTTGCGGTTGTTCTGATGATGGCGAAACCAAAATTACAAATCTGGAAACAGGTGAAGCTGAACATAATCACCATCATCATACTCACACTTTACCAGATGGTACTGTCATCACTCATTCTCACAGTCATGACACTCATATAGAAACACCTCAAATTCATGCCAAAATACACAATACAACGATATCCTTAGAAGAGGATATTTTGGCAAGAAATAATTTGATAGCAGCCCAAAATCGAGGATGGTTTAAAGGTCGAAATATTCTCGCCTTAAATTTAATGAGTTCTCCCGGTGCTGGGAAAACAACTCTTTTGACGCGAACCATCAATGATTTAAAACATCAATTATCTATCAGTGTCATTGAAGGCGACCAAGAAACTGCTAATGATGCCAAAAAAATTAAAGAAACAGGCTCTAAAGTCATCCAAATAAACACCGGAACAGGCTGTCATTTAGATGCATCAATGATAGACAGGGGTTTACAACAACTGAATCCGCCGCTGGACTCAGTTGTGATGATTGAAAATGTGGGAAATTTGGTTTGTCCAGCCTTATTTGATTTAGGAGAAAATGCAAAAGTTGTGATTCTCTCTGTTACAGAGGGAGAAGATAAGCCGATAAAATACCCGCATATGTTCCGTGCTAGTGACATCATGATTCTCACTAAAATTGATTTGCTGCCTTATGTAGATTTTGATGTTAAAAAGTGCATAGAATATGCTAAACAAGTAAATCCCCAAATTCAGATTTTTCAGATTTCTGCAACTACTGGTGCAGGGTTAGAGAATTGGTATAAATGGGTAACTGCATCGTTATAGTAAAAACTCTGCATCCTTCTGCGCTTTCCTTTGCATATCTTGTAACTTTTCTAAAATTGCAACACCCTGCACATTAGAAGTACAGGGTGTAATAAGGATGAATCAGCTATATTTTTTGTGATTCCCAGTTCATGCCTATTTACCTCAAAGCCAATCTCGATAAGCTGATATTTCATTGACGCTGATTTCAAACGGCATCCCTTTGCCAAATGGCGGATAAACGCGGATTTTGCCATTCTTAGCAAACCGCTCTAACCTATTACCTAACTGAGGAATATTGCTGACTATATGCCAGTAAGATAATATGTCAGGGCAATCAATAATTAGTGTTAGGATGCTAGCATTTGTTGTGAGATACCACTGACAATTAGACAACAAAACTCGCGTAATGCGATCGCAAGCTTGATAAAAGCATCTGCCAGTAGACTGTTCTAGCTCCATTTGCAGCATTCCATCCTGTTTCGTTACCTCAGTTGGAGGTAAATCATCAGGAGGAAGCAGGTATAGTTTAGAAGACATAATTTCGCACCTCTTGGTTGTAGCGCGTCAAACTCTCCAGGTTTTTTTGCATATCCGCAGACGTGGGTTTGAGTGCTAGCGTACCTAAATCTAATTCGTCTTGAAATTTCTTGATTTTGTCTCGACAAGTCTCCACATCACCGATAATTGAGTTCTCAATCAAATAATCTTCGTCGAAACAAATATTTGTGCGATCAAATGGTTTTTGGTTGGGATTGGCACTATTCTGCAATAATTCAGCCGAATTAGCTTTCATTTTCTGGCTAAATTTGCGAACGAAAGGTAACGCTTCACTCACAGCCTCATCAAATGTTTTGCCAACAAAAAAGAAGCGTGCCAGCACGAAATTTTCTGCACCACTAGAATTTAAGGCTCGATATTTAGCAATAGTATCCTTCAATCTCTCTAGGGAAAATGGCGGCCCACCCATCAAACTGAAGGAATGTTTAGCAGCCAACTTGATACCGTCATCTCCACCAGTGGCAACATACACTGGTATTTGACTCTGCAATGGTTTTGGGTAAATTGTCAGGCGATCACATTGATAATATTGCCCATTAAATGATACATCAGTTTCATATAAAAGCTTCTGAATCAATGCGATCGCCTCTAGCATTTTGGGACGCGATTCACTTGGTAGTGTTGCAAAATGCTTGTTTTGTTGGGGGAAGGGGCCGCCTTTAGCAACTCCAAATAATAATCGTCCATTGCACAGGTTATCCAAAGTGGCAATATCTTCCGCTACCCTAATCGGGTTATGGAATGGCAATAACACCGCCGCAGTGCCTAATTGGATAGTTGAAGTCAGTCCCGCCAAATGTGCCATTAACACCAACATGGACGGGCTGAGATTGGATTCACTAAAATGGTGCTCACTCACCCAGGCTTCCTCAAAGCCTAAACTTTCTGCCTGTTTTACCAGCGCGACTTGCTCAAATATGGCACGACGAGCATCTTGGTGATAATTATCGTAATTGCAGAAAATTCCAGTTTTCATTACTTGCGTTGACTAATTTAGGTGGCAACCCACTGCAACTCCAACCATAGATGTGGGTTGTTTTGTTTAAGCTTCGACATTGGGTCGCGTAACAATCTCTTGGCATTTATGCAGACTACCTGCACTAGACCCATGTTGTCTGCTACTTCTCTGAGTATTTCTTTTTGAGCTTGCACACAGGAAATCATTTCGTCAGAGCAATAAATTCCTATATATTGCAAACGTCGGGCAGGTCGTCCCCAAAAACAGGTGATGACTTTCACATAACACCCATCCAGCAATTCCCCAACTTGCGGATAGTAATGGTTGACGACTCTTGTGAATTCTTTGGCTAAGATATCTTCAGCAATCATTGGAACTGATATTTCTGTAGCGTCCATCACGCTATTTAATATAACATAATTTTGTCAATTAAATATGACAAAATAGCTTATAAGACTTAAATAAAATATTAAAGGTTACATAAAAAAAGAGGTGTACATTATTTGGTATCACCTCAGATTTGCGTAAAGCATCTTTATATTTGATGAAATATGAATTAACGGCGATTTATCATCACCAGGTATATTTCCTAGATAAAATGCTGGCAAATACTCTAATATGGAAAATTATAAATTAAAATAAAAGGTATTTAATTAACACATTTAAATCTAGAATTATAATTTGTAAATTTTTAATTATTATCGAGCATTGCGTTCACAAACTAAGACCTCTGCTACAATATCCGGCACATTTATCAAGTCCGTAAATCCTTCATAACCACCGAACGGTGATATAAATGTATAGTTTGGGTCACATACTCCATTATCATATACTTGAAGAAACCACCTATCTGGAAATCCTTCTACACCTAGTTCTACAGTGTACCAACTCTCGCCAATCAGACGAGAGTTAAAGATTGTGAACCACTCTCTGTTCTCTTCTGAAATATTCCAATCTGCCATGAGCAGTTCTAAAGCTATTTGTCCCGCATCCGTTGAAGTCAACAGCATTTTTACTCCTTATTTGCAGCTTCAGGATTTGCAGCTTCAGGATTTGCAGCTTCAGGGTATAAACCCAGTTCTTTAGCTAGCTCACGCGCCACAAAAAATAAAAATTGGGCACCATCTTGATTGCCTTCATGGGCAAACATAGTTGCTACTTGTAACATTGTTTGTACTAAGCCAGAATCAATCAATTCTGGCTTCGATTCTAAAATTTCTGGTTCCTGACCATTAGGGCATTTAAGTAACTCATCAATCAGATTAAAATACAGGTGTTGGCGTTCTTCTGTCATGATAAGTTTGTTGATTTGAGTGAGTAAATTGTGAATTGGTTATTGTTCAATACTTTGCTGCCACAGTCTTTCCAACATTTCAACTTGTTCTTTTAAAACAGCTGCACGATGAACAAGATATCTGTCGTAAAAGAGAATCCCTAACCCAATACAAATAGGGGTTAACAAGAAGAACCATTGCAGGATAGTGGCAAATTTATATTGTTTAGCAACAGTCAGCATTTGATGAATCACATTACGGTCAGAGGATTGGATGCTAGTCTGAGAGGAATGTGTACCTTCTATCTGGGAAGCCAAGGCGGGAGCATCTGTATTAGTTTTGTTAACTTCGGAGGCTAATTTCTGGCATTTTACTAACTCCAGATGTCGCTCCCAAACTATACCAAATACTACTAGTTCTGGAGAAAGCACTACTAAAGTAACTACGCATACTGTGAGAACATTTAAAAGTTTGGCTTTCATCTTGGCTCTCCCTTACTAGGTAGTATGCACCCAGTAATAAAATATCTTTTGCTGCTTATCTAAAGTAGTTATATGTTTCTACCTCTCAAACAGTTTTGATATTTAAATATGTTTAACGGTAATTTTCACAATCCTTAGTTATCAGTTATTTTTATCATTCCTCCTGACCACTGATTACTGAAAAGTTACCAACTTTTTCACAAAACGTAGGATTATTTAGTTAGAAATAACGCACTCATATTCAAAGAATGTGGTTTCATCTTACTCTCAAAATAGAGATTAAGAAGTCCCCCCTAGTTCACTAAGCTTTCGCTCAGGAATGTTGGGGGGTAGAGGGGAATCTCTGCGTAAATCCTATATGATTTATATCAGCCGCTCTCCACAAAACAGTTTACCCCAGCCCAATTAAGATTATTAAATTCATTAGAATAGTACTCAAAGCTTGTAATTCCCACCTGATAAGTCTTACAAAAATTCATTGGGGTATGGGTGCTAGTGTTTTTGGAACGGGGTTCTAGTATTTATGATGTGGGGTTCTGGTGTTTTTGCACTCAATCTCAAAGTAATGTAGGCAATGCTTAAGGACTGTTTTTGATGCAATTTTGGGCAAAAAAAATTGTACTCAAAAGAGAATATCAATGTCTCTTGATAAAGATAGACTAATAAATTAAGAAAAACAATTAAGTGTTTTGAAAGTAAATTATATTTTCATAACAAATAGAATCATGGTAAAAATTTATGCATATATACAGAATTACAGAAATTGAATCTCAGCCCAAGAGTCAATAGTCAGCAATTAAAAATGGTAAAATACAAGTATGGCAGGCTAAACCTCTCTGAAGTGAGAATCAATGGGACACATCTGAGAAAAGTTCTTCCTAAACTTTCATATTTTGTGGTTTAGTTAGAATATATAGTATATGCACTCATTGACACTAAACTAAAAATTCAATACATAAAAGCTTATTGTTATAAGTAAATACTCTGTACTAAGATTTAGGATTTTAGGAGTTAAATAATGCGGATTGCTCAAGACGTAACAGAACTTATCGGACGAACTCCTTTAGTTCAACTGAACAAGATTCCTCAAGCTGAGGGAGTAGTAGCAAGGATAGTTGTCAAATTAGAAGGCATGAACCCAGCAGCTTCGGTGAAAGACCGCATTGGGTTAAGTATGGTACTCTCAGCAGAAGCAGCTGGCTCAATTTCCCCTGGAAAAACCATTTTAGTAGAGCCTACCTCAGGTAATACAGGAATTGCTCTAGCGATGGTAGCAGCAGCGCGTGGCTACCGTTTGATTTTGACAATGCCAGAGACAATGAGCCAAGAACGACGAGCTATGCTCAGAGCTTATGGCGCGTCTTTGGAGTTGACACCAGGCACTGAGGGAATGCGGGGAGCTATTGGTAAAGCCGAACAAATTGTGGCTAATACTCCCAATGCTTTTATGCTGCAACAGTTTCGCAACCCTGCTAATCCCAAAGTTCACCAAGAAACCACCGCAGAAGAAATTTGGACAGATACAGACGGGGAAGTGGATATCGTTATTGCTGGGGTAGGTACTGGTGGGACAATTACTGGTATTGCAGAAGTAATCAAACAGCGCAAGCAGACTTTTCAGGCGATCGCAGTTGAACCCAGCAACAGCCCAGTCCTCTCTGGTGGTGAAGCTGGGCCTCATAAAATTCAAGGTATTGGTGCCGGATTTATTCCAGATGTTCTTCGTCTAGAATTAGTCGATGAAGTAATTAGAGTTAGCGATGAACAAGCGATCGCCTATGGACGCCGTTTAGCAAAAGAAGAAGGCTTATTGTCTGGAATATCCTCTGGTGCAGCTTTGTGTGCCGCAATTCAAGTAGGTAAACGAAAAGAAAATGCCGGACGTTTAATTGTGATGATTCAGCCTTCCTTTGGCGAACGTTATCTCAGCACACCCATGTTTCAAGATTTGTCTTTAGAAACTGCTGGGGTGCGTTAAGGAGAATGAAAAAGTAAGGGTAGCGGCATTGCCGTTACCTTAACCCGTGGTTTATTTACTTAAAGAACGCCGTAAAGAAAGGGTGTGTTAATTTTTGCAGGTAGATACAATGGCATTGTCAGCCAAAACAATGGCATTGTCAGCCAAAACAATGGCATTGTCAATCAAAACAATCGCATTGTCAGCCGAAACAATCGTATTATCAGTCAAAACAATCTCATTGCACCAGCTTGCTTTTGGATTGCATGGCAATTGAGAACCGCCATCAGTAATAAATCTCTCAATACGGTTGAGTTAAGCCCAAAATAAGAACTCCAAAGAGCCAAAGCGTAGCTTTGTCTCCCCTCCTCGCTTGCGAGGAGGGGTATTAGGGACTTTTGCAAGAAATTTAATGACTACAGCTGCCTTGCTTTTGGTGTTGCTGACCATGATGGTTACAGCCACCCTGCTGATTATGCTGATTCTGATTACGAGCGTCACCGTGGGCGCAATTTTGTAAATCCTGATTCATCAGGTTTTCGCTCATTTCTCGCAAAGACTCATCCGCAGGCTTTAAGCCAATCCAAGCATCAATCTTTTCTACATCGAATCCTACCTCGCGGCGATTGTCTATTTCTAACAAAGGACGGCGAATTAACAGTGGCTCTCTCAACATCAACTGCAAAGCGGTTTCTGCATCAATTTTTTCCGGAACCACCTCACCAGATTTTACCTTTGGGGAGGAAGGATTAAACCATTCGGCTACGGGGCGATCGCCAAAAAATGAACGCAACCGCTCAACTGTCCAAGGTTCTGTTAGCAGGTTGTATGCTACCACCTCATGACCGGCAGCTGTTAGCAAAACTTTTTGCTTAGTACCACCTTGACAGCCTGGTTTGCTATAGAAAATTACTCTTGCCATTTAACTACCTCCTAATTACTCAATTGTTTGTAGTTGGCGCTGTCTTCGCTAAAGCGCCAACTACGAACCGATGAAATTAATCCTGACGATTCTTAATTAAAAATTCCTAGCCTTATCGGTAACTGAGTCAAACTCAAATCTCTCTTTCGGATCAGTTTCGCCGTAAACATTAAAAGTCACAGTTGGTTCATCACCGACTGCTTCTACACTGTGAATTGCATCGGGAACGAAGCTGATAATATCCCCTGGAAATAGAGTTACCTCTCCCGTAGGTTCAATTTTGTCCTGAAATTCTGGGCTATGGGTGCGTCGCCAAAAAGTATTTTTTTCTTGACCTTTTAACACCGCCACTATTCCCCATGTTCCATGATTATGAATGGTTGATCGAGTCCCTGGTGCAAATGCTACTGTTTGCACTGTCAACGGAAAACCCAATTCATCGTATAGGAGTGAAACAGAGGTTCCCGTTTTGGGCGAAGGCTCTAAATATTGACTTTGCACCCAGTAAGAATTTACTATCAAGCGCCTTACGAGCATCTGAAGTTCTGGTAGACGACTGGCTTCATCGTCAACGCTATTGAGAACATCTTCCACCTCAGTTAAAAACCGATAAAGGCGGTAATTTTCTCTCAATAAATCCCATGCTCTCACAGATTTACAGGCTTGATACTGACCGTCCTCCGTTAGCAGCCAATCCTTACCTTTCATAATTTTTAAATTGATAGCCGATAAGATTGGAAGACAAGGATCGGAGAGACATTAGGAAGACTGCCTACATCCAATTTACTAGGTATGTTAAGAGGAGGAACGATAGAGTTCCTATCAGTACCGGCTCCCCAGAGAGAGTTAGAGGAATACGATGTAGTAGATAACCAATTAT
This sequence comes from Nostoc sp., assembly GCF_036916575.1. Lineage (GTDB taxonomy): Bacteria > Cyanobacteriota > Cyanobacteriia > Cyanobacteriales > Nostocaceae > Nostoc. The sequence goes on from NZ_JBALGC010000031.1 coordinate 62,415, forward strand.
TCATGATTGTTCACCTTGATTGTTGACTAATTAATCATCTTCTTCTACTGGACGTGTCAAAATATCCAAGAGAATTCCGGCTCCAAAATCATTCTTTTCGTCTATTTCTTTGACTTTGGTGCTAATTTCTTTTGCTTGCTCAATTTCTCCTAAATTTGCTAGGACTAATCCAGAAGCGGCGTAAGCATTTAAGTACAATCGAATTTGTGGGTCTTCTTTGCGATTGACTAATATCGGCTTAAGTTGCTCCCAATCATCAGGCAATTTTTCTGTTTCTTTAATTTTATCTAATAATTTGACTGTTGTTTGCAAAGCAAGAGAATAATTATTTTTATAATAGAAAAATCTATATGCTGCTACCAATACATCTGTATTTTCACCAGTTTCAGCTAAAGCTTGTTGAATATATTTTTCCGATTCTGATGTATTATCCCAAGTTTGTGCAGCTAAAATTAATAAATTTTTGATGTTTTCTGGAACCTGAAACCATGAGAATTTATTTGTATCAGCTTGCATATTGGTAACTGGGGATTGAGGACTAGGGACTGGGGACTGGGGAAGATGAGAGAGTGAGGCAGAATAATTAATGCCCAATGCCCAATGCCCCATGCCCCATGCCCAATTTAAAACAAAGTAAGAATGTACACTAAGGTGAATAAAACAATCCAGATAATGTCTACGAAGTGCCAGTAAATTTCTGTCATTTCGATGAAAGTATGATTGTTTGCAGAATACTCACCGGGACGACGCGATCGCCACACTACACGTAATATCAATAACAGTCCCACAAAAACGTGCAAACCGTGGAACCCAGTCATGATATAAAAGCAGTTGGCAAAGACGTTGGTAGTCAGACCGTATCCTAAAGTTGAGTACTCATAAACCTGACCACCCAAGAAAATCGCACCCATGATTGCAGTAATTCCATACCACAGTTGCATTCCCTTGACGTTATTCTTTTTAATCGCCGTATCACCGAAGTGAATCACGAAACTACTAGACACCAGAATAATGGTGTTAATCGTCGGTACAAGTAGTTCTACTTCACTTCCTTCTGGAGGCCAAACTGCTGTACTACCTCGAAAAAACAAATAAGTGGCAAAGAATCCCCCAAACATCAGGGATTCAGAAGCGAGGAATGTCAACAGTCCCCAAACTCTTAAATCTGGATGTTCTTCGTGATGTGCTGCACTGTCATGTTCTGCATTTGTTGTTGTAGCTATAGTCATAGATTTATTGAGAATATTACTGCTGCGTCTTTTGGGAAAGCTTGAATAAAGAATCAAGTGTGAAGCGGCAAAATTTTCATTCTTCATCCAAAATCTTTAATTTAACCCAACTCTTCACTTGTTCAGGAATTCAAAAATTCCGAGTTCCGAGTTCTAAAGCTCAAGTTCCGAGTTCTGAACTCGAAGTTCCGAGTTCCAAGCTTGAAGTTCCGAGTTCTGAACTCGAAGTTCCGAGTTCCAAGCTTGAAGTTCCAAGTTCTAAGCTTGAAGTTCCGAGTTCTGAACTCGAAGTTCCGAGTTCCAAGCTTGGAGTTCCGAGTTCTGAACTCGAAGTTTCGAGTTCCAAGCTCGAAGTTCCGAGTTCCAAGCTTGAAGTTCCGAGTTCTGAACTCGAAGTTTCGAGTTCCAAGCTTGAAGTTCCGAGTTGTGAACTCGAAGTTCCGAGTTCCAAGCTTGAAGTTCCGAGTTCTGAACTCGAAGTTTCGAGTTCCAAGCTTGAAGTTCCGAGTTCTGAACTCGAAGTTTCGAGTTCCAAGCTTGAAGTTCCGAGTTGTGAACTCGAAGTTCCGAGTTCCAAG
>NZ_JBALGC010000032.1:0-23463 GCF_036916575.1 Nostoc sp.
TTTCCTGAGCAGTGGCCTAACTTCACTCCTCAAATGAATGTCTTTCAAATCACCCTTTCTACTGCCTGATTTTTAATTCCCTACCCTTGAAAGAGGGTTAGGGTGGGGTAAAAAAATATTTGATACATTAAAAGGTGAAAGTTGTTCTCAGCGTACCGACAAACGCATCGTCGTTATCGCTGTTTTGACCAGGAGAGGTCAACCAGATCACACCAGGGGTGATTGAGACGTTATCTGACACGCGATACTTGTAAAAGCCTTCAAAGTGATAAGGTATATCATTACCAGTACCAGCAAAAACTCCTCCTCGGTTACGGGCATAGGGTTCTGCACCAGCAAAAATACCCAATACATTACCCTTTTTACCGAAGTCAGGCAAGGCTACCCCAAGACCGTAGCTCCAAGCTTGAAAATCATCACCAACACCAAAGCCTGTGACATCGTGGTAAGAAAAGAAGCCACTAATTGACAGTTTGTCGCTGGGTCTGAAGGCTGCCGACACACCATAGGAATTACTGGAAGATGCGTTTAGGGCACTTAGAGTGTTAGCTTGAGCAGTGCCTACGACGCGGTTAGGACTACCTAAACCACCACCTAGATCAAATAAATTACCACCTGCACCGTGATAACCGTGAACGTAGGTAGCAGCTATAGCCAAGCGATCGCCAACACTAAAGTTCAACTGTCCAAGAGCTGCATAGTTACCATCCAACAAACCTTGATTTAGTCCAGGATTATTAGGATTTGATGCCAAGTAGCCTATAGTCAGTGAACTTGGTTTAAAAAAGCTACCACCGCTACCAAAGGCTAAAGTCAGTGCTGCACCTGCACCTCCACCAATGCGATAGATGGCACTTTCACTAGCAAAGGTAGATAAGGCACCATTACCGCCATCATAGTCCTCAAAGTAAGGGTTGTTAGTGGCAACATAATCGCTATGAATACCTCCGGTGCCCGCAAAGTAAACTTGGACTGGGCCTATGGGTACGTAATACGCAAGCCAGTCTATAATCACACCGTTGTTACTAGTGCTCCCGATTTGAAAAGTTTGTGTGCCTTCAGCAGTATCGATAACCCCATTTGCGTTATCTCTTATTGAAAAGGCTGTTGCATTCCCGGCTGCAAGACGGGTGTGTAAAATGTCTTTACCAGTGAAACTAGTTTGTAAGTCTAAACGTACCCTATCCTGGAAGACAGTATTGTTAGCATCGCCAGTGTTACCGCCAAAAATATCAGTAACGGCAAAAATACCTTCACCCACCAATTTTGTGGTAGTGGAAAACTGATTTGCTTCCAATTCAGCAGTCCGTGCTTCTACAGCATCTACTCGACCACGCAGAGTTGCTAGTTCTGCCGAGAATTCTTCTTGCAAACGCTGGAGGGTCGTCAAATCTTGTTTTGACACCAAGTCACCAGTTGCTGTCGCAATCAGTTCATTAACTCGATCTAAACAAGCATTTAAACCTGCGGCAAATTCATAACGGGTCAATGCCCGGTTGCCACGGTAAGTGCTATTGGGGTATCCAGCAATACAACCGTAGCGTTCAACCAGGGATTGCAAAGCTTGGAACGCCCAGTCAGTCGGCTGTACATCAGAAAACTGAGAAACTGATGTAACTTGAGACAGTGAATTCTGGTTTTTGCCTTCGCTGCTGTAGCGATTAACCTCTTCTAAAACCTGATTATCATCAGTCTTTTGGGCAACCAACTGCTGATTAACTTTTGGTTGCTCTGTTTGAATGAATATTGAAGCAGCAGAAGCTATTGGTGCTTCTGTCTGAGTAACTTTTGCCTTTATATCTGCATAAGAGCCTGGTACTATAGAAGCCATAGCCCTGGCACTAACCAACACCGTCACTCCCAAAACTACTGGACTTAGTACCAGAGTTTTCCACAATAGATGAGACATTTTTTATTTTCCTTTCCCAAAAAAGACCCGAAATCAGTGGCTTCAAGAAAAAGAGAACAAGCAGTTATTGTACTTGTTGGAAATCTTATCAGATTCCAGTAACTTAACGCTATTTTATATCTCTGACGAGAGAAAAATAAGATGCTGACCTTGAATATTTTTCCAAGCCTTGCTTTACAAGCAAAGCTAAAAAATCTTTGTTTGCAACCAAGCACGGAGAAACAAGGTTTTGAATATTCTCTGGTGAGAGTAATAAAATAAGGCTACTTAGCTCTCAATGATTTAACTGTTAATTATTTTTAATAATCTTCCAATGAATTTCATGAAATACTAAATAATACAAATGAATTCAAATTGGTGAAGAACACAACCTACAGCAGATTGCAACTTCTCTACCTTGGGCTACGCCAAAATGAGGTACAGATTATCGTAGGGAACATGGCTGTGCCCCTACCCGTGTACTTCATTTACCTGCAATACGCTGTAAGTCTCAAAGGTTGTTTTACTTGCTAATGCTGAATTCTGCTGTATCTCAACAATCTACGAATGAGGTTAGGCAAGATTTATCAAAAAAAGAATTCAGGAGTCAGTCGTCAGAATTATCCAATTGAATTCTGTGCGACTGACGGATGAATAAACGGGTTTAAGACCCACACAAAATCAGAGATTTGCTGCAAAAAAATTAGTGGCGGGTCTGAATCACCCACTAATTGATTCTAAATTCGCAATTGTGAATTCTTCTTCAACCAAATACCTCTGCATTAACTCAATTTAGATCAAGGAGAAAAATCATGTCAAATAATCAAAACATCTTACAAGGCTTGGGTTTGGTCGAAGAACTTGACGAACAAGCTGGTGAAACAATTACTGGCGGATACGAGGTATTTACCGTTACGAACAAAACAAAATATGATATTAGCTACTTTGTAGATGGTAAATTATCAAAGGTAGAAAAACCAGGTCAAGGACTGGTATGGACTACATCCAAAGGAGGAATAATTAAATTTGACACTGACAGTAGAGACAAGTATGTGCAGTACAAATCATATAATTTGGCCGATGGCAAAAAATATGAATTTAAAGACAACAAAAAAACTACTGGCAATCCATACGATATAGATCTCTATAGCGTAGGGTAAATTTAAAGCATATTTAGTGTTTTAAATATCTCAAACATACTGCAAATGGGTTATAAGCCAAGAGCAATGACTTTTTAGCGTGTCAGCCAAGCTGTTAATAAAAGTCTGATCTGACAAACCAAATGCTCAATAAAGTCGGGTCATTTGACCCGACTTTATTTTCTCCCCAATAATTGTACTTGAAAATGAAATACCAGATTGTTCTTCAACACAGTGAAGAAGACTGTGGCGCTGCTTGCATTGCCACAATCGCTAAACATTACGGACGCACCTTTACCCTCAACCGCGTCCGCGAAGCAGTAAGTACCGGTGCGCGAGGCACGTCCTTATTGGGCTTGAAGCGGGGAGCGGAAACACTGGGATTTAATGCCCGCCAAGTCAAAGCTACTCCCCAACTCATCGACCAATTGCACCAAATATGCCTACCAGCAATCATTCACTGGAAAGGTAACCATTGGGTAGTGTTATACGGACAAAAAGGGAAAAAATACGTAATTGCCGACCCTGGTCTTGGCATCCGCTATCTCACCCGTGAAGAATTAATGGCGGGTTGGGGTAATGGTGTGATGTTACTTCTGGCTCCTGATGACAGTCGCTTTTATCACCAAGAGTCTGATAAAATCGGTGGTATTGGGCGTTATATCCAAAGAATTTACCCCTATCGTTTTATTATTGCCCAAGCGATCGCGATCAACATCGCGATTGGAATCCTTTCTTTGGCTACTCCGTTTATGATGCAGCTGCTGACGGATGATGTGTTAGTGCGGGGAGATACCCAACTGCTAACGACTGTAGCAATCGGGGTGATAGCTATGAACCTGATTAGAAATCTGATTGGCTTAGTGCAATCTCATCTAATTGGTCACTTTGGTCAAAGATTACAATTAGGGCTAATTCTGGAATATGGACGCAAACTCCTACATTTGCCTCTCTCCTACTTTGAAGCACGACGCAGTGGGGAAGTTGTTAGCCGAATTTCTGATGTTCACGCCATCAATAATCTAGTTTCTCGAATTGTCCTCGGTTTACCCAGCCAATTTTTTATTGCTATAGTTTCCTTAGCTTTGATGCTGTTCTACAGTTGGCAACTGACTTTAGCTTCCATCGCCGCTTTTTTGGTGATTACGGCTGTTAGTCTGCTGTTTTTACCAGCTATCCGCCATAAAACCCGCAATATGATTGTTTCGGGTACAGAAAACCAAGGCTTTCTCGTAGAAACCTTTCGTGGTGTCCAAGTGTTAAAAACTACCCAAGCCACACCCCAAGCTTGGGAAGAGTACCAAAGAAATTACGGTCGGCTTGCTAACTTGGGTTGGAGTACGATGAAATTAGAAATTTACAGCAGCACCCTCGTCGGTGTTCTTTCTACTTTCATAAATATTGGCATTCTCTGGATAGGTAGCAGCTTAGTAATTAATCAGACTTTAAGTATCGGGCAATTGATTGCGTATAACGGCATGAGTGGTAACTTTCTCGGCTTTCTGAGTTCTGCCATTGGCTTAGTTGATGAATTTATTACCGCTCAAATAGTCATTCAACGCTTAACAGAAGTCATTGATTCTACTCCAGAAGATGAAAATGATTTTAAAAAGCCTTGGGCACAAATTCCTGGGGATGCAGATATTACCTGTACTCAACTCAACTTTCACCACGCAGGTAGAGTTGATCTGTTGTCAGATTTTTCCCTAACTATTCCCGGCAGTCAAGTAATTGCTTTAATTGGTAAATCTGGGTGCGGGAAGAGTAGTCTAGCTAAATTAATTACTGGTTTATACAAAATCCAGTCGGGTAATATTCGCTATGGTATTTACAACCAGCAAGACTTGTCTTTAGAATGTCTGCGACAACAGGTGGTGTTAATTCCCCAAGAACCACATTTTTGGAGTCGTTCAATTATCGATAATTTTCGTTTCAGCTATCCTGACATGAGTTTTGAAAGGATTGTAGAAGCTTGTCAAATTGCCGGTGCAGATGAGTTTATCACCAAACTACCTGATAAATATCAAACTGTTTTAGGAGAATTTGGTGCGAATCTTTCTGGGGGACAGCGGCAAAGGTTAGCCATCGCTAGGGCAATAGTTACTCAACCCCCGATTCTGATTTTAGACGAATCTACAAGTGCCCTCGACTCGGTAAGCGAAGCAGAAATATTAGATCAATTGCTTTACCATCGCCAGGGTAAGACCACTATTATGATTAGTCACCGGCCAAAAGTCATCCAGCGAGCAGATTGGATTGTACTACTCGAACAAGGACGCTTACAAATTCAAGGTACACCAGAAGAGTTGCGTCAAATTAAAGGCGACCATTTAAATTTCTTAGATGATATTCTTCCATCGAAAAATGATTTAGCGATCGCAGCTTCTGCCTCCTACCTTAACGGCAAGCCTACTGCCATTAATTAAATCGTATTTTTATTTAATACTGCACTAAACTACAATACAGTTCAGTTAAGGCTAAAACTCTTTGCCAAAGTCAATTTTTTTAACGTAGACGCGGAGCGGCTTGCCGCAGGCTACCGCCAAGGACGCAAAGGACGCAAAGAGAAGAAAGAAATGCTTAACCCAAGCGTATTGCACTAAACTATGGTTAGCAACACAAATTTTGTAACCCCAATTCAAACAAACGAATTTTTACCACTAGTTAGTCGTTGGACTACCTTTGGCATTCTCAGTTTAGCAATTCCAGTCACAGCGATCGCCATAAGCGTGGCGAGAAAAGAAACTCACCTATTTAGGTTTGTAATCAGAGCAATTGAGTGCTTGTATAGTTAGAGCAGTGGCAGGGTGTACTGCACAGTTTAGATAATGGTTGTTGTTAAAAAATCGGCAGTTTTTACAGGGATGTTGCTGTAAATGTTTGATGCTTACTATTTCGTCTTTATCTTGTGCCGCATTTTCTGGGGGATCTTCTACTGCTTTGCAAACGTATGAAACAATATAAACGACAATTCCAAAAACAATCATAAAACAAAGGTGAGCCAAAAACACTGCTACAAATGGAATATCTCCGTTCTGTAGTTTTGTGTCATGATGTGTTGCTCCAGTCGGTTTAGCTTCAATCAAGCTGAACTGATTAACACTTTTTTGGGCGAAGAAATAAAGTCTCAAAAGCTCCGAAGTATGCATATTCAAAGCCTTAAATACTATTTGATTGGATTAAAACACTAAATAAGCTAGGTTTGAAAGCTCTTTTGTTTTTAAACACAAAATATTTCTCTTTAACTCTAATAATATTGTGCAATATTTTATAGAAAATTTAATTTATCTTTGATATATTTTGAAACTAGATGATATATACTGGAATGAATAAAAGAGATGTTTATTGAGTAGTTAAAACGGCATATATTTAGAGATATATTTTGGATAGCAGTCCTAAGCATGACTTATGCAATAACTCTCTGAAACTCTTATTCCTACCCTGCGGGAAGCCGCTGTTGCGTCTATGTGTCCTTCTCTACAAGACGCTGCGCGAACGTCGTTCCTTCTCTCTACGAGACGCTACGCGAACGCAATGACCTATTACATTTAATTATGCCTGCCTGATTAAATCATTTGTGAAAATTTATATTTCTGATCTCTCCGTGTTCTCTGCGTCTCTGTGGTTCGATTAAAAAACTATTTTTCACAACTCATTTAGGATTGTTATATAGCCCTTATTAATTATTCATAAACAATAATATCTCCGACTTTTTTAAGAAATCGGAGATTTAAAGTTTGAAATTAAATTCGATAAGAAATAGCTCTTTTAGCTACTTTCCATGCCTTTATCCCTTGATTTTATCCAGAGCTAAATTCAACTTCAAAACATTAATTCCAGGCTCGCCAAAGATGCCGAGAAAGCGACGATCAGTGTTTTGAGAAATCAAAGCTTCTAGTTGGTTCGGCTGAAATCCTCGCGCCTTGGCTACTCGTGCAATTTGTGCGATCGCAGCTTCCGGGGTAATATGGGGGTCAAGGCTGGAACCAGAGGTGTAAACTAAATCGCCAGTCGGCTGTACACCTGCTGTTTTCAAACGATTGAAGTCACCTTCAACCTTTTTGCTCTCTTCTGGGTCATCTTTACCTTTAATCCGTTCTAGTAATGCGGGATTAGTGGGAGCCAAGTTACTAGCACCAGAAACCCCAGTTTTCAAAACTCCCGCATCGTCCTTTTTGGGGTCAGCTGTGCTGTAGCTGGTGGTACTGGGACGGCTGTTAAAATAGCGATCGCTACTAAAAGGTTGACCAATCAAAGCAGAACCGACAACTTGATCTGTGCTATTTTTCAGTAGACTACCGTTTGCTTGAAAGGGAAACACAATCTGCCCAATGGCAATCATTGCAAAAGGATAAATAATCGCTCCAATAACCCAAAGTACTAAGGTAGAACGAACAGCTCTGCTAGCTTCGCGTGCAAAACTCATTAGAATTTCTCCGGTACAAACATGACAAAAAATAGATAGATGGAAAGCCCTAGCGTCGTCAGTCCTAACAATCCCAATCCCCAAGATTGACTGCGGGAAAGTTGTTCACCAGTAGCGGCATAAACCATAGGCGCAACCACTAGGTTGAAGCACATCGCTAAGAATAAATACAGTGGTAGCTTTTGTCTACGCCATTGACACCAGATTTCAGTTATTTCTTCTAATACTTGGGATATAGGAATAGTGCGTCGGATATGAACGGGTTTCATAGTAAATTAAGACAAAGGTAAGATAATATCTATCAGTTTGATGGCAATGAAGGGAGCAATGATGCCACCAAAGCCAAAGATGAAGATGTTGCGGCGTAAAAGTTGATCTGCTGTTAAAGGTAAGAATTTCACCCCTTTGAGTGCTAGCGGAATTAGTGCTGGAATAATCAAGGCATTGTAAATCAGCGCCGAGACGATCGCCGATTGGGCACTCTTTAATCCCATAATATTAAGTGCGCCGATGCCAGCAGCTGCAAAGATAGTCGGAATAATCGCAAAATATTTAGCAATATCATTAGCGATCGAGAATGTTGTCAATGCTCCACGAGTAATCAGCAACTGTTTACCTATGGTTACTAAGTCAATTAGCTTGGTGGGGTCAGAGTCTAAGTCCACCATGTTAGCAGCTTCTTTGGCAGCTTGCGTCCCAGAGTTCATTGCCACACCCACGTTTGCTTGAGCGAGAGCAGGTGCATCGTTCGTACCATCTCCGGTCATTGCCACCAGTTTACCCTCAGATTGTTCCGAGCGAATCACCTCAATTTTGTCTTCTGGAGTCGCTTCGGCAATAAAATCATCAACCCCAGCCTCTTCGGCAATTACCGAAGCGGTAATTCGATTGTCACCTGTGAGCATGATAGTCTTAACACCCATGCGGCGGAGTTGGTCAAATCGTTCCCGCAGACCAGGTTTCACAATATCTTTGAGGTAGATGACACCATAAATTTTGTCATCTTCGCAGACAGCTAAGGGCGTACCGCCTAACCGGGAAACTCGCTCATAAGCTGCGTCTACATCATCGGGAACGTAGCCACCACGGGAACGGACAAATCCTATAATCGCATCCACCGCTCCTTTACGAATTTGTTTGCCATCGGCTAAATTCGTACCACTCATCCGGGTTTTTGCGGAAAACTCCACACCTTCGGCTTTGTCAATGTTAAAGTCTACCGCAGCCTGGGACTTTTCTGCTAAAACTACAATTGACTTGCCTTCTGGCGTATCGTCAAACAAGCTAGCAGCCAGGGAGACTTGCGCTACATCTTCTATTGAGTGATTATCCAGGGGAATAAACTCATCAGCCATGCGATTACCCAAGGTGATTGTACCTGTCTTATCCAGCACCAAGGTGTTGATGTCACCACAGGCTTCTACTGCTCGACCAGAGGTAGCAATGACGTTAAACTGGGCAACTCTATCCATCCCTGCAATACCGATCGCACTGAGCAAACCACCGATAGTTGTGGGAATTAAAGCTACCAGCAGCGAGATGAGAATAGCAACGCTAGCACCCGCCCGCAAACTATTTCCCGCCTCAGTCCCAAAGGCCGTGCTAATAAAGCTGGCGATGTAGCCAACAAATGGAGGCATAGTTGCCACCACAATCAGGAATACTTGCGTTAACACTGCCAACAATACCGTCAAAGCAATCTCGTTGGGAGTCTTGCTGCGTTCTGCCCCTTCTACCAGGGCAATCATGCGATCAATAAAGCCTTGACCAGGATCAGCACTAATGCGAATTGTCAACTCGTCGGAGAGTAGGCGTGTACCGCCTGTTACCGAACTGGCAATATCTGTACCTGGTTGCTTCAATACCGGGGCAGATTCTCCAGTAATTGCAGACTCATCCACCGAGCCAATGCCTTTAATTACATCCCCGTCGGCGGGAATCATATTATTTGCAACCACTTTTACCAAATCGCCCCGTCGCAGTTCTGTGGAATTGACTTTTACTATCGAACCATCAGGGAGGATCTTGTTAGCGATTGTATCCGATCGCGTTGATCGCAGTGAATCAGCCTGTGCTTTACCGCGTCCTTCAGCTACGGCTTCGGCAAAGTTGGCAAAAATAAGTGTGAAAAAGAGAATAAAGGTAATCAACCCGTTTAACAGGTGTTGTTGGTTGACATCTGCCTGGATTGTGCCAAACAGATTTGGGTTAAGGGTAACAAGGAACGTGACAATTGTCCCCACCCAAACAACAAACATAACTGGGTTTTTGACAGTAATTCGAGGATCGAGCTTGACAAATGACTCACGAATTGCTCTCTGGTAAAGCCCCTGCATATCTGTCTTGGGAGTGTGCTTGCGCGAGTCACGAGTTCCAGATGGAATACGGGACGAAGGAGAATCAGTAGTAGTTGGCATAGATTAAATCTTGGGCATGAGTATCTGAAGTGAATGAATGAGTATCTGAGGTGGATGAATAAGTATCTGAGGTGGATGAATAAGTATCTGAGGTGGATGAACGAGTATCTGAGGTGGATGAATGAGTCTTTGAGGTGGATAAATGAGTTTTTAAGCTAATATTTAACTTCTCACTTCCCCTGCTCCCCCTGCTTCCCCTGCTCCCCTTGCTCCCTGCCCCCTACTCCCCAATCCCCAATCCCTAGCCGATACCTTTAGCGATAAAAAAGGCTTCACCGATGGGGCCGAATGCTAATACTGGGAAGAATGTAAGTGCGCCCAAGATTAAAATTACGCCTGCGGTAACACCTGTAAATAGTCCGGTATCAGTTCGCAATGTACCAGTTGTGAAGGGAACAGCTTGTTTACGAGATATACTATCTGCCAAAAATAGCAAACCCAAAATTGGAATATAGCGTCCAGCCAGTAAACTAAAGCAGGTGCTTAGATTCCACCAGAGGGCAGTTGCAGTGGTTTTTGCGCCTGTAGCGATCGCTAATGGTGAAGGTTGTGAATCGCTTAAACCTTCAAACCCAGAACCGTTGTTAGCAGCAGCGGAGGCATATTCATAAATCACCTGAGCAAAGCCGTGAAATCCCGGATTACTAATTCCTGATAGTTGGTCAGGAAATGCTAGGGCGATACCTGCGGGAATCATAATCGCGATCGGGTGAACTAGCAGAATCAGGAAACTAGCAAGTACAACCTCGCGCTTCTCAATCTTGCGTCCGAGAAATTCTGGTGTGCGTCCCACCATTAACCCTGTAGCGAACACAGCCAGAATTAGGTAAGCAAACAGGTAAGCAGTTCCTGTACCCTGTCCACCCCAGATAATTTGCAGGAACATATTGGAAAGGGTAATAAAACCGCCGTTGGGCATGAAGGAGTCGTGCAAACTGTTGACTGCGCCGCACATGGTGCCAGTTGTACTTACTGCAAATAACACAGATTGCGCCCAACCAAACCGGACTTCTTTACCCTCTAAATTCGGTTGCTGACTACCCAGCAGTGCATTCACAGCCGGATTGCCGTTGTATTCACCAATGGCGGTGACAATAATAAATACTACATAGATAATCCCAACCATCCCGTAGACTAACCAGGCTTGCTTAGTGTTGTTGGCAAACAAACCATAGGTGTAGATTAGGGCAGTGGGAATCGAAAGCATTGCCACAACCTGAATTAAGTTAGTAAATCCGTTGGGATTTTCAAAAGGGTGTGCCGAGTTGATGGCGAAAAAGCCGCCGCCGTTTTCCCCTAATTGCTTGATAATTTCAAAATGAGCAACCGGGCCACGAGCGATCGCCTGACTAATATTCGGATCTTCCAAGGTAGGGAATACAACTGCACCCGCCAGGGTTTCTGGAACGCCAGCTGCCATTAAGGCGATCGCGCCCACAATACAAATAGGCAGCAAAATTCGGGTAATCGAGCGAATTATGTCTACATAAAAGTTGCCCAATGGTCTACCTGTCAATCCCCGAATAAAAGCAATTCCTACCGCCAAACCAGTCGCAGCAGAAGTGAACATGTGATAACCAAGTCCCCACATTTGGCTGCCATAGCTCATGTAGGTTTCACCAGAATAGTGCTGCTGGTTGGTATTAGTAATAAAGGAAATGGTAGTATGCAGTGTTGTGTCCCAAGTTGGGGCATTTATCCCCGTAGGGTTGAAGGGTAACCATCCTTGATTCATGATGATCAAGAAAATCAGCAATCCCATTGCTACATTGCTATACAGGATTGCCCGCCCATACTGCCAGCCTGTCATGTTTTCTTTGGTTTTAACGCCAACCAAGGAATAAAGCACTCGCTCAACCGGATTCAAAATTGGGTCGAGAAAAGTACTTTGCTCTAGGTAGACACGCGCCATGTAGCGCCCAAAAAAGGGAGTAAGCGCCACTACAATTAGTAGCGTTAATACAATTTGAATCCATCCTTCTAGCATTGGATTAGTCGAACTCCGACATGAATAATTTTCAGATTAATATTAGATATTTTCTTGCCATAAATCAGAAAACATAATGAAGTCTATCGGCATTATTGTTAACTAACCTATAACTATGTGCTTCCTCAATCAATCATGGAGCTTTTTGTTAAAGAACACAAGGTATAAATTAATATTTAAACTAACCTATACAAGGAATATATTTGTCTATATATACAATTTTTCCGAGCGTTTATATCGATATATATCTGCAAATATAGAAGAACAGCTAAATGCTAAACAAACAGCTATTTTGCGCTCAAATGGGAACATCTCACAAGCCAAGCCGACAAAGGCAGTTGTAGTAAATTTGTAAAATAAAATAAAACGTCTTTTGTCAATCAGTTAAAATACTCAGAATGTTCTTACTAAAGTGGAGGAAGTGACCGACGTTCACCTCCTCCAATCTTTTAATAGAAAATGCCAAATTTCAACAAACTAAAAAAGGATTAGTCAGCCTTAAGTTTCACCCCTTGAAACCTGTATTCAAAAACTCCATAGGGAAGCGGTTTAGTCTTTTGATCCAGTGGACTTTTATTTAAATCATAGTAACTATACTTGTAGGTTCCATTCACTGTGAAAGTTTGTGGATTGAACCTCAAATGATATTCAGTAACCGCAATATTGCCTGGTAATGACCCTGACGGGAAACTGAAATTAAGTGTCTTGGCAACAATCTCGTTATTTCCAGTACACTTCCAGCTACCTTGTGAAGAACCAAAGGGTTGGTCATCTGGGTTGGATGAACCCGGAACACCATTAGCATTAGAGTCATTGGCAATAAGATTACCATCTGCGGTAAAAGTTGCAATTTCGCGGTATGACGAGGGTTGACTAGAAGTAGAATTTGTTTGGGTAAGTGTCGCAAGGTATGTGCCAACGACCGTTAGGCGACATAGGTTTTCCGAATAATCCTTAGCATCTGCCTTGTGCGGATTTATGAAGACCGGAATGGTCAGTGCCAACAGACTGCTAATCATAAAACTGGCAATAGCTCTGTTTTTTTTCATCACAAAACCTCCTGTAACACCTTAGTAGAGAAAGTTGAAACAATATTAAGGAATGGGGTTCAAATCAAACAATAAATGGGATGTGCTTGGTCTGAAAAATTCTAGTCAATTCCCAGGCAAAAACTAGCCCTTTTATAATTTCAAATAACACGATTTCTATTAAGTTGCAATCGCCAATCAAGCTTGGAAAAACTATCGATTAGCTCGGCGCTAAAGCTGTCATATTTGATGGCGATCGCAATTAAGTGACAGTATTGACTATTAAATAATATTCATATATGAACAACATATTTGATAAATTTTCATGAAGAAGGGAACAAAGGTGTATATATCAGGACAAACGCTAGATAGTCAATAAGCCCCACTTGTACTCCTTTGGAGAACCCGCTATGAAAGTAACTGCCGTTCAGGAATCTAATTTATAATTCATTAGGACTTACGCAACGCCGATATTGTTATTGCGACCGAAACGGAGTGTAAGGAAGCAATAAGAGCGTCAGGGGAGATTACTTCGCTATAGCTCGTAATGACGAAATTACGTTATTTTTGTGTAAGTCCTGTTCATAACTGATTTTGGCGACAAATTCCAAATGCTGAAGTGTAGGCGTGTAAGAAAGTTCTGCCACCAACAGGACCGATTTCACCGCCACAGAAAAAGCCGCCTACAGGAATATCTTTAAGGTAGTGTCGAAATAGTTCAGAATCGAAATTGGGTTTACCATACAGTCCTTCACCTCGCCCCAGACAAGAAAACATCAAGGCAGCTACAGCAGAGGGTTCAGATTCTCGTTGGTGTTGATAACTTTGTAGGAGTAATTCTAGGTCTTCAGCGGAGGCTTGGGCATCACGTAGGTGGAATTGCAGCCTTTGACCAGGACGGACACGATCGCCAATTGCGATCGCCCCAGCTGTTGGATCGACCCCAAGAATACTACGAATTAAAAAGTCTCCTTGCTGTAAAGCCATCTTAAATTCATCCATTGCCACACCAACAAACAGAGAGTGCTGTGCTAAAATCCGTTCTTGTTCACTGAGACTGGCAATCAAATCTCGCAACACCATCAGAGGTACTTTCTCATCTAACTCCAAAATAATATTGCGATCAGCTTTTGTGACTTGCAATGGTTTGCCAATCGGTCGGCATCCTTGGGCTACAATCGTTTCCAAAACAATATTACCAGTCAAAGCTATACCAATAGTGCCCTCACGATACAGGCTTTGGTGTTCCTCACCGCTAGCATCGTTACAAAATAGGGCAACACGACCACTTATACCCCCACCACTAGCCTGTCCCCCCACTATCACCGATCCTGGATAAGCAAAATCCAGCCCCTGCAACAAATCGTTGATTCCAGACGCGAAGGAACTAGACAGCAAGATGAACTGGGGTGTCGGTGATGGTGGCACACCGATCAAATCAAGCCAAGCATCTGGTGAACTGTCTAAGTCAGGTAATTCTTCAGCAACAATATGAAAGACTTGAATCTTCACTCCTGGAAGGTGCGCTAAAGTCAAGCTGATAGCTGGTTCAGCTTCCAGTTCTTGGGTTTCTCCGCTAACTGTTGTCCCAATCACACCTCCACCACTACAGCCAATTAGCACTGGCACAGAAAGTTTCTCAGCTAACAAGGGTAACAGTCGGGAATACTCACTTGTAAAAGCAGACGAAATGAATACCAGTCCTAGATCCGCAGGTGCTGTTAACGATGAGACAGCTCGTTCCACCACATCTGTAATAGCGGCTTCCAAAGAATGACGGGTTGATAGGGCGTTTGCCCACTGCATTTGGTCTGCCATGAGTTTTGAGCTTTTTTCTCTTTTTAGGCTAATAGGTTTTGATTTTTTATTTTGGGAAGAATTGCATCCTACAAGAATTGACGCCAGCCCTTCGTCTCCTTCATCCCAAGAAGCTGGGGTTGTCATTCCCTAATATATTGCATCTAAATATATTGTATGATTATTTATCCCTAGTACTGATTCCACAAAATCTTAAAAAATAAAGGTAAATGCATTATAGATGCGGTAATTTGCTGTATTGGTTATAAATCAATAGGCAAAAACACTAACTGATGAGCAGCTAAATGGTTAGAATGGTTAGTAATCAAGCCAAAAACTGCCATTTCTGTACTTTTTCTATACTAGTATTAACAACACACAACGAGACTAAAGCAATGACCAACATCCAAGAAACAGCAAAGAGCGGCATCCAAGAAAAAATCCAAGAAGAAGTGGAACAAGCGCGTACTGTCTGTGATACTAACGGTAGCAACTCACCAGAGTGTGCTGCTGCTTGGGATGCAGTAGAGGAATTGCAAGCCGAAGCTTCCCACAAGCGCCAAAGCAAGCCAAAAAACTCTCTAGAACAGTATTGTGATGACAACCCAGATGCAATTGAATGCAGGGTTTACGACGACTAGAAATTGAGGCAAGTCAATTTTCTATTTCTTTGGTCAGCAACCAGGATTGACCAAAAAAGACGCAAAGAGTGGGGGAAGCGGCAACTTGCCGCGTTCCCCTTTTTTAGGGGTAAAGGAAGAAAATAGCCCCCCTAAAAAAGGGAGTTGGGGGATCTTCGCTCGATAAACAAGGTAACCGAACCGTATTGGGGAGCCACTTGCTTACAGAAAGAAGTTAGAGCGCAGTCTTGAGGCTAACTACTGAGCTTTATGCTTTGATTAAACTATTATCAAGAAGAATTCATGCTGAATTCTGACTCCTGAATTCAGCATGAATTGGAGTCCGATTGACTCCTGAATAAAAGGGTTTAATACCCCTGCCTTATTAAGCGGTCTACAATCAGGTAGTGGTATAAAACCCCACTTGATTAATTTTGACTCTTGACTTCTGAATTTTTTTTATCTATTGTTTGAGAAAACTATGGACTATAATATTCGGTTTCGCCCTTTCGTCTGGATTGATTACCGACTAGCAGTATTATTTTTGGTAATTATTCCGCTAATTCTTTTGATTTGGGCATTTGTGCAAAAAGCAGAAAGCATACAACGCTTATTGACTATATACTGGCGAGTATCAAGCCTAGTGGCAATCACGATTTACTTAATGATTGCTCAGTATCCAGTTAGCTTTATCTCTGGATTGATGGCTCGGATTTTGATCCCGATTTCGCTGTGGTTCTGGGTGGATCTCAACGATGAAATTGAGTATCAAACCAGTGGCTCTTTGAAATTTATTTTTACCTCTTGGCGCTGGGCTACAACTGTTTATTGTATTTTGGGTACACTAGCCTTTATCCCTTTTTTGGGTTGTGCTTTTTCTGGCAATATGCTTAAAACTCCCTATTGTCGCGTCTGGTTCGAGGCTCCGTTGCTATTCAAAGAATATTTCCATGCTAATAGCAAGGCTGAATTTTTAGGTTTTCTTGGCATAATTAGTTTAGTAATTTATGTGCTTTACTTAAGCTATTTTGTTCTGATTAAGCTGGGCAAGCAGGGACGCTCGGCCACACCACAGTAACCATCGCTGCGCCAACGTACCCCTACTATTAAAAAAATGAATTTCATTGGTAAGCGGCTGGAACAATACACCGCAAAACGCCCTCAAGAAGTCTTACTTGTAACGGTGGAAATTGCTAATGAACAAGATACAATTGCTATTTTCAAAGGCTTTTCCAGTTCTTTGATGCGTCCAACGGCATTTGATCCAGATGTACCAGTTCTACCAGATGGGGCAAAGATCCTCAACATTGACCGAGTAGCCAGTCCTTACAATCCTGAAGTACCCCGTTATATTCAACAAGGACTCTCTTGGGAAGCTATGAAAGCTCTATTATTAGAAGTAGGTGTTTGACTAATTACTAATTCGTAATCTTGGTGTAATTAACTAAAATGCCTACTGTTGCTCAAGTAGCAAGTTTGTATCGTATTAGCTATCAACTGACGTATATCATGCTTCAGGTTATATACCTTATTTGCGTTGATAATCGGACTCGTAATGTATACATTTTTGCTGGGTATGACGAAGAGATTGAATTCCAAATTTTACCCAACGGAGAGTTGTTTGATGAGCCGAATTAATTACGATTCAATGTCTGATATTGAATTGAAACAGTATTTTCTCAAGCATCGTGGAGATCAAGCTGCTTTTCAAGCATACCTGGACAGGATTAATCAGCGTCCGCGTAGGATTGTTGCAAGCCCCAATGATCCCGATTTTGATCAGAAGGTTCAAGCAGCGATTCGCCAAAAGCTAGAAGCAGCAAGAAGCAGTAGTCAGCAGTCTAACACTGCGTTGAAGCCGACTGATCAAGAGTGATCTTTGAGAGCCACAGAAAGGTTATCTACTTTTTTATGAATTACCACGACATTATTACGATTGATCCTGGAAAACGCAGTGGAAAACCCTGTATCCGGGGAATGCGAATCACTGTTTATGATATTTTGGAGTATCTTGCAGGCGGAATGACTGAAGCAGAAATCTTAGAGGATTTTTCGGAATTAACTTCAGAACACATCAAAGCGTGTCTAGCTTTTGCTGCTGATCGTGAGAAGAAGTTATTTGTGGTATCCCTGTGAAAGTGTTATATAGAAAAAATCTATATAAATATTTAATTTGGAGTATTTAGATTATATGAAAAACTCCCGTATAATCACTAGCTATGCCTCCGAAATTATCGGTTAAAGTGGTTTCGGTTAAGTCTTCTCTACATTAATTAGTTGGGTATAGTGTCAATGTTTGAGCGTGATACACTAGTGGCACAACTGGGCGATCCATACACTAACAAGGTAGTTCCGCGCTTTAAACGTTTTGCATTCATTCGTGATGAGTTGTTTGAGAACATAGCAGCCAGCGCGCTTAACGAGACTTGGGGCAATAAGAATTTTGTGTTGGAGTCTTACCTTGCGGTTCACGTTCCCTGGAGTATCGAACAAGGTAATTTCACTCATAGTGCTAATCAACTATATGTAACGGCAGGTCATTTACAAACAAGGTACGGCACTCCGATTTATTTAATTTTTGAGCAAAATAGTAGAGTCAACCAAACACCCTGGTATTTAGTGACTGCTGGTTCTCAAATTTCTGCGCCAGAATTGCCAGTTTCCCCTGAAATTCCAGAACCTTTGATCATCAAACCAGGCGCAGAAATTGTGATGATGCATGATCATATTCTTACTGATCATCCAGATCGCATTCCCTTTCTTGCTGATACACCCAGGGTTGCTCAGATGTGCGCTATTGCAGGATCTATACAATGGTCTATCAATCGCAACTTGCAGTACTATCAAAGCAATGAATTGGAAGGCGTTCATGACACTATCGATTATTGCCGAACCTGCTCCTCTAAAATCTAATGAGGATGGTGTAGTTCTCGTAGGTAAAACCCGTGTCACATTGGACACTGTAGTTGCTGTCTTTAAGCAAGGCGCTACAGCAGAGGAAATTGTTTATCGCTATCCGTCGCTCAATTTGGCTGACGTTTACGCTACGATCGCCTTCTACCTCAATCATCAACCGGAAGTAGAAGCCTACTTGCAACAGCGACGGCAGCAATCACAAGAGATTCGGGTAATAAATCAAGCGAATTTTGACCCACAAGGCTTACGCGATCGCTTGCTTGCCCGCAAAACAGCACAGGAAGCATGTTAAAACTCCTTGCTGATGAAAATTTCGATAATACGGTTGTTAGAGGATTGTTCCGCCGTACCCCAGAAATCGACATCGTTCGTGTACAAGATGTTAGGTTATCAGGCAAAGATGATCCAACTATCCTGGATTGGGCAGCCCAAGAAGGACGTATCCTGCTTACCCATGACGTTTCTACAATTACTCGCTATGCATACGATCGAGTTAGGCAAGGTCAGACCATGCCGGGAGTTATCGAAGTCAGCTTAGATGCATCGGTCGGGCGGGTCATTGAAGATATTCTTGTACTTATAGAGTGTAGCCAGGAGGGAGAACTAGAAGGTCAAGTTCAGTATCTACCCTGGTAAAACGGTCTAACAAAGCGATGAAGCGAGCAGCTAAAAGCCGTTGGTGTGGATGCAAAGAATATCTGCTACCGATCATCTTAGCCGTTATCCTGAAGAAACCAAGCTATCTGAAACTGTCTTCTCTACCAGACGCTACGAGAACAATTTTGAAGAATTCTTTTGACTTTTAAATTTAAAAAATGTCCCGTACTGGATACACACTTCCCGTCTTTGCGTGCGCTGCTGCTGTTGCAGCTTTACATTGGTTACGCGATCGCCAACCCCTAACTTTAGCATCTGTAGATTTGATTGAACCCGCTCAAATCGCAGAAATCCCCATTGAACAGGTAGCAGGACTATCTGAGAATACAGCTTTAGCGATCGCTCGCAGCGATCCTGGTGATAATCTCGATTTGACTAAAAATACACCAATTTGGACATTGGTGGAATGGGGAGGGGAAGCACAGGAAGCAATAACTATTAAAGGAGGGGAAGGAATTGGCAGGCAGATGAATGCTGGTGACAAGCCTGCTATTTATGCCTATGCTCAAAGGCTCTTAAAAGAAAACTTGCAACGGATGCTAGCACCTGGGGAAAAAATCACGGTGACAATTATTCTACCCGAAGGGCGATCGCTTGCTGTTCGGACTTCAAATTCTGCCTTTGGTGTGGTTGAAGGACTTTCCCTTTTAGGTACAACCGGCATTTCTCAACCTTTGAGTACACCAGATCAGCTTGCAGTTTTTCGGGCGGAATTACAAAATAAAGCCAGTCGTTTTGAGAGTTTAGTATTCTGTATCGGGGAGAATGGCCTAGATTTGGCGCGTAAACTAGGGATTAATCCTGAGCAATTGGTCAAAACTGCTAACTGGCTTGGCCCAATGTTGGTAGAAGCTGATGTTCTGGGTGTAAAAGAAATCTTATTATTTGGCTATCACGGTAAGCTGATGAAACTGGCTGGGGGAATTTTTCACACCCATCACTACTTAGCTGATGGACGCCGGGAAATTTTAGCAACGCACTGTGCGATCGCAGGTTTAAAATCGCCAGATATCCAAGCTGTGTTTAACAGTGCGACTGCGGAAGCAGCACTAAAATACCTCAGATTGCTAGATGCTTCCACAGGCAGTGATTGGGTAAATCAAGTTTACACTGCGATCGCCGAAACCATCGATGTTCGTTCTCAAGATTACATTCAAAGCCATAGCGAAAGGCGCACAGCAGTTACAGTCTGTGGCTCTATCCTCTTTGATCGCGATCGCAAAATTATCGTGAAGAGTAAAACTGCTGGTCTGTTGATGGGAAAATTATGTTAATTTATTATGAATAATCGTAAACAATCCAAATAAATAATCTTTTAAGTAACCACTCTAGGGTAAGTTTATCGTTTTGATAGCATATCCGACTCAGGGACTAGACAAACGCACATAAAGTTGCGTTTGTAAAGGCTCTCTATACCATTATCAGCCTGCCCAGGCTGAATAATAGCATCACCATAGACCACAAAGCATCTATTTATCCTTAACAGATATAACTCCGGTCATGAATACAGCGGTAACTCTACCAACAGAACTAGCGCCCCAAATATTGGAAAATTTTGGGCGGCTTGATCGCCAATTGATTGTAATTCTGGACTTCGGCTCTCAATATTCTGAGCTGATTGCCCGTCGCATCCGCGAAACTCAAGTATACTCGGAAGTTTTGTCCTATCGCACTACTTCTGCACATTTGCGCCAACTTAATCCTAAGGGAATCATCCTCTCCGGTGGGCCAAGTTCGGTTTATGGTGATAATGCTCCCCATTGTGACTCAGAAATCTGGAATTTGGGAATACCCATCTTGGGTGTTTGCTATGGGATGCAGCTGATGGTCAACCAACTCGGTGGAGAAGTGGCAAAAGCTGATCGAGGTGAATACGGCAAAGCGTCATTATATATTGATGATCCCACAGATTTGCTCACTAATGTTGAAGATGGGACTACCATGTGGATGAGTCATGGAGACTCAGTTACCCAAATGCCATCAGGGTTTGAATTGCTAGCACATACAGAAAATACCCCCTGTGCTGCGATTGCCGACCATGAAAGGAAACTTTACGGTGTTCAATTTCATCCAGAGGTGGTGCATTCTGTTGGCGGTTTAGCATTAATCCGTAATTTTGTCTACCATATCTGCGATTGCGAACCGACTTGGACAACAGCGGCTTTTGTCGAAGAGGCAATTCGGGAAATTCGCGCCAGAGTTGGTGAAAAGCGGGTGCTGTTGGCGCTATCTGGGGGAGTGGATTCTTCTACCCTGGCCTTCTTGCTGTATAAAGCGATTGGTGACCAACTGATTTGCGTGTTTATCGATCAAGGTTTTATGCGAAAGTATGAGCCAGAGCGATTGGTAAAGCTGTTTCAAGAGCAGTTTCATATTCCTGTAGAGTATGTTAATGCTCGCGATCGCTTTTTAGCTAAGGTTGCCAATATCACAGATCCTGAAGAAAAACGCCGCCGCATCGGACACGAATTTATCAGCGTCTTTGAGGAAACATCCAAGCGCCTCGGTCACTTTGACTATCTGGCTCAAGGGACTCTTTATCCAGATGTCATCGAATCTGCTGACACCAACGTTGATCCCCAAACTGGTGAGCGGGTTGCGGTAAAAATTAAGAGTCATCACAATGTTGGCGGTTTGCCCAAAGACCTAAGATTTAAATTGGTGGAACCACTGCGGAAACTATTTAAAGATGAAGTCCGCAAAGTTGGGCGTTCCATTGGTTTACCAGAAGAAATTGTCCAACGGCAACCTTTTCCTGGGCCTGGTTTGGCAATTCGCATCCTGGGGGAAGTCACATCTGAGCGGTTAAACATTTTGCGTGATGCCGATTTGATTGTAAGGCAAGAAATTAACCAACGCGGCATCTATCATGATTTCTGGCAAGCATTTGCAGTATTGCTGCCAATTCGTAGTGTTGGCGTTATGGGGGATCAACGTACTTACGCTTACCCGATTGTTTTGCGGATTGTGACCAGTGAAGATGGCATGACTGCTGATTGGGCGAGAGTGCCTTACGATGTCCTGGAAGTGATTTCCACTCGGATTGTGAATGAGGTGAAAGGGGTGAATCGGGTGGTTTATGACATCACCTCTAAGCCGCCTGGAACCATTGAATGGGAGTAATCAAGTTTTGAGTTGACTTAACTAAAAGCTTATCACTCTTTGCTATGGTTCAGATCCCTTGCAGTAGTTTAGATTCACATACAGCAAGTTGCTTTTTTAATCAGGTATACCTTTTCAACTCAACAGCCAGGTATAAAGCCTAGATTACTTCTGATTCCTGACTCCTGACTTGAGCTTTGGAGTCTCCGGCTTTGATGGCAATGCCAACCTGACTTGTTTCAAGCCTCGGCATTGTCTGTTTTTTTGACTTTCGGTTTACTAAGAGCAAGTGTCTACCCTTCTACCATTCGTGAGAGGCTAGCGCCTGCCGTAGGATGCCTGAACGCGAATCAGCGTCTCCTGTCTTGAGAAGGGCTGTAGGCAGAAGACCGCAGTGGCTCCTCTTTTTAAGGCTTGCTCTAATTTCCTCTTTATAAGGAGGGTTAGGGAGGATCAAATCTTAACCCAAACGTATTGATTTTAAAAGTTTCCATCAAAATCCAAATTTGTTAGTAATAAAGCAGTCAGTAATTAGCAAGATTATTCTTGAACTCCAAGTATTCGTTAAAGTGAATTTTTTAAATGTCAAGGAATTTAAACATCAACATAATTTTATCCAGTCAGTAATTATAAATGCTAGCGAATAATTAACTATCAATTAGATGGTGGCTGGACGAATTGAGTTGTTGTCTAGGAAAATAGGCGCGATCGCAGTAAAATTACCAATGGTATGGTCACTAATAAAAAAAACAAGCAGCTGATTTATAAACAACTTTCATTTGATTAACATTAATGCAGATGTTATGGAACCTCCTCTCCCCCTTGCTGGCTTAAACATCCTTGTAGTTGATGATGATGACGATAGCCGCTTTTACATTACTACCGTGTTGGAAGCTGATGGAGCCACCGTCATGGCAGTTGCATCGGCAGAGGTAGCATTGAAAGTACTACCTGAGTTGCAACCAGATGTCTTGATTTGTGATATTGCTATGCCTGGTGAAGATGGCTACACCCTCATCCGCAAGATCCGGGCGCTGAACCCTGATATTTATGGAAAACTTCCCGCTATCGCCTTAACTGCCTATGGCGATAGTGAGTATCGTAGCCGTGCCCTGGAAGCAGGCTTTCAGACTCATGTGGCTAAACCAGTTGATCCAGGAGAACTAGTTGCGATTGTCGCAAATTTGGTTGCTTCTTGTAAGAGTTAACACAAATATTTAGTCATTTGTCGGTGATTATTTATTATTTCCCTAATCTTTTGTTATGTTCCTAATCAAATTTTTTAAACGAAGAAATCAAGGTGCTACAACATCACTTTTAGTGATGTGTTAATTTGTGAAAAAAATGTTGGTAATAACAAGTTTTTTAGGGCAGAACTGTTTCATCTCTAAAAAGCGTTGCTTTACATTTGAACAAGGCGTGATTTGGAATTGCTTAAACTATTTAACTCCAGTTTCAAAGCTAATTTGCTCAGACTTACAGCAGA
>NZ_JBALGC010000033.1:0-18887 GCF_036916575.1 Nostoc sp.
TCAACTTTTGGACAGGGAAATGCAGGGAATGTGACAGTGGGTGCAAAAAATGCTGTTGACCTTGCAAATGGTTACATTTACAGCACCGTGGAAGCAGGAGGTGTAGGTAAGGCTGGTAATATCGACATCAATGCAACAAGACTGTCACTCACTGATGGTGCTCAACTGCTAACCACTAGTGATGCATCTGCTACCCAACCAGCAGGACGGGAGGATGCAGGCAATGTCAATCTGAAGGTAACAGGTGCTGTTGATATTGCTGGTCATAAAAACGGTTTTAGCAGTGGGATTTTCGCTTACATGCTCTCCCTGTCACAAAGAGGCGTGGGTAATGGTGGCAATATCGACATCAATGCAGCAAACCTGTCACTCACTGATGGTGCTGAACTTTTTACCTCAACTTCAGGAGTGGGGAATGCGGGGAATGTGACAGTGAGTGCAAAAAATGCTGTTTTCCTTGCAGGTGCATTCACTGGCATCTTGAGCACCATACCAGCAGGAGGTGTAGGTAAAAGTGGCAATATCGACATCAATGCAGCAAACCTGTCACTCACTGATGGCGCTCAACTTGCTGCATCAACTTATGGACAGGGGAGTGCGGGGAATGTAACAGTGGCTGCAAAAGATACAGTAACTGTTTCTGGAACTAATCAAGAGACAGAACTTCCTAGCGGTTTATTTACATTTACTGATTCTACTTCTACTGGTATTGGTGGTGATATCAGCGCAAACACCAATATCTTTCGCATCTCGGACGGCGCTTTACTGGATGCAAACACCGCAAATAATCAAAAAGGTGGCGATATTACGGTAAATGCAAACGTCTTTGAAGCACTCAACGGCGGAAAACTCACCACCACTACCTCAAGCAATGGACGTGCAGGTAAAATTACTGTCAATGCTGACGATCAGCTAATAATTAGTGGTATTGACCCTAGTTACAGTGATCGCATTGCTAAATTTCCTGAGAGCGTGAATATTGGTGCTAACAGTGGCTTATTTGTCAATTCTACTGGCTCAGGAATCACAGGCGATATCGAAATCAACTCACCCAAAATTACCTTAGACAACCAAGGTAAACTCAACGCTGAATCTGCATTCGGTAACGGTGGTAACATCAACGTCAACAGCGATTTACTCTTACTCCATCGCAACAGTCAAATTTCCACCAGCGCAGGTACAGAAAAATTAGGTGGCAATGGCGGTAACATCAATATCAACTCAAGATTTATCGTTGCAGTCCCCAAAGAAAATAGCGATATCAGTGCTAACGCCTTTTCTGGAACTGGTGGTAGAGTTGACATTACAACAAACGGGATTTTTGGTATTCTTCCGCAAAAAAGCCCAACTGAAAACAGCGACATTACAGTGAGTTCACAATTAGGAGTGAGTGGGCAAGTAACTATCAACAGTCCAGATACTGAACCTAGTCACGGCTTAATTCAATTACCTTCTAATCTCGTCGATGTATCTCAACAAATCACCCAAGGTTGCACTCCTAGAAGAGGACAAAATGCCAGTAGTTTTATCGCCACCGGACGCGGTGGATTACCCCAAAGTCCTAATGAACCGTTGCGGGGACAAGCAGTGATTACTAGTTGGGTAGATTTGCCACCACAAGCAACAGCCATCACAGATAAATTATCTACTGCAACTGTGACCAAATCTACTGATCAGATTGTGGAAGCTCAAGGATGGATTGTTGATGATAAAGGTGATGTTATTCTTGTGGCTCAATCTGGGCAAAGTTTTTCTATTCCCTCTGCCATGTCCTGTAGTCAATAATCCGTTATCCCAAGAGTCGGGGGAGGAATTCCTATAAAACCCAAGAGTCATAAAAACAATCAGTGGCAACGAATTTATAACTTTTTTTGGGAAGCATTGCCTAAACTTTAAGTTTTAAAAACTTTCCTCTGATCGAATTAAAATATCTGCTGAAATTAATTGTAGAAAAATTTCTCAGTACGGCTAGCTGAAAACCCTTAAAGATGTGGTTTGAAACCGTGGTGTAAGGGAATTGCATATTTACAGGTAGGAAATGAGCAAGCGAGGCTGGTTATGATATGGCAATCTGTGGAAATAGGAATTGGCACTCAGATTTATTAGGAGTTTTGAGCATTATTGGAGTGCTTGCTCATGTGATATTTTGTTGTGAAAATCACGCCTTAGCCCAGATTACACCTGATGGAACATTGGGTAATAACTCTTCAAGAATCACTCCCAATGTCAATATTAAAGGTAGTGCTGCTGACCGCATTGATGGCGGAGCAATTCGCGGTGCAAACCTGTTCCATAGTTTCCAGGAATTCAATGTCGGGGAGTTGCAGCATGTTTATTTTGCCAATCCCACGGGAATCTCCAATATTTTCACACGAGTGACGGGAAGTAATATCTCGAATATTCTCGGTACACTGGGGGTGAATGGTGCTGCAAATTTGTTTTTGATCAATCCCAATGGTATTTTATTTGGGAAGAATGCACGCCTTGATGTGGCGGGTTCCTTTGTAGCAAGTACGGCGAATTCTTTTGTGTTTGGCAATCAGTTGGAATTTAGTGCAACTAATCTTCAGACTCCTTCTGGATTACTAACAGTTAATCCTTCGGCATTGTTGTTCAATCAACTTCAGGCTGGCAAAATTGAAAACAGGTCAATTGCACCAGCAGAAGATAATATTTTTGGTCTACGAGTACCAGATGGTCGGAGTTTGCTATTAGTGGGTGGAGACATTGCCATCAACGAAGGTCAATTGAATGCTCCGGGTGGGCGAGTGGAATTGGCAGGAATAGCAGGTGAGGGGACAGTCGGACTAAATGTGGATGGTAATAATTTGAGTTTGATTGTTCCTGATGGTGTAGCTAAAGCCGATATCTCACTCAGTAATCAAGCCTTGGTTAGTACCAGTGGCGAAGGTGGCGGTGCTATTCAGGTGTGGGGTAAAGGAGTTACAGTCAATGGAGGTTCCAAGATTGAAGCCAGCACTTTAGGAGCATTACCTGGAAAAGGATTGAATGTAAATGCTTCCGAATCAGTGCAAATCGTTGGAGAATCACCTACTGGAATTCGCAGTGGTTTATTTGCTGAAACTTTTGGGACAGGAGACGCAGGAAATCTGACAATTAACACCAGGCAGTTACAAATCTTAGCAGGAGGAAAGATTTCATCTGGCACAAACAATGCAGGAGCAGCGGGAGATTTAACACTAAATGCCTCAGAGTCTGTACAAGTGGCAGGTCTTACAGTTAATGGCCAGTTTAGCAGTGACTTGTTTACTCAAAGTAGTTCTGGCGCGACAGGAGAAGGAGGAAAGCTAACGATTAATACTTCTAGGTTGCTCGTCGAAGATGGGGGACAAGTCTCAGGTTCTACTTCTGGTGAAGGTGTGGCAGGAAATTTGACCGTGAATGCCTCAGAATCAGTGCAACTAATCGGCATTCCAAATAATCCCAATTTAGGCTACACTGGTATGTTTGCTGCATCTGATGGAGTCGGAGACGCCGGAGATATCACGATTAACACTAGACAGTTATTCATCCAAAATGGAGCCGGAATCATAACCGATAACGAAGGTAAAGGTGTTGGAGGGAGTATAACAGTAAATGCCGAATCAGTGCAGCTAGTCGGTACTGCTATTCTTCCACAGTTTCCTAATAGATGGTATCCTAGCAAAATAAGTTCTAACGCCTATGACACAGGGTCGGCAGGAAAGATTACAATTAATACCAATCAGTTGTTAATCCAAGATGGAGCAGCGATTTCAGCTCGAACTAACGGTAGTGGGGCTGGAGGAAGTTTGACGGTAAATGCCTCCCAATCAGTTAAACTGATAGGACCTGCTACTAATAGTAATAGTCTATTTCCCTTTCTCAGCAGCTTGTTGACTCAAACATCGAGTACAGGAACAGCAGGAGATTTGGCAATTAATACCAATCAGTTGATTGTCCAAAAAGGACAACTATCTGCCAGTACATTTGGACAAGGGAATGCTGGCAATATAAACATTGATACTGTCACTATGAATGTCATTGATAGTCAAGTGGGAAGCAGTGTTTACCGTAAAGGATTTGCAGGAAATTTGACTATTCACGCTGCCGAGTCAGTGGAAATCAGTGGAAAAGTCAAATCATTTACATCTAATATTGAAAATCCTGCTGGCTTATTCGCTCAAGTAAACACTCAAGGTGAGGGTCGCGGTGGCAACTTGACCATTGAGACAAAACGCTTGAGTGTCAGTCATGGAGGCAAAGTGCAAGTCGCTACTTTTGGTCAAGGCGATGCTGGTAATCTCACAATTCGTGCTTCTGAGGTAGAGGTATTTGATACACCTGTTGATAACCTCTTTGCTACAGGTATCAATGCAGGTATTGAACTAGACGCAGACGAAACAGTTATTCCACCCAGAGGCAACGGTGGCGATTTAACAATTGAAACCGATCGCTTGAGTGTAAGAGGTGGTGCAATAATATCGGTTGGAACTGCTGGAGTGGGCAATGCAGGTAGATTGCGAATTCATGCGTCGAAATCTGTAGAAGTCGTTGGCAAATCACCAAATGGTAACTTTAACAGCCAAATCAGCGCTGCGGTTACGCCAGAAGGTACTGGTATTGGGGGAAGCTTAAGGCTTGAAACTGAGCAGATGAGTGTCCGCGATGGAGGTGAAGTCACTGTCAGCAGTATCGGCGCAGGGATAGCAGGCAACCTTGACATTCAAGCTCGTTCGATTCGCCTAGATAACCAAGGAGCGATCGCCGCCATAACCAGATCGGGGAATGGCGGTAATATTACTTTGAAGTTGCAAGACTTATTATTACTACGTAATCATAGTCAAATTTCTACCACTGCTGGCAATAGCGAATTCGGTGGCGATGGCGGTAATATCACCATTAATAGCCCTTTCATTGTCGCCGTTCCTAAAGAAAATAGCGACATCACCGCTAACGCCTTTACAGGGATTGGTGGTAGAGTTGACATTACAACAAACGGGATTTTCGGTATTATTTCGCAAAAAAGCCCAACTGAAAACAGCGACATTACAGCGAGTTCAGAATTGGGAGTCAGTGGGGAAGTAACTATCAACAGTCCAGATACTGACCCTAGTCGCGGTTTAATTCAACTACCCTCCAACCTCGTGGATGCATCCCGACAAATTGCCCAAGGTTGCACTCCTAGAAGAGGACAAAATGCCAATCGTTTTATCGCTACAGGACGCGGTGGATTACCCCTTAGCCCCAACGAGCCTCTGCGAGGACAAGCAGTGATTACAGGTTGGGTAGATTTGCCTTCACAAGCAACAGCCATCACGGATAAATTATCTACTGCATCTGTTACCAAATCTAGTAATCAGATTGTGGAGGCTCAAGGATGGATTGTTGATAGTAACGGTAATATTATGCTTGTAGCTCAATCTGGGCAAAGTTCTTCTATTCCCTCTACCATGTCCTGTAGTCAATAATTCGTTACCCCAATTGGGGGAGGAATTCCTATGAAACCCAAGAGTCATAAAAACAATCAGTGGCAACGGATATGTAACGGATGTAACATATGGTTCTTTCGTTCCTTTAAAAACCATAACTTGCCTGTTTTGATTCTCTTGGTTCTGGTGACAGCTTTTTTGTGCGTTATTGCTTTTCCAGTTGCTGCAACTGTAAAGACACAACATATCGCAACTCTTGGAGTGTCAATCCAAAATCCTACTGCACAAACACAAGACTTGCTGCAACAGGGTAAAGTGCTGTATGAGGCAGGACAGTTTGCAGAAGCGGTGAAAGTTTTGCAACAAGCAGTTAAAAGTTATGGCAGCCAAGGCAATGAATTGCGGCAAGCTGTGGCATTAAGTAATTTGGCATTGGCATATCAAAAACTGGGTAATTTGACACAAGCGCAACAGGCAATTACAGATAGCTTGAAGTTGCTCGAAAAATCCTCTAATTCCCAAAATATTAAGGTTTTGGCTCCAATTCTGGATATTCAAGCTAGTATTCAACTAGACTTGGGACAAGCTGAACAGGCACTTAACACTTGGCAACGTGCGGAAGTCAGCTATAAGCAATTAGGTGATCGCAATGGCATTACCCGCGATCGCATCAACCAAGCACAAGCATGGCAAGTTTTGGGATTTTACCGTCGGGGTTTGACAATCTTGACTCAATTGCAGCAGCAGTTACAACTACAACCTAACTCCATTACTAAAGCAGTAGAATTACGGTCGTTTGGTGATGCTCTGCAATTAGCCGGAGATTTGGATCAATCTCGTCAGGTATTACAGCAAAGTTTGTCAATTGCCCAAAAATTGGATTCTCCGCAGGATGTGAGCGCTGCTTTGTTCAGTCTAGGCAACACGGCACAAGTTCAGCAAGACTTGCAAGAAGCGATAAAGTTTTATCAGCAAGCTGCTGCGATCGCTCCTAACCCGATTACCAAAGTCCAGGCTCAAATAAATCAGTTGAGCTTGCTAGTGAACACGGGACAAACAGTAGCCGCGCAGACACTATTGCCGCAAATCCAAACTCAACTGGCACAACTACCTGCTTCTGTGACAACTATCTATGCCCGCATTCATCTTGCTCAAAGCTTGATGAAATTTGGGACTACACCCAAAGCGATCGCTCAAATCTGCGTGATCGCTTTGCAACAAGCTCAAGATTTGGCAGATAAGCGAGCCGAGAGCTTTGCCCTTGGTACTCTGGGCAGTGTATACGAGCAAACTAAACAATGGTCAATTGCCCAGAACCTCACCCAACAGGCACTAATTATAGCCCAAACAATCAACGCCCCAGATATCGCTTATCGTTGGCATTGGCAGTTGGGACGCTTGTTAAAACAGCAGGGAGAGATTGAGGGCGCTATTGCCGCCTATGATACTGCGGTCAGTGAGTTGCAAACTCTCCGTAGTGACTTAGTTTTTGTGAATCGAGATGTCCAGTTTTCCTTTAAAGAAAGTGTAGAACCTGTATATCGAGAGTCCGTAGAATTACTGTTGCAGTTTCAGCCAACTCATCGAAGCCAACCAATCCTAGACAAAGCTAGACAGAGGATTGAAGCACTGCAACTGGCGGAATTAGACAACTTTTTCCGGGAAGCTTGCATTAATGCCAAAACTGTTTTGCTTGATACACTGGTAGATAAAGATAATCCCACAGCCGCAATCATTTATCCAATTATTCTACCTGATGAACTCCAAGTTATTGTCAAAATTCCTCAACAGCCACTACGTAATTATACAGTAAAAAAGTCCCAGAAGGAAGTAGAAGGAATTATCAGAGAACTTAGAGAGTATCTTTTAGAACCCGATAGAACTGAGGAAGTGCAAGGGCTGTCACAGGAAGTCTATGGGTGGTTAATCAAAGAAATTGAGTCAGATTTAAAAGAAAGTGGAGTCAAAACCCTTGTATTTGTACTGGATGGAATATTGCAAAACGTGCCAATGGCTATATTGTATGACGGTGAGCAATATCTGGTAGAAAAATATGCTGTAGCACTCAGCTTGGGACTCCAGTTACTCGCACCCAAACCCTTGACACAAACAAAACTCAACGTCCTAGCTGCTGGGTTAGTACAACCACCACAAAACTTTCAACAGCAATTTCCACCCCTACCAGAAATTAAATCAGAATTCAACTCCATTTCTCAAGCGATCGCGTCTACTACCGAGTTACTAGATCGGGACTTCAACAGCAAAAACCTAGAGAGTAAGGTAAATGCTGTGCCATTTAATGTGTTACATCTGGCAACCCACGGTCAATTCAGCTCCCGTGCTGAGAATACTTTTATACTTGCTACTGATGGACCGATCAACGTGATGCAATTTGATAGCCTGCTGCGGCGTCGGGATGAAACTCGCTCACAAGCCTTGGAAATGCTGGTTTTGAGTGCTTGCGAAACTGCTGCTGGTGACAATCGCGCCACGCTAGGACTAGCAGGAACATCCGTGAAAGCTGGTGCCCGTAGTACCTTGGCTTCACTGTGGCATATCAATGATAAATCTACTGCTATCTTAATTGGTGAATTTTATCGTGAGTTAGTTAAAACTAAGGTGACAAAGGCTGAAGCCTTACGTCGTGCCCAAGTAAAGTTGTTAAAAGATTATCCCAATTACAGTCGTCCTGGCTACTGGGCACCTTATGTTTTAGTTGGTAACTGGCTTTGACCAAACAATTCGCAATTCGCAGTTCGCAATGCACGCCGTAGGCTTTACGCTGCGCTAACAGTTCGCCTTTGGCGTTGCCGCAGGCATCGGCAGGAAACGACGCAATACACTTTTCGCTGGCGTCTACGTTTTTTCATTATTTTGCGTAATACCAATTCCCTAAAATAATGAAACAAATGTAAACCCTCAAAGCCTTGCTGCATCTAAGTTATTGAATTGCGTTAGCGCAGCGTAAAGCCTTCTCTTCTCTTTCAGAGACGAAGACAGCGAACGAGAGGCTTGTCTGCGACACGCTCCGCGAACGCCAACGGCATAGCTTCTCTTCTCTTTCAGAGACGCTAACGCGAACGAGAGGCTGCGCCAACGCTTAGAGCGAGTCCGCGTCCCTTGCGCGTCTCGTAGAGAGCGTCATTGCGAATTGCGAATTGCGAATTGTGAATTGGTATAAGTCCTATTTCTATTCTGCAACGCTGTTTTTTTACTATCACTGATAACTCAGCACTTACCAGCCTTGATGCAAAGATTTTTTGGAGTACTGTGTAGTACAAAAAGGTCGGCGAAGCAATTTTTTACTAATGCTGGTTCCGTTCTCCTTAAACACTATCAAGTGCAATACTTGCTCTAGGAAACGCCGTTTGTCAAAAATGCCTTGAATTAGCACTTCTAGTTCAGTTGCACCCTTGGCAGGAAAGTCCTCGCCATCAATTGTGCGCCAGGGTAAAAACTCTTGCCAGTCCGAGGTTAATGTACCGACTCGTGCCCGATTTCCATAAGTAATAACTAGGAACGTATTGTAGGAAAACAGTTTCGGTATTTGTTCAATGTAGGTCTGAATTCGCTGATAACCTTCTTTGAAAGTGGCCTGTTGATCATTTGGCTGAATTGAGACAATAACTGCCAAGGGTAAACCGTTGATAAAGACAACTAGATCAGGGCAGTGAGCATAACTCCCCTCAACTACAGTCAAGGGATGAATAGTTAGCCAATCATTCTTCAGTAGATTAGACGTATCAATCAGCCACACTTTGTCATGAACTATTTCTTCGTTATACAGGTATTCAACTTGCACACCATCGGTCAAGAGCTTGTGAAAGCGGTGGTTATTTTCCAGCAAGTCGGAACTCTCTAGGCAAGTAATCTGATGGATAGCTGCGGCGATCGCCTCATCAGGTTTTTTCGGGTTAATATGAAGCAAAGCTTTATAAAGGCGCTGATACAAAACCACATCACTATAACTGCTGCGCCCTATCTGATGCTTACCCAAAACAATATCTGGCTCTAATAAAACTGTGTAGCCAATCACCTCGAACCAGGTGAGCAAAGATGGTACGATGGCTTCTGTGCCAGACGCTACGCGTAGCTTGCTTAAGAGCAGGGGTACGCCCGCCGCAGACATCGCAGATTGTGTGATATCAAAACGGCGGCGAAGCTTTCTTGAAACACGACTCGTTTTAGCAGTTGTTTTTTTTAGCTGTGCTGGATTCATCAACAGTAGAAGACTTAATTTAAGTCAACGCAGAAGCTAGTGCCTAATTACTGGCATCGGTTGGTATATTCACAGATGAAGTATACGGTTTGATAGTAACTATCAAAGCTGAAGTTGATCTGCAAGATTGTATCTTGTGCTACATATTACCAATAATATTGGTAATTTTGTGATGAACAGTTATTAGCTCTGTATTAATGCTTAACCTTTGTTTCTTGCTCTAAAAACAGGTTGCCAATATCAAATAAAAGTTGCATGGTACCTCGATAGCCAACCTTGGGGAACTGACTATGATCTAAGCGGTCAAAAATGGGAATCCCTTGACGATAGAGAGGAATTTTTAAGCGTTGAGCGATCGCTACTCCATGAGAGTTGGTAATTAGTAAATCAGACCCAACCGCCAATTGCTCAAAGTCTTCCAAATCGCCGATAGTAACGCTCTTAATCGGAAGTTTTTCTAACAGAGGAAAGCGTGTTGTTGTCACTGCGGAGTGAATCTCAACTCCTAGCGATCGCATGAAAGAAACTGTTGACCAAAGTAAATCTGGTTCCAGCGCTAAAGAAACTCGCTTGCAACCAAAGTAAAAGTGATTTTCCAACATTACATGTTGTAACTGACGGCGTTGACGACGATATTTCTCTGGTACGCTGACACCACTGATATCTGCCAATGCTTGCAGGAATTTATCTACTGCTGCTAGTCCCGTCAGTTCACTAAATACCTCGTAAGGTATATTAAATCTCTTATCCAAAATTTGCGCTGCACCCCGCATACTCTCACCTAGTGCCAAAGTGAATACAGAACTGCCAATTGAGCGCAACTGTGCTGCATTTGTGCCATTAGCTGTAATGCCTGCGGTGGGCAAAGCCAACGCACTAGAGTAATCTTCTATATGACCATCTAGTGAGCCAGAAAGGTCAGGTACAACAATAGGTACGAGTCCAAAAGAAGTGACAATCTCTTTAATTTCCTGTACATCCCCTGGTGTAAAGGCAGAACTCGCCAAAATAGTGATTTGTGTGGGACAAGCGTCTTGCTTGGAGCTTTTTTGGGGGATTTCCCTGACTATACTCTCAACTGCACCAGCAAAGCCATCCTGTAATGTACCTTTGAAATCCGGTGTAGAGACAAGCACAATTGGTAAATAATCTAGTTCTGGATGACGGTGGCGAATCTCCTTGACAAAGCGCCCCATGTCATCGCCTCTGGTTTCCACAAGTCCAGTGCTACAAAGACCGATAATTTCTGGTTTAGATCTCTGCACCAAAGTCAAGATTGCTTGTTCAACTCTTTCCTCGCCACCCAAAATGGTTGCAACTTCTGTCATCGCCGTACTAGATAGGGGAATCGCCTGACGAAAATGCTGTACTAATACTGCCTTAGTCAAAGCAGTACAGCCTTGAGAACCGTGTAATAAAGGCATCATTCCCTTCAACCCCAAAAACGCTAAAACTGCACCCACAGTTTGGCTTTGCTTGAGGGGATTAACTGCAACTGATGTACTCGTAACGCTAATAATCGCCATCAAATGTCCTCCTCTGGAGAATTTCCTGCTCCCCCTGCTCCCGTTGCTTCCCACGGGGCCGGCTGGCATACTTGCTCCCACACAGGGTTATAAAAAGCGGCATACAGTTCTTGTGCTACCTCTAAGATTCCGATATAGCCTGCATAGGGATGGTTGCGTTCTTGATTAATGTCTAGGAATGGAATCCTAGCTGTCAGAGAGGTGTCTTGATGGCGTTTATCAGCAATTAACATATCAGCTTGATTTTCGTTAATTATCTGTATGATTTCTTGAGGACTATTTTGTTCTAGAATTATTCCATCCTGACCCAGCAAAGTTTTGACTCTAATTCTATCCTCTTCAGTATTATTCTTAGTACTAATACCAATAACTTCCATCCCCAATTTCTTAGCTGTAAAGATAATCAACCAACTCTTGAAACTTCCAATAGAAAGGATAACGCGCTTACCTTGCAATCGGGTGATGTAAAGAGCGAGTTTCTCTTTTAAAGCAGCAGTTTCTTCTGCAATTAGTTTTTCTGTACGTTCTTGCAAATCAGGATGACCCAACTTCGCAGCAATGTTCCTTAGGCACTGATTGATTTGCTCAACACCATAAATAGACTCTTCAATATAAGGGATGCCATATTGTTTCTCCATGCTTTTTGCCATGTTGATTAGTGCTTTGGAGGAGAGGAGCACGTTAAGCTTGGCACGATGGGCATAGCAAACTTCTTTGTAGACAGCATCACCTGTAATTTTTGCCAAAACTCGGATACCTAATTTCTCCAATAACGGTAGAACGTTCCATATTGCACCTGCAATGTTGTATTCACCAATTAGATTAATGTCATAGGGTGTACTAGTATTTGGTTCAGCTGTTCCAATAACAGATGAAAGCATTGCTTCACCAGCGACACGGTTGCCCAAATTTTGGTTCCCAATGAATCCAGGGCAGTGTACTGGGATAGTGGGTATTCCTGTTTTCTCGGTGGCATCTTTGCAAACTCCCTCTATGTCATCCCCAATCAAAGCGGTGATGCAAGTAGAGTAAACAAATACCGCCGCAGGTTTGTAGCGTCTTTGTAATTCTAAAATACCTTTGTACAGCTTTTTGGCTCCACCAAAGATGATATCGTTCTCATCGATGTCGCTGCTAAAGCGTATCTTGTATAGCATCGAACTAGAGGAGAGACTGCTGTAACTTCCCCAAATACTGGCAGCACAGCCACTTGGCCCGTGGACTACATGAGCAGCATCGGTGATTGGTACTAGGGTAATCATTGCACTATCAAAAGCGCAACTCCCTTGAGTAGTGCCAGGTTGGGGTAATTGTGTAGAAGACTTTTTTTTCTTTTGTATCTGCTGCTGAGGAGCATCTTCAGAATTTGAGTCACTGAGTGAATCGTTGGTTTTTCCTGGGGTGGGATTCATTGGTTTGGTGACAATAGGTAGAAGTTATTAGGTGTTAAGAGAATTTCCAAAAACTTTCATAGGATTTTAATTTATTAACCGTGTATCTAAAAAATGGAATAAAAGGGAATGATAAGGAGAATTTCCCATCCCCTAAAACATAAACACCAACTAGGTTAGAGAAGGAGAAAACAAAAACATCAACTAGACTATTCAAGTATTAATGTTGCTGTGTAGACCTGGAAAAAATAGTGTTAGCACGGTGAAGTTGAAACAAACAAAAGTTAAGATTGGCTATTCGATTACCTCCATTTTAAAGGATTTTTCAGGAGTGATGAGTGCTGAGTCCTGAGTAAAAAGTCATGAATAAGTAGTATTAATGAATCTTCCCACTCTTAGCCGAGGCATTCGCTACTCAAAACTAATTTGATGCTTAGTCGGTCTAATTTTACTTTTTACTCAGCACGGGCTAAACGCCCCGCTTCCGCTAACAGCACTGTCTCGGTGAGAGGGTGGGCTATTTTTGCCCACCTGATATTTACTCTGTGTTTAGCACCTGAGTCTAAATAAGAACCTTACTTCTTCTCGCTACCGGAAACTATTTCTACGTTTCCTTTTTTCAGTGCTTCTAATGCTTCACCTTGAGCGTCTTCTTGCTTTTTAGCAGCTTCTTTTTGGGCATCAGCTGTGGCAATCATTTTTGCAGCATTCTCTTCACTTTCGAGAATACCAAACTCAATCAACAACTCTTCTAACTCGTCCATTTCGATGGGTGTAGGAACAGCAAGATTTGTATTATTGATAATCTTGTCTGCTAGTGTGCGGTATTGATTAGCTTGGTTGCTGTCGGGTGCGTACTCGTTTACAGTCATCCGACGCAATTCGGCGTGTTGCACGATATTGTCACGGGGGACGAAGTGAATCATTTGAGTACTTAATCTAGCTGCTAGAGTGCTAATCAGTTCGTCTTCTCGGTCAGTTTTCCGGCTGTTACAAATTAGCCCACCCAAACGTACACCACCAGTGTGAGCATATTTGAGAACGCCACGAGCGATGTTGTTAGCTGCAAACATCGCCATCATTTCACCAGAAGTAACAATGTAGATTTCTTGGGCTTTACCTTCACGAATTGGCATTGCAAAACCACCACACACAACGTCGCCCAATACGTCGTAGGATACGAAATCTACGTCTGAATAAGCGCCGTTTTCTTCAAGGAAGTTAATAGCGGTGATGATACCCCGACCGGCGCAACCTACACCAGGTTCTGGTCCACCTGACTCTACGCATCTGATATCGCGGAAACCAGTGATCACCACTTCTTCGAGTTCGATATCTTCCACAGCGCCCCGTTCAGCAGCTAAATGCAGCACGGTAGTTTGAGCTTTACAGTGTAAAATCAAACGAGTGGAGTCAGCTTTCGGGTCACATCCGACAATCAAAATTCGTTGACCCACTTCTGCCATAGCGGCTAGGGTATTTTGGGAGGTAGTAGATTTACCAATACCACCTTTACCGTAAAAAGCAATCTGTCTAATTTTTTCGTCGGACATGATAATTTATCCTGCAATTGTTTGTTTAGTGGGTCTGTCAGTTGATGAGGCGTTGGCACTTTGTGCCTACCAGAGGTACTTGCTGTCAAGTTACAGCAGTAACCTTATGTAGAACGTTGTTGGAGGTGCTCGTTCTACAGCAAAAAGAGTCCGAAGAAAGAACATATTCAAGTTTTGGTCAGTTTTCATTGGCCATTAGTCATTGTTTTTTCTGACTAATGGCTAGAGCGATAAGACATCACTTAAGGAATATTGCAAGTATTACCAAGACACTCACTCAAATGATTTCTCTAACGGTAGTAATACCAATTGGAAAAAAGAAAGCGACAAATAGACCATTTGTAGAGACGCGATTCATCGCTTCTTACCCAAGGATGTGTCGCAGCCATTAATTGAATTGGTATAACACCAAGTTGGAAAAAAGAAAGCTACAGATTCCAAGCCGGAAACTCAAATTCAATCCGAACTACGAATTCAGCATTATCAATTGTTGTAATCCCCTGAAGGTTGCTCATACCTCAAGAGTGGTTGCAGCAGGATTTAAATTTACGCCAAGTTTTCCTTTAACCACACAACCAACCATTGCAATCCACTCTAAACAGTTGCTACAACTTCTCCAATTTTGCTGATATCGTAACCGCCGAGAATTTCAAATTGAGAGTGAACCATCCGATGTCCCAAAGTACTGAGCAACTGCTGTACAGGTGCTTCTTCCAGATATTCCTTGAAAATCACCAAATCATATCGTGACTGATGTAAAGGGATAAATCCCAGCCCAAAGGCGGTAGCTATAGATGCCGTACTAATACCTGCATCGGCAACTCCTAATCCTACAGCTTGGGCAACATCTTGGTGATTTTTGACAATATGGTCAAAGCCTTGGATAGCATGGAACGGTATCTGCTGCTCTTGCAGTGTTTGTTCCAAAAGTAAACGACTGCCAGAACCGATTTCGCGGTTGACAATAGTCGCCCCTGCTACTAAGTCAGTAACTGTTCTGATTCCCCTGGGGTTACCAGACTTCACCAAAAGTCCCTCTTCCCAGACACCAAGGGTAATCAAAACTGCTTCCCTCCCAGCCAGAACATCTCGAACAAAGGGAGTATTATACTCACCAGTCTCGGGATCATACAGATGCATCCCAGCGATGTGCGCCTCACCTCGGCATAGACTATCTAATGCAGCCATGCTGTTGGCGAAGTTAAATTGGACTCGCAGTTGGGGATGCCAACGTTCAGTTGCTTTGGCCCATAGTGAAATCACAGGCGCACAGCCAGCAATCACAATTGTGTTGTGAAGGGTGTCGAGATTATCGTCTAGGAGCCGCACTTGAACTTTATCTGTACCTATCCGGCTCTTGTTTTTACCCTTCAGATACCTAGCGGGAACCCCCGCAACTGCTTCACCATCAGCGGGAATCATATCTTGGCGAAAAG
The DNA here is from genome assembly GCF_036916575.1 of Nostoc sp. Taxonomy (GTDB): domain Bacteria; phylum Cyanobacteriota; class Cyanobacteriia; order Cyanobacteriales; family Nostocaceae; genus Nostoc. The sequence goes on from NZ_JBALGC010000033.1 coordinate 15,537, forward strand.
CATCTTGGCCAATCAAGGGATAAGCTATCCATTGTCCTCCTACGCGAGCCAGACTGACTCGTAGCGGCTGACCACAGGGAACAGGCTTGGCAAGAACGGCTTCAATTTCAGGTAAATCCCGCTCTAACCAGAATAGATCCTCAACTTGACAGCCAAGCGCTTTGGCCAAGCGAAGTGTTATAGCAACTGAGGGAGCATATTGTCCCGACTCTACACCACTAATAGTCTGACGAGTAACACTAGCGATGTTAGCCAAATCTTGTTGGCTCATGCCTAAGCGAGTTCTAATCGACTTCAAGTTATTACGGAGGTCACTATCCTGCTTCATGGGCTTTGTCTATTAGTTTCAAAAAGCCATAGCGGATTTAACTCGCATCTGCCAAGGCGAAAGTGTGGTCTTTGAGTTTATATCATTTCTCTTTGACGACATGACTATGCTTTCGCTGTCTCGATTCCCCATATAAAAAGACTATCACATCAATTGCCAATTTGCTTGCCTAGCGCAAATTATTTTTGCGGGTGGTTGCTTTTTACCTGCTATTATGGCTCAAAAGCCCCAAATTATAATAAACAGAGGATTTGTTTAGCAGGAAATTACTACCAGTTTAATTGGTAGTAAGTAATGCTTGATACAGTTTTAGAAACTAGTTTCAGCTTTGATGCTTGATAGGCGAGTAATACAAGCCGTAGAAAACATACCAACCAATGAAAGCTCTTTAGGGTAAATTTTGCCCTAACTAAAAATTACCGATTTTATGAGAGTGAATATCCACACAGCATCAGCAAAGAATTGCTGCTTTACTCTTTTGCACAACGTCAGCAAAGTATCTACCAACTGTGCAACAGATGAGAATAGATTACAGTTATTAGCACCACAGCAATGGAGAGAGTTATGATTACCGAAGAAGACTTAGCCCAGCAATTTAACGTAATTATCGAGTACGCTCACCCACGGGTATGGGAATTGCTACGCCAGTGTTATGTGAAGGTGATCAATCCTAAACCTCATTTAACAAGAGCGAATATAAAAACGTGTATCCGCCATGCAAAATACATTGGTATTTATTGCCCTGACAGATTGATTAGTGCTGTAGTAGAACAAAAAAATCTAATTAAAGAGGTAGCAGAATATGTGGGGCTAGTTGAGGTTGTTTGCTTGAATGCCAATAACTTGATGCGTGATCCCCGATCCAATCTCAAGCAAACTTATCCTCACTTGTGGTTAGATTTGTTGTGGATTGTTACCCAAGAACAATAACCCTAGCTATTAAAAGCAGATTTTTCTGCAATATTCAATCTGCAAAAAATCGTAACTACCAATCTTCACCGCAGTTTCATTACTTTAGCCGCATCAATCATTCAATAGACTTCTTTTTATTCGCTTAGAACCTAACTTATCTAACAGTTGAAAATATATATAGCAATCCGATTTAATTTTTGAAAAAATCTAAGTATATGTAGAGTGCGTTATCGCCGAGAATACGGCATCTATAGCGGTTCTTGCTTAGATGCAACACAGTTTGACCTCTCTCCTAAAGGAGAGAGGCTTTGAATCTTACTCCCCTTCCCTTGTAGGGAAGGGGTTGGGGGTTAGGTCTGTATTGCACTTAAGTGAGAAACGCTATAGAATCAGAGGTGGTGCGTTACGCCAAAGGCTAACGCAATGCCAGTTGCTACAACGGATAGCGCAGCGTTAGCGAGTCCTCGAGCGTCGGGAACCTCCGCAACGCACTGGCTCCCCTACGTATATTTCAAAAATCAAATATCAGTCCTATAGCGCTCTTCCATCACTTTAGGCAGAGGAAAATAATAAATCCTCTGCTTCGTAGGGTTCTGGGATAGCACCTGGCATTCGATTCATCAATGCCATTAGTGTTAAAAAGCCAATCGATAAATGAGAAATTGGAAAAACCTTGAGCCAGGGTTTGAGTAGATTAAAGAATTGGTATGGTTGGATAATTAAGCGTAGATTATTGAGGACGTTCTTCCACCCCTGACCAAAGTCCCACCAATCATGCTCTCTAAATTTTTTGACAACTGGATCTGTTGGTTGATTTACACCTTTATCAGAAGTCTTATTCAAAGCTTGAGAGTGAAGGCTAACCATGAGGTAAGCACTCATGACTATTTCCCACCACTTGGAGATTTGAGAATAGTCTGTTAGCCGAAAGTCAGCCCAACCCAATTCATTTTTACTTTGTTTAAGTCCGTATTCAACCCAGTTTCTCAAACCATATAAATTCCCTACTTCCTTATACTTAATTCCTGGGACTAGGGTCATAATGAACCAAGTTGAATTCGATGGCAAAGTTTCTGGGTCGGTGGTAACTTGCCAATATTGAACCTGACGACGCTTGCCAAATACTATCTCTCTAATATACCTTTTCTCTTGCTGACCATCTGAAAATATACGGTTATACGGTCGCCAACGGTTATATCTAACCTGTTGTCCCTGTGCTAGTCATACTCCATGATTACTACGAATTGCTACTACAAAGTCTAGTTGTAATTCACACAACACACTCAGGAAGTTGCGTTCAGCGAAGCCGTGTCGAAGACTCTCGCTTTCACCATAAAGACTATCTGCTAGTACCAGCTTGAAGTTAAACCCCATGACTTGGAGTTTTCTAATCATCGAAGCAGCGATTTCTGGTTTAGTTTGATAGACATCTCCTTCTAACAACCTTTGTTTAGGCTTGTAGACTTCAAACATTAAAGGAAATGTCATTCCTTCAAATAAACCATATGCCGTAACTGCTACTATTCCGTTCTCTATTTTTCCTAAATTCCCAATATATTGTCGTTTGACATAATCTGTCGTATTCCCTTTCTTTGCATCTCCTGTTTCATCGATAATCAGTATGATTTCTCGCCCTAATAGAACTTGTAGTATCAACTGTAATCTTTGTTCTCTCAATTGCTCAACCGTCCACAGTGATTCTGTTAAAAAATGTAATAGCCCTTGTTCGTTACTTAATCCCACCACACGCGATATTGCAGGCAGACTTTTACGTTTAATATCTGAAATCATTCCCACATGAAGATATTTAAATGCTTCAAAACTTCTCACTTCTGCAAATAGCTTCCTATACCATTCACAGTAATCGTCTAGAAATTTTATCGTTTCCGCAGGTTCTCTTGCCTCAAACATAGTCCAGCAAGGAGTTTACGATATTTTACTCTATTATTCTCTCATAAGAGTGATGAAAGAGCGATAGGGATATACCTTTTATCCCAAACAACACTAATCATCACCATTAAACCTCGTCTACATTGAAACCCGTAGTTTTTCCTCGTCAGGGTCAAGATGATTTTTCACCCACAAGCGGTCACCAATTTCAAAAGGGTTGG
>NZ_JBALGC010000034.1:0-33093 GCF_036916575.1 Nostoc sp.
TAGCACCGAATTTTAATTACTGTACCGTATATGCTGCGCTGTTTCTTGAATCCTTTACCAGTAAGCATTTCAAGACTTAACGGGAAAAGTCAGGTGTTGATGTCACTCAAAGACTTGAAAGAAGCTACCCCAGCAAAGCTGTACTGCACATTGCAAATTAGTTGAAATTTTGTATTAATTTAAGGTTCTCCATTTAATATTTCTCTTTCTATTCCATGAAACATATTTTTACCATTATTAAAAATAAGGTAATTTTGACATTTAGCTTTTTACTCCTTGCTGCAATTATTGGCATTTAGCAATATCTTCGTTAAAACTGTTGTCCCAAAGTTGTTTCACATCAACTTTTGTGGGAATTACACCCGCTTGAAAAAAGGTATCTGCAACCTTTTGCTCAGAAGCAATAGCTTCGTCAGAAACAGGAAGTACTTCTTGACGACGCTGTTGTTGACCTTGCTGGGCATCCTGATAAACGATACCTTGATCGACATCAATGGTCTTTGCATAATTCTTTGACCACTGCTTGAGATTAGATTCTCGCCAAGTTTGGGATTTTTGCAAACGACAGAGGAAATCAGCGATCGCAACCTTCTTTTGGGGATCGGCGATCGCATTGGGTGAAGCAATAATCACAAAGTTACCACTCAAAATATCTTTTGCAGATTCCAGCACCCGCGCCCCTTCTTTTTCGGCTTGGGGGATGGCATAACCGTATGTAGCCCAAGCATCAAGCTGTCCTTTACGAAAAGCCGAAAGTCCATCGGGTATCGATAAAGGAATTGCATTGATATCCTTCATCGTCAGCCCGACTTTTTCCAACATCTTAATCAGGAAGTAGTGGGCAGTTGTGGCTTTAACGTAACCCACTTTTTTACCTTTAAGATCAGCGATCGTTTTGGCAGTGGAGTCCTTGGGTACGAGTACAACTTGACCAACCGTCGGCCCTTTGAGAGTGGCAATAATTTTTACAGATGCTTTCGATTCAATCGCAAAAATCGGCGGAATTTCACTAGCTGAACCCAAGTCAATCGCACCAGCATTGATTGACTGTACCATCAAATTACCCCCAGTGAACTCAGTAAATTGAGTTTGATAAGGGAAATGATCTAGTCCAGCTAACTTTAAATTTAAGTCCCAGCCACCTTTATATTTAGCAACATGCAATTGAGTTGTATTCGATACTACTATTTGGGATGGACTATGATTAGCAGTGAGCCTTGCCGGACTGGTAGACTTAACCTCTGAGCAAGCTGTTGTTGCCAGAGCTAACAAGCAACCCAGAGAGAAGAAAAAATTCTGCCGCAGCCAATTGGTAGACACGTTAATTTTTGGGTATAAAAAGACAATAAAGAAAAATAACCATCAACTACTCTAGTAAGTCTGATTCTTCGCCCACAATTCGGTCGTAGAGCAGCTGAAAGCTAAACCAACCGCCCGAATGGGTTCCTACTTGGTTATGAGTAAAAGTTGCTGTTTCGTGGTCAATGAGAAGTGGTTTGCCAGCTGCTTCTGCAAGCAGTTGGGCTTGAGCCGATCGCTCAAAAGAAATGTACCAAAAAGCAGCTTCGTCTACTGTCTGTCCCACCGTCAAAAAGCCATGATTCCTCAAAATGACAGCTTTCTTGTCTCTCTTTTTCTCTGTAGTTTTGGTAGTGAGAGTTTTTGAAGAGGAATCTGAGTTAGCTGCGGCATTGATAGCTGTTTGTTGACTGCAACCAGAAGCTATCAAACCAAGAAAAGACGCTGCGATCGCAAAGATTATATTGGCAGAACATTTTTGTTTGTACTGAAAGCGGTGTTCTTTTAAATAATTCACCACAATTGACTCCTTGATATCAATTTTTAGGAGTTTAAGCAGCCATATCTATGATGATAAAGAGCAAAATACACTAAATCTATTGTTTTACCGTAGTAAGTATAAATAAGATACCACCTTTTGATGGGCTGCTCAAATCTAATCAATATTTCTTTATCTTTGACTATGAGAATTTCGTGCAGGTATTTCTATGTGAATCTACACTCAAGTAGTGAGAAAATAAACTGTAAAAGAACCATAGACACAAATATCAAAAAAATTCTTCGATTTGAGCGACAATCTTTAAAAAACTGGTACAATATTAAGATATGCAGTTCGGCAAAAAACATCCCAATACGTCTGCGCCATCAATGATGAATGAGAAAAGTCATAAGCTATTGCAGTCAACGTATGATGAATTGAATACTCGATGACTTGCTGCCGGAAAAGGTTATTGATTATACGTTGATTCTATAACTTACTACTGGTTGGTTTATAAGAGTCCCAAATACTTGCCCATACACCATCATCCGCTACATTGAATCCTGCAAGTGTAAAGGCTTTTCTAAGTGCATTGGTTTCACAAGCATAGAAGTCCAGCAACGTATGATCGAGGTTAAATAGGATAGCTTTATACATTTTTTCCAATTTCCTAGTTTGTACCTAATTATTAAAACTCACCTCTAAGTCCTGCCTGTTTCAGTAGTGGTAGAACGCGCTTACCGAAAAAATCGAGATCCGGCTCAAAATCATAGAAGGCAAGCTGGAAACCATCGACACCATCTGTTAAGCAGACAATAAGCGGATTTAGGAGAGTGCGGACTTGTCTACCATTAGCGATCGCCTCTTTACTTACTCTCAAAAAAGAAGTGTCAATTGTACTCATAGTTTCTCTCAACGGTTTCGGTTGGCTGCAAGATCCCCCACTTCTGATAAATATAGGACTTACGCGAAAACCCTCCCAAACTCTCATTCCTCCGTGTCGCGCCAGTTGCTACCCTACGGGAATGCTAAGAGCGAACAAGTCTCTTAACCCGCTGTTAGCGCCTGGTTTCTCTGCGACCTCTGTGGTTCGTTATCCATTACCTGTGCATGTGCGTAAGTCCTAAAATACTCATAAAGTGGTTTCCTGCATATTAGAAGTCAAGGATCTGAACAAAATTAGAAGAATCCTCGTTGCGGCAATGGTGTACCGTTGATCTCGTACTCCCCGATCGCACGAGCTTTAAAATGATTTGGGTTGTGTGAGGACAAAGTACGAGCGTTGCGCCAGTGACGATCAAAGTTGGAGCTTTTCTTTGTTGTAGAAGCCCCACCAACTTCAAACAACAAGGTAGCCGAACGTAGAGCCAAATCATCAACAATCAATTTGGCTTTGGATGCACTCAGAGAAGTTGCTAGTGCCGCAGCCGTCTCTGCCTCTTCACCCTGAGCTTGGGCAGCAGGGAGGCGATCAAGACCATCAGCTGCTGCTAAAACAATTGCTTCGGCCGCAAAGGCATTGGCGGCAATCTGCCCGACAGTCTGTTGCAAGATTGGATCATCTGCTGCTTGCTCGCTTACGGCATGATAAAACGTCCGGGGTCTGGTACGGATGAGGGTTGTTGCATCGCGCAGAACACTGCGAATAATACCTGCATTAATTGCCGTCAGAAATAATTGCGGGACGATGTTATAGGGCAGATTGTCTTTGTCTGTATCCGTCTCAAAAATTACTTCATCTGCTTCTACACGGACATTGGTGAATGTAGTTGTTCCCGTGCCTGTAAGCCTTTGACCGAAGCCATCCCAGTCGTCCACCAGTTCAAGACCCTCGCGGTTAGTAGGAATGAGTATGAACGCTTTAGTATCATCGGGTACTAACACACGCACGAAAATCAGGTCTGCATAAAGGCTGCCAGTGCTGTAATACTTCGTCCCATTCAAACGATAACCGTCGCCATCGGGTGTTAATTTTGTATTCACGACTTGACCGCCACCAGCCCGCTTGACTTCTAATTCGGTGGAAGCGAGTCCAATAATTGCGCCATCGGCAACGGCCTTGAGCCAGCGACGATTCCTTTGGGTGCGCTCAGAACGCAAAATCCGCTCTGTAACAGAGAAATGATTCCGCACAATGTGAGCCACGTTCGGGTCAGCATCTCCCAGCCGAATCACAACCTCGAATAATTCGCGTGCCGTGCTACCACCGCCACCTTCGGCTACTGGGATTCGTAATGCACCTAACCGAGAACGCCGAATCAATTCAACGACATCAAAAGGCAGGATGCGATCGCGATCGCGCTCACTTGCTCCCAGAGCAATGAAATCGAACAAAGCTTGCAGCTGGGGAGATTTGGCTGTGACAGGAGCAAAGAACTGGAAAGTGGAATCTATAACTTTTTCTTCAATATGAGTCATTGTTTTTCTCTCTATTTTGGGAATAAGGGATTAGGGATTGGGGAAAGAGATTTTTATCACATAAGCGTCTAACTAACAGAAGCAGTGGTGGTCTGGAAGAAGCGGTTGACAGGGCGTGCCAGTCCCAGATTTTCGCGCAGCGTCGTGCCTTCATATTCGTGGCGGAAGATCCCGCGCTGTTGGAGTTCTGGTACAACTTTATCGACAAAATCATTCAATCCTTCAGGAAGAAAAGGGAACATGATGTTGAAACCGTCAGAACCTTCCTCAGTCAGCCATTGCTCCATTTTATCGGCGATGGTTTGGGGTGTGCCGACGAAAGCCAGTCCGCCGTAACTGCCAATGCGTTGCGCCAGTTGTCGAATAGTCAAGTTCTCACGTTGCGCTAAGGCTATTACTCTTTCTCGTGAAGAGTGACCAGCGTTAGTCGGTGGGATTTCTGGCAAGGGTCCGTCCGGATCAAAGCCGGAAACGTCGTAGCCAAGTGCGCCATTTAAACTGGCAATCCCACTGTCATAATGTACTAAGCTGTCCAAATGAAGACGCTTGGCATGTGCTTCGGCGACAGTTTCTCCCACAATGACTAAAGCACCTGGAAGGATTTTTATACTGTCTGGGTCACGTCCCTTTGCCCGCGCCCGTCCCTTAATGTCTGCAAATAAAGCTTTGCCAGCCTCCAGATTCCCAGCAGGTGCAAACACAGCCTCGGCGGTTTCGGCAGCTAATTCCCGTCCGGCTTCGGATGCACCCGCCTGGACAATTACCGGCCAGCCTTGGACAGGTCTGGCGATGTTCAATGGCCCTCGCACCGAGAGATATTTTCCCTTATGATCCAGAACGTGAAGCTTTGCGGGATCGAAATAAATCCCTGATTCCACGTCCCGAATAAACGCATCGTCAGCAAAGGAATCCCAAAGACCCGTGACGACATCATAAAATTCTCTAGCCCGCTGATAACGTTCATCATGCTCTACTTCCTCTTCTAAGCCGAAGTTGAGCGCTGCATCTGGATTGGATGTGGTGACGATGTTCCAGCCAGCGCGGCCGCCACTAATATGGTCGAGAGACGCGAAGCGGCGAGCGATGTGGTAAGCCTGGTCATAGGTTGTGGAAGCGGTGGCTACCAGCCCGATGTGTTCGGTGACGCTGGCAAGAGCAGAAAGTAGGGTAAAAGGTTCAAAGGATGTGACAGTATGGCTGCGCTTCAATGCGTTGATTGGCATATTCAGCACCGCTAAGTGGTCAGCCATGAAGAATGCATCGAACTTGCCTTGCTCTAGTTTCTGGATGAATCGTTTCAGCGCTGGAAAGTTGAAATTAGCGTCAGGCAAAGCGCCAGGATAGCGCCAAGCGCCTGTATGTATGCTTACTGGGCGCATAAAAGCACCTAGTTTTAATTGCTTCAATCTGCTCATCAGTCCTCCGTATTAAGTTTAAAATACAGGTGTGATCGTCCCCTTGAAGTAGTTATTGATATAGTCCTTCAATTTGGGATCGACAACCAATTGATTTAGTTTTTGGATGTTGGGATCATTTACTTTTGATTGTATAGTTGCTAAACCCACCGCATAATTTTTGTTAGCCATGCCAATCTCGTCTAACACAATAGGATTTAGAGATACCTTTGCTTGTACAAAAAAAGATGCAGATGTCACAGCTAAATCTAGATCGTCCAACGCTCTAACAATAGCGTAATTGTCTAATTCCTTAATTTGGAGATTTTTGGGATGCTTAATTACATCTTTGACACTGTAATACTCCGCTGACTTGTCTTTTAAATTGATTAAGTCGATGTGTTTCAGGAATTTCAAGGCGCGGTCTTGATTGCTGTCATCATTAGAAATAGCAATTGTCGCCCCTATAGGAATCTCATTAAGTGATTTTATCTTTAGTCGTTTTGAATAGAGTCCGGTTATAGTAGTATAACTACGATTCAACATGACAAAATCCGCGTTAAGTCTTTTGGCAGCTTGTTTCATGAATGGTTCATGCTGGAAAAAGTTAGTATCAATTTCCCCACTTTTAAGAGCATCGTTAATTTTTACTGAATCAGCGATAGTCACGATTTGAAAATCTAAACCTTGAGTGGAAGCTATTTCTTTTTGAATGAACGTCAAAACATCTTCAGTGGTGCTATTCCTAGACCCGACTTTTAGTAGTACTGTCTTAGTTGATTGGCTGACTAATTGACTCGGAAATGAATTTTGTTTTGGTGTACAACTGGCGAAAAGAATAGATGCGATCACTAACCCTATTGTCAGGATAAAATAGCGGCGATAAAACTTTGGATAAAACATGATAATAATTCGTAATTTTTAATACAAGTCAAAAAGGAATTTTGTATTTTATTTTCCTCCCAATCCCCAATCCCCACCCTAATTCAATGCACCTGTACTTCAAATTCTGCTTCGTGTAAGTATTTCAAAGCTTGAGTTACCTTTTGACCTTCTAATTCAACGTGAAACTGACCAACTCGGCGATCGCCTACTGTTTCCACACTCCCACTGAGGATATTGACATCGACATCAAAATTACGGGCTAAGGTGGCGAAGATTGGTTGACTTGCTTGTTCTCCGGCAAAAGCGATGTTTTCCGCAACAGTTCGGCAATTAAGTAAAATTAACCAGGCATCAATATCACCACGCTCAAACGCTGGTAAAGCTTCGGCTGGTGTCAAGTAGAGAGGTTTAATATCACTATATTTCAAACTTACTTTCTCTAAAGCACGCACAATAATGTAGTGCTGACCAGAACCTTTTGCAAAAGCAACTTTCTTACCTTTTAAATCAGAAAGAGTCTTAATCGGTGAATTTTCTTGGACTAAAATAGCTGAACCTCTAGTGCTACCTGTACCGGCTGCAACTCTGACAAATGGTTTATCTCCTGCTTGAGCAAAGACGCTTCCTGTACCGCCACCGCCACCAAAAACGTAGGTGTAGCCTGCCGCAGGCATCGCTTCTTCGGAATGTGAGGGGCGTACTTATCAAGTAGTTTGTCAAAAATTTCCAGTTCTAAATCAGTAGTCCAAGCTGGACGAGTAAGTATTGCTGTCATAAAGTTTCCTTTGGGTAGTGAAGAACAATTTAATCCAAAATCTAAAATTTTTAGCCTTTAGCCCCTATTTTTAAGTTAGCAATCGCTTCACTATCTACCGTTAACCCTCGCACTCTTGGTATGATTTCGGCAGCAAAACGCTCCATTTCTGGGACAAAAGGCTGGAATTGCAGCATGAAAGTATCAATTCCTACTTTAGTAAATTCAGCAATCCGATGGGCTACAGTTTCATAGCTACCAACCAATCCTGCTGCTGTACCACCATTGCTCCCCACACCAGGGTACTTAGCCATGTTTTTGAACATAACTACTTCCGAATCTACTCCTTTGAGTAATTCTGAGCGATCGTCTTGTGCTAGTATCATCGCTCTGAGGTTTTGATATTCCGCTTTTGCCTCTTCGTCTGTTGGTCGAGCAATCACAAAAGCCGACATAGCAAAACCCACAGGTTGAGAGCGAAACTTAGTTTTGTTAGCAACCTGAGCAATGGTTTTGCGGATGACTTCAATCGGACGACCATTGAGGAAAAATGTATGCGCTTCTTTTGCAGCTAGTTCTTGGGCTAGTTCTGACTCTCCCCCTACATATACACGCGGATGTGGTTTGGCTACAGGTGGAGGATTGAGTTTCAAATCATTGATCTGAAAATATTCACCGTAGAAGTTGACTTTCTCTCCACTCCACAAAGCTCTTACGACCCTAATCCATTCATCCGAATAACGATAACGCTCATCGTGGGTAAGGAAATTTATCCCCGGTTTTTCCATTTCTGGCTTGAACCAAGCACTTACTAAGTTAATAGAAAAACGTCCACCACTAATTGCATCAATACCTAATGCCATCTTTGCTAAGACGGCGGGATGAAATAGTAATGGCTTAATAGCTGCAATAATCTCGATAGAGTTTGTTGCTTCTGCCAAAGCTGCTGCTGCTGTCCAGGTTTCTAGCTGGTCAAGTTCTTGGTTCCTGGGATTGATGATATGTTGCGCTATTAAAGTTGTGGTAAATCCGCACCTTTCTGCCAACTGGAGGAGGTTCTTGGCTCGTGAGTAACTAGCATCACGAGGTTCAAGAGGATGGTTCATCACGCCGCAGTTGCCATAAACAGGAATCCAAATCCCATAGCGTGGTTCAGACATAGCTTTCTAAAACCTTTATAGTCGGCACTAAAACTTTATTTTTGCACCTAAAATAATTATACTTAAAATCGGTAGGCTTACCGTATGACACTATGAGATTTGCATAGATAAAGATAAAAAACAAGGGGGTATGTAGATTCTGTATCTCCCCAGTCCCCATTTAATTTGGAGGCAAGAATGTCAGAACCACGCTACGGTATTTGGGCCCCTGTTGGAGGTAACTTTGGGCCTCTCAATTCGCCAGATGAACCGATTGATGCAAGTTATGAACGCACGCGATCGCTGTTGGCTCGATTCCCGAAGGTTGCTTGTGGGGCATCCCAACACAAAATTTACATTTCCGGTGCTGACTGCAACTCTGATTTGATCGCATATTTACTGTTTTGGGTGTTAGACATGGCTCAAAAGCCCAAGTTTGCTATAGTACATATGTATGATGCGTAAGTCCTAGATTATTGTAGAGGTCAAGGGATCGCAGGTTGGTGAGTCGTCCAATTTCTGTTGGCAGGGTTTTTAAGCTTTTACCAGAAAGGTCTAACTCTGTAACCTTGTCTCTAGCAGCTTGTTCAATAATTTCCAGCAGTTCTTCGTTAGTCATTTCGGGTTTTACAGAGGTGATGCCTGACGACGAGTTGCTGCTTGGACGCGCAGCAGAGAAATTGAGCTAATTAATAATGTAGCCTGCCTGTATCAATGATCGCCTTCAGGCAATGTGCGTGCGATCGCAGACTCCAGATGACATTATATTTGAGGTTAAAGTATAGTTTCAAACAACATCAATTTTAAAAATGATGTTTATACTTAGAAATAAGTAAATGAAAGCAGGTGCATAATGAAACTACAAGATTTCTTGGGAAAAGATGAGAAATGGTCGTTTGATGCGATCGCACAAGATGCAGACTTGTCTCGTCAGATTCAGATACTGCTAATCGGCTTAGGTTTGCTAGAACCTCCAGCCGATGGGAAATTTGGCCCTGTTTCTGTGATATCTCTCAAAAAATTTCAAGAATTAACCAAGACTGAAGAGAGTGGCTTTTTAGGAGCAGTCACAGCCAAGAAACTAATTGAAACCAAAATAGACGATCTTCCTAAACCCCCCTTAAAACTAGGCAATGACATCGCTAGTAAGATTGTGAAATATATGCTATCCAAAGGTTATCAGGTATTTACCAATCCCAAAGAATACAACATTGTTTATGTAGAGGGCATAGATGCAGACTGGACTCTCAACAGTGACACACCCAATCAATTTAATGATCGCCGGATTGTGATTGAAGTAGTAAATGGCGTTCCCAAAATCGTAGATCACTGGGAAGCTACTACAGAACCAGGGAAGTACTACACTTATAATCCAATGAATCCTAAAGGAGCAGCTAGGATTCAGTTTGGACAATACAAAGCTTGGGCTGTTGGTACTCACGGCACAGCAGAACCTCACGAAGCATTAGTGCAAGTTGGAGATATAACTGTTTGTAGAGATTTCAACCAAGATTTTAAACGGACTGGTGACAAGCTTGATACAGGTGATGATTTTTATGTGAATCAACACTACGGCTTTGATTTCCCCAGGAATGATATTCGCCTTGCTAGTGCGGGTTGTCTAGTAGGACGTACTCGTGAGGGACATAGAGAGTTTATGGCGATTGTTAAACAAGACCGCCGTTATGTCGCTAATCGCAAATATACTTTTTACAGTAGCGTGATTCCTGGGGATGATTTACTGAAAACGTTTTCAGGATGAGGTTATGGTTAATTGGTAGCATTTGTTGTGATGCAACGTTTAGTAAGGTAGCCCAGCTGTGCTACCTTACTTTGTCTAACCTTGTTCTTGTGGTTGCCCTATCTGTGCCGTCAGCTTCTCTTTATCTTGCCTGCGTTTTTTGGCGTAAAGTTGAATAGTGACTGCCATCAATATAATCATGGCAAAAATGCCCCAGACAGTGATATCCGTAGGTAGATTATTCTTAAACACAGCCAGCAAGACGATCGCTACTAACATCACTGTAGGTGCTTCATTTAAAGCACGTAATTGCTGACTATTCCAGCTACATTCATCTACTGCTAACTTCTTCATCAGCCGAGCGCAGTAATGATGATAGCCAATTAAAATGGCAACAAACAGCAGTTTGATATGCAACCAACCCTCTTTTAAAACGTCCGGTTCAGTGGTTAATAAACCGATAGCCATTGCGATCGTCAAGAACATTCCTGGGTTAGTGATGATATAGTAGAGACGCTTTTCCATAATTTGATACTGATTTTTCAGTATCGTTCGCGCTGGTTCAGGTTCAAGGTTCGCTTCAACATGATATATAAAAAGACGTACTAAGTAGAACAAACCAGCGAACCAAACTACAAATCCGACAATATGAAAGGCTTTAAACCATGAATAAGCCATGAATCCTAATCTCCTTTATTTGTGGTTGTGATGCATTTTTAATGGTAATAAAAAGCTCACAAATGCAGCTGGAATAACATTTATCAATCTCGCAAAAATCCCAAATTTATTTTTTACCACAGATAAATATCTATGATTTATCTGTGGTAATCTTGGTTTCATTTTTATAATATCGATTTTTGCCAGAGGTATATTGTTAATGAACATCTTTACGACGCACAAAGGGTAAAAGGTCTTCCAAAATCGCCTCGTGGTAGTGTTCTTGAGGATAATGTCCAACGTTATTAAGTTTTATTAATTCGACATTTGGTGCGGTATTTGCAAAACTTTGGGCAATATCTACAGATAACCAAGGGTCAATCATACCCCATTGAATCAGAATTGGCTGTTGCCATTCTTTAAAACCAGATTGTATTTCTGTCATTGCTGAATCAAGTTGTAAATTGCGAATACTTGCTAAGAGACTTCGACCAGATGCAGAAGATTTCAAAAATGGTTTTCGATAAATATCTAAATCTTTATCTCCTATTCGGTAACGGCTTCCACCTTCTAGCGTCCGGTCAACTAATAGGGGGTCTTGGGTCATTACTTCACCTGCCAAAGGTAAACCCATTTGTTTAATTTTCCAGGGTAATTTGGCAGTAGTTGATATTGGTGTATTTAGGATAGCTAAATTGGCAATTTGTTCTGGGTGACGCAAGGCATATTGTAGTCCTACAGAACCTAAGAAGCCTTGTACAACTAAAGAAAAATATTTAAGTTCTAGGGCTTTGATAAATCCTTCTAAAGCTGTGATAAAAGCATCGGGTGTGTAAGCAAAATCTCGTTTTTCTGGTTTGGCAGAAAAGCCGTAACCAATCCAATCTGGGGCGATCGCTCTTGTACCCTGATTTGCTAATGCAGGTATAATATTACGCCAACTATAACTTTGTGAAACTAAGCCGTGTAGCAACAACACAGGCGCTAAGTCAGTTCTACCGATTGGTAAAGATTCGCGATAAAACCATTCTAGTGAATCTACATTGATTTTATGTTCTGTTATTGACACGCTATTTTCCTATGGATTTTGAATGTAAAAGCTTCACGCAAAAGCGCAAAGATGAAAAGATGTTTTTTATAAAAGGGATTGGGCATTGGGCATTAGTTATTCTTTCTCCCCCTGCCTCCCCTGCTCCCTCATCCCCCCACTGCCTAAGAAATAATCATCTCACGAATTGCATAAGCTGTGGCGGGTGCTAGTAAAACGCCGTTGCGATAGTGTCCGGTAGCTAGGAGGACATTACTAAATCCTGGTAACTTACCAATAACTGGGGCTGGGCGTCCTTCAGGACGGGGACGTAACCCCGACCAAGTACGGAGAATAGTTGCTGTGGCTAACTCTGGGCAAAATGCGATCGCTTGTTCTCTAATAGATTCCAGCAGTTCTTCATTTGGCGGTATCTCACCCTCCGGGTTCGCCAGTTCCTTTAACGGGGGGAAAATACGCAACGGACTGGACTCATCGCCATTGCTGGGAAATTCCACTGTTGCACCTACCCAATAATCTCCACCGCCCACAGGAACAATATGGACATCGTTACCCGTTATCGCTGGCTGGAAGTCTGGATTGCCTAATGGATACCCTACACGTAATTGCAATGCTTGCCCCAGCACAGGGCGGATATCAATCAGTTGATTTAATTTTGTCGTCAGCGATGTTGAACCTAACCCAGCTGCGATTACAAACCAATCAGCGGCTATTTTTCCTTCTGTAGTCTCAAGTTGCTCGCAAAATTGGAGGGAAGACTCAGGTGGTGAGATTTGGGCATCCAAAACAGCCACACCAAATTTGAAAGTCACACCGTTGTGCTGGGCAGCCTCAACTAAAGCTAATGTGAGAGCTGTTGGATCAAGTTGACGGTCTTGGGGAGAATAGACAGCGCCAGTAATTTTTTCGTTATTAATTTGAGGACAGATATTCTGGAGTTTAGCAGTGTCCCATATTTCTAAATGCCAACCTTGAGTGTGACGAATTTTTACTAGCTTTTCCCATGCTGAAATCGCCTCTAGGGAAAGGGAGGAATCAGACAAAAGCATAAGAATCCCTTGGCGATTAAAAGGGATTTTGCGACCTGTTAAAGCTTCTAGTTCAGGAATCAAAGTTTCATAGCGTTGGATGCTAGTTTGTCGCATCTGCCAAGCTTTGCCCTTGATTTTTTGGCTGATTGCGCCCATCAAAACGCCAAGTGCAGCGCCTGTGGAAGCTTGTGCTGGTGCTTGCCGATCGCAAACTGTAATTTTTAGCCCTTTAACTTGACTCAGTTCATAGGCGATCGCAGCCCCAACTACACCACAACCGATAATAACTATATTCATGACTTGTACTTAGAGTTAGAAGTGAGAAGTTAGGAGTTAGAAGTGAGGAGTTAAAAATTTAAAATTCCTAACTCTTAACTCTTAACTCCTAACTCTTAACTCTTAACTCTCTTCTACTTTAGGAAGGAGATCGAGGAATTTGTCAATGTCTGCGAAAGCAGCTTCGGAGTTACTCAAGGCAACTTGAGGATTGCCAGCACTAGTAGCTCTATCAAGTTTAACCAGGTCGTTAAACAGATCCCGCGTTATTTGACGTGCTGTAGGTTGGTCTTTGGGTAGAAGGTTGGAAGTGACATAAGTCAGGTTCAGCCTTGCTTCTGTTACCGGCCCATGTATAAAGTTACGCACATTGATCCAATCACCTCTTTGGATCAGGGTTTTCAACTCTTGTGAGCGATCGCGCACAGCTTGAATTTCAGGAACATATGCCTGAATTCTTTCAAGTTGTGTTGCTGTGTAAGTTGGAGGTGCCACCGCGACACCAGGACCGCCACAACTAATGAGGAATGTGGCCAATAATACTAAAAGAAATGAAAAAATTGAGCGTTGACGCACCATACACTGAACTTAATTGCTTTATGTTTACTGATTAACAGTGTCATTTTAGATCGCTAGCGCAATTTATCGTTCACTATAATCAACTTTTAACCAATTCTCTAAATAGTAACCGCGCTGCCCTAGCTGCAACTTTCATCTTCACTAACTTAGCTGGGTGGCTGGCAGCTTTCTCAGTATCTAGCAGTTCGCCCAACTGGTATGCTATGCGATCGCTAAAACGTGATTGTTTGGGTTCAATTATAGTAAAAACCCATTGCCACAAGGCTTTACGACATAAGTCGCTACCTGCAATTACCTTACTTTCATGTTTATCGCCCGATGATTTCAGTGACTGAGCCATACTTAAAGCCTTTTGAAACTTCCTGAAGCAAAGGTGTCACTTAGTACAGTTTTGCATAAAAACGTAGCCTTTTTAATGCAGGAGAACACATTCACATTCCTTTGGAATGCATTGGCATTGCGTCGGGATGCATTAACAATGCAAGCCGATGCATTAACAACGCGACCGACGCATTAACAATGCAAGCCGATGCATTAACAAGACGGCTGATGCATTAGCATTGCAGAATATTGCTAAATTTAATTCGCTACGAATTAACGTGCGAATACAGCGCGGTATTATTGAAAGCGTGAATCATTGAGCAGTTGGTGTAACTCCTGTCGCTGGAGATTACACAAGCGCTCAACGTGGTGGCAAACAGTGGCTGTCAAGCCCAATCCAATGGTCAGCTTATACAGTAAATCGTATTTCTTGCTTTGGCGATCGCAAATCACAATTACGGATGGTGAGACCTTAATTTTTAAAAAGTTAAATTTTGGGGTACTGGAGATTTTTGTCAGCCAAGGATTTTGCAGAAAATCTTGATATTTTTTACAAAGGGCAAAGTTTCATCTGCTTTTGAGGATTTTTTAAGTATAATTACTTAATAGGTGTTACCCAGTCCCAACAAGAAGCGATTTTTTGGCATCTGTTACTAACAAGTATTGTTAGGAAAGTCTGATTTAGAGTTGCTAAATTCCAAAGGTCTTGATAAGCTGAAACACCAATATTATAAGCCTTCTGGCGGTTTTACTGTCTTCACATTCCCCCAGACGCTGACACAATATAGGAGTATTTTTTAGTGAACGCAGCTGAACAGGCAACGAACCTTGAACTCGCCAGCAACATTGCTACGGTAGTTAATTTGTTCAAATTCCAGTTTCCTGATGCCAAATCTGA
This sequence comes from Nostoc sp., assembly GCF_036916575.1. Lineage (GTDB taxonomy): Bacteria > Cyanobacteriota > Cyanobacteriia > Cyanobacteriales > Nostocaceae > Nostoc. The sequence continues at coordinate 14,919 of NZ_JBALGC010000034.1, forward strand.
TCTCAAACCCTGGAAGAATGACCCGGAGACTAGGGAATTAGTCGATCCAGATTCTATAGATATTGGCTTTCACTTTCCTGGTATTAGCAAATCTTGGCGAAGTCGCAGTATTTTGATTCAAATCCGATTTTATCAAGATCCGATCAATAATTCCCGTCGGGCGATCGGTGTAGAAGTGGCTGGATTCGATCATCGCGGCGAAGCGTGGCGACTTTCTACGGTAGAAAACTGGAATGTTGTCGGCGCATCTTCGCCTTCTGGTGAAATCGAGGAGAAGCTCAAACAGATTTGCCGACAGATTTTAGAAGTATTTAATAAACCAAGTGAATGAAATCAACTTGTCTCAGAGAAAGTAGTGAGGAATAATACAGAGGAAAGCTTTGCGTAGCCATAGCCCGCCTTATCACAATGACCACTGTAATATTTGTACATGGCACAGGGATTAGGGAACGAGAATACAACGAAACCTTTCAGATAATTGAGCAAAAGATTCACGCCCAACGTCCTGATATCACAGTTGCTCCCTGTCTTTGGGGTGCATTAGGTGCAAAGTTCAACGATAATCGGGCATCAGTACCCTTGGAAGATGCCACACTGGCTTTATCTCAAAAAGAAGAAGATGCAGATATTATGTTGTGGGGGCAATTATACCGCGACCCTCTTTATGAATTACGGCTGTTGTCTTTGAAACCTATTAAGTCAGGAAATGCTTTTGGGAAAAAACCAAGGGATATTTTACAATCTCGTGTAGCGAGTCTCACAGCGACATCTCAACTGGAAGCTAAGTTGCAAGAGGCGGGAATTGCAGAGGTATTTGAACAAGCACGAGAGGCGGTTATCCACAGTGAACCGTATAAACGGGCATTGCTCACGGTTTCCGAATCTGATTTGAGTGAATATTATGCACCAATAGCTAGGGCAATTGTCGCTCAAGCAATGTTTATTAGCGAACAGCAAGAAAAATTTCCCCCGATACTCACTGATGCCCAACTGCGGGATAAAGTTGTAGAATTGCTGACTCTGGCTTTGACAGAGGCGGAGTTAGGATTGCGTGACTTGGTTATTAAAGCCATTGTTGGACTAGCGTTGCCAATCGGAACGAATTATGTCAGAGGAAACCGCTTTGAGTTAACTGATAAAATTTCGCCTATGCCTGGTGATATTTTGTTGTATCAGACGCGGGGTGAAAAAATCAGAACGTTTATCCAAGAACAAATTGCCCAAGCAGAACCGCCAGTGATTTTACTCGCCCATAGCTTGGGAGGTATCGCTTGTGTCGATTTGCTAGTGCAGCAGCAGTTGTCTGGGGTGGAATTATTGGTAACAGTTGGTTCCCAAGCACCATTTTTATATGAGATTAACGCCCTCTACAGCTTAGAATATGGGCAGTTATTGCCAGAGCATTTCCCGGAATGGTTGAATATCTACGATTTACGGGATTTTCTCAGTTACGTGGGTAATAGAATTTTTCCTGATAGAGTGCAGGATGTGCGAGTGGATAGCAGACAACCATTTCCCCGTTCCCACGGTGCTTATTGGACAAACGCTAAAACCTGGGAGGCAATTATTTCGAGGTTGCCATAATGGTTTACTTTTTACGGAATCTAGAAAACTCCTCTCCAAACCTCTCCCCTAAAAGGAGCTACTGTGTATACACAAGTCTAGAAATTCCACCTGAAACTTGGTTTCGTCGTCTAGCTATAAGCTGTTGGAGAACTTTGGTTGCCCGTCATTGCGAGGAGGAACGACGAAGCAATCGCAAAAACTACGGGATTATGCGATTACTTCGCTTTGCTCGTAATGACAATTTAAAGGGTCTAGAAGGCTTGAAACCCTTGCAGATAGAACTTGTGTATACACCGTAGCCTAAAAGGAGAGAGGTTTTAAATTTTCCCCCTTCCCTAGTAGGGAAGGGGGTTAGGGGGTTAGGTCATTTTTCATAGGAGGTGAGAAACTAAATCATCATGCAGTTGAAGGCTAAACCTGAGCGGACATTTGGGTTAATTGTGGGTATTGAAAAGTACCACGAATCTGAATGGAATGTGACGGGTGGGGGGCCAGCCGATGATGCGCTGAAATTTGCTGATTGGCTGCATCGGCGCGGTGTACCGAGGGAAAATATCCGGTTATGTTTATCAGCACTGGAAGAAAATCATCAGTTAATTGGGGAATGTGGGTTAACTGTAGAGTTAGCAACAGAGCAAAATATCTCCGACATTGTGACTAACTTTTTATCCCCACAGTCAGGGGATTTACTCTACATTTTTTGGGCGGGACATGGTTTGATTACCTCAGAACGAGAGCGTCGGTTGCTTTGTGCTGATGCAAATAAACAGAATTGGCAGAATTTAGATTTGAATTCTTTATTAATTTTGCTGGGTTCTGATAAATTTCAGATTCGTAATCATATTTGTATTATTGATGCCTGTGCCAATTATGTTTTAGAGTTGGATGGAAGACCAACTAACTTAGGTGGCAAAGTTTTTTTGAGTGGTGAGCCAAGGACAGATACTCAACAATTTGTGTTAGTGGCTACGCGGGAAGGAGAGGAAGCTAAGGTAAATTCTGAAAATAAAACAGGATACTTTTCTCAAACTGTGCGAGAGGCTTTAGCATCAGCTAATGGGACTTTTCCGCCGGATATGAGGGAAGTTACCGAGGTCGTTAAGCAGCGATTTAACGGTTTAGATAAAAAACAACTGCCGACTTATTTTTATTCCCGCAGTTGGGATGGAGATATTGAAAAATTTCATTTCAACCCGTTTGATATCCCGCATAATATCCCACAGAGTCAAGCTCGTAAGTTTGTTGGCAGGGATGAGCAAATAGAACAATTGCGTCAGCTATTGCAAGCAAATGATATTGTGGCAATTAGCGATGTGACTGGACAAGGTGGCGTGGGTAAAACAGAGTTAGCTATTCAATACTCATGGCAATATTTGGAAGATTATTCTAGTGGGTGTTGTTGGTTAAATCCCCAAGGTATTGATTTGGGAACCCAGTTAGTAGAGTTTGGAGTTGTGAATTTACCTGACTTTAATCCACCGGATGGATTAAGCCTAGCAGGTCAAGTTGCTTATTGCTGGAAGAAGTGGCAAGCTGGCAAAGTTTTATTAATATTTGATGATGTTAAAGACTGGAAGCAAATTCAACCCTATCTACCACTTAAAGGTTCTCGGTTTAAGGTGTTAATTACCACTCGTCTAAATACAGGGTTAGCATATCCATCACTGCCGTTAGGTGAGTTGTCACCAGATGCAGCCTTAGAATTATTAGCGAAGCTATTGAGGGATGAATATGTTCAACAGGACACAGAGACAGCAAAAAAACTTTGCGAACATGTTGGTTATATCGCCATTGGAATTTACCAAATAGCGGCTATCTGCCGTAAGCCAGGGAGAGTATTATGCTAGCAGACATCCTCGCACAGCTACAGAAGCAAGCATCAGCAGGTGAGTCTGGTGTAGCAGCAGCTTTTGAGTTGAATTGGCAAAGCTTGGAACCAGAAGCGCAAAAATCGGCTTGTCTGTTAAGTTTGTTTGCTTTGGCTCCTATCCCTTGGTCTTTCGTAGAATCAGCAGCAAGTTATAGCGATTTGGAATTTGACTTTAAAGCTAACTGCACTATTTTAGTTGAGCGTTATTTGCTGCAAGAATTGGCAGAAGACACCTACCAAATCCATGATCGCATTCGAGAATTATTGCAGCAGAAGTTAGAAGAGTTAACTCAAGCTGATGAACTCAAGCGCGGCTATTGTCAAGCAATGGTAGCCGTAGCAAAAGATATTCCTCAAACACCCACATTGATAGAAATTGCTCAAGCAACTCTTGCCATTCCACACCTTGGGGAAGCTGCCACAGTTTACCAAGCTTGGTTAAGCGATGATGATTTAATTTGGCCTTTTGTAGGCTTGGGTAGATTTTACCAAGGTCAAGGAGCTTATGAGCAAGCTTTACCTTGGCGTGAACAAAGTTTATCAGCTGCTAGAAAACGTTTGGGGGATGAACACCCTGATGTGGCAACTAGCCTGAACAATTTAGCAGGACTCTACGATTCACAGGGAAGGTACAGCGATGCCGAACCTTTGTACATCGAAGCTTTGTCGATGAGAAAACGCCTGCTGGGGGATGAACACCCTGATGTGGCAACTAGCCTAAACAATTTGGCATTACTCTACCGTTCACAGGGAAAGTACAGTGATGCCGAACCTTTGTTAATCCAAGCTTTAGCAATGAGAAAACGCCTGCTGGGGGATGAACACCTCTCTGTAGCAACTAGCCTGAACAATTTAGCTGGAATCTACAATTCTCAGGGAAGGTACAGCGATGCCGAACCTTTGTACATTCAAGCTTTAGAGATGAGAAAAGGCCTGCTGGGGGATGAACACCTCTCTGTGGCAACTAGCCTGAACAATTTGGCAGAACTCTACCGTTCTCAGGGAAGGTACAGCGATGCCGAACCTTTGTACATTCAAGCTTTAGAAATGACAAAACGCCTGCTGGGGTATGAACACCCCGATGTGGCAACTAGCCTGAACAATTTAGCTGGAATCTACAATTCTCAGGGAAGATACAGCGATGCCGAACCTTTGTACATTCAAGCTTTAAAAATGACAAAACGCCTGCTGGGGGATGAACACCCCGATGTGGCATCTAGCCTGAACAATTTAGCTGGACTCTACAATTCTCAGGGAAGGTACAGCGATATCGAACCTTTGTACATCCAAGCTTTAGAAATGAGAAAACGCCTGCTGGCAGATGAACACCCCGATGTGGCAACTAGCTTGAACAATTTGGCAGAACTCTACCGTTCTCAGAGAAGGTACAACGATGCCGAACCTTTGTACATTCAAGCTTTAGAGATGAAAAAACGCTTGCTGGGGAATGAACACCCTGATGTGGCAATTAGCCTGAACAATTTGGCATTACTCTACGATTCCCAGGGAAGGTACAGCGATGCCGAACTTTTGTACATCCAAGCTTTGGCGATCGCTGAAAAACGCTTGGGGGCAAATCATCCCCATACAATAACCTTTCGTGAAAATCTGGAAGCCTTACGGCGGAATCGTCAGCCTTGGTTCAGGAGAATGGTTGCTTTTATCTGGCCTTGGTTTCAGCAATTTAGGTAATCTGCACCGGCTGCATTACCCGCCTGGGATTCAAATCCTAGTCTAATAAGTAGGCAACATAATTAATTACACTATGTCATTGCAAATGCAGTGAAGTAAAATAATGCGATCGCAACGCCTAGAACTACTTCTCTAAGATATGCTTTGCGAAGGGTGCGATCGCAATAACTGTAAATTTTTTTGTTTATCTACTTAATGAGCCTCTGAACTCCATTAATGAGTCTTTGAACTGCATTAATGAGCCTTTTAGCTCCATTAATGAGTCTTTGAACTGCATTAATGAGCCTCTGAACTCCATTAATGAGTCTTTGAACTGCATTAATGAGCCTCTGAACTCCGTTAATGAGCCTTTGAACTTTATTAATGAGCCTCTGAACTCCATTAATGAGTCTTTGAACTCCATTAATGAGTCTGTTTTCATTTATCAAATCCCCAACTTCTTCAAGAAGTCACCCACGCAGGTGGGTAAAGTTCCGTGTGGACGCGGTTTCTAACCGCCCTTTTTACTTCTGATTTAAATGTTTGAGAATCAACGAGCAAACATCTGTCGCCTCAATTCGATTTTCATCAACTAGGTGAGTTTGATGGGTGATAAATAGAGGCCCTTCGGCAACAGAAGTGATAATGTGTCCGTGAGAGCCACGTACTAAAGAAGCATCCAGAGGAATCACGTCCATTAAGTAGCGAAAACCCAGTTGTTTCTTCAGTAGCTTGAGAGCAATTTTTCCTTGAGGAAATTTTATCTGCGGATCAAGGAAAAGTTCTACAGGATCGTAACCAGGTTTACGATGGATATCTACAGTTCTAGCAAAATCAGGTGCTTTTGCATCATCGAGCCAATAATAATAGGTAAACCAAGCATCAGATTGAGCGATCGCAACTAATTCCCCTGATCTAGGATGAGCAAGATGGTAGGCTTGCTTACCCTCTTCATCCAATACCTGGGCTACGCCTTCAGTCGCTTCTAAAAGCGATCGCACTTTTGGAATGTACGCCGGATCATTCACATACACATGAGCAATTTGATGATCAGCAACGGCAAAGGCAATGCTAGCACCAAAATCGAGCAGTTCTCGCCCCAATTCTTCTCGTACAGCAATTAAACCATTTTCCCGTAATATGCGGTTGATATCCACTGCTTTGGAGACTGGCGTAATCCCATACTCAGAAAGAACAATTACCTGAGTATTACGTGCTTGATAATATTCAATTAAATCACCACAAACAGCATCAATTTCTCGCAAATCAGCTTGAATTTGTGTTTCATTCCTACCAAACTTTTGCAGACAGTAATCTAAATGTGGTAAATAAACTAGTGATAATGTAGGGCTGTAACGTTCCTCAATCCATTTTGCCGAATTGGCAATCCATTGACTAGAACTAATGGTAGTTTTTGGCCCCCAAAAATCGAACAGAGGGAAGTTACCTAAATCAGATTGAATTTGCGATCGCACATCACTAGGATGGGTATAAATATCAGGTAATTTTCTCCCATCTGCGGGATACATTGGGCGTGGTGTAATGGCATAATCTACTGAGGAATACATGTTGTACCACCAAAACAGGTTGGCACAAGTGAAGTTTGGATCAATTGATTTAGCTATTTCCCAAACTTTAGGAGCCTGTACTAGTTTATTAGACTGCCGCCAAAACTTCACTTCACATTCATCGCGGAAGTACCAACCATTAGCAACAATTCCATGTTCATCAGGCAATTTTCCTGTTAAATAAGTAGCCTGAACCGAACAAGTCACAGCAGGTAACACTGTTGCAATGGGAACTACCTGCCCTTTATCAGCCCAAGAAGATAAAAACGGCGTGTTTTCTCCTAGTAAGCTAGGCGTTAATCCCACGACATTTAGAACAACCGTTTTCTGCATAAACTTAATCCTCTCTTATATCAATTTGAAAAAATAAGTAGAAACGCACCATAACGTATCTCTACAGATTTAAACCAGAAAACCCAGTTTAAATCTTAATTTAGTAATTACGAATTAAGTAGCTTGCTTCTCGCCTTGTCTACGAGACGCTACGCGAATGGCGATGATTACGAATTACGAATTAATTTTAATACCCACTCATATTCTCGCTGAATAGAAGTCAGTAAATCTATCTTCATTTCTGATGGCAATACATCCCAAGTGTAAGTCTCAATTTCTAAATGTTGACAAGCATTGTTTATTTTAAGTAGATGCAAAACAGTAACAATGTCATCTTGGGTAGACTGTAAAATTTGATAATCATGAATAAAAATTGGAACATGGAAGTGAATGCGCCATTCTTCAGCTAAAGATTGTTCTAAGTGTGGTAATGCAGTTATTAAGTCAGGATAGTGATACAGCGTATCGTCACTGCGACGTTCTATTACTTGGTGAAGATAGGTAGATTCAGCAAAAGGACGTAAACGCTCAACTATCAAAGTACGCTTCTCAATCTCAGCAGGTGTTTTTACTTTAATTGCTGCACTGATTTGAATTTTGCCAATCTTAACTCCTACCGATTGCAAACGCGTAAACACAGACTTTGGCTGCTCATATTCAACTGAAAAATGGCAGGTGTCATAGCAGATACGAACGTGCTCTAGCAATTTAGTTTCTGCTAAACTCTGCTCAATATTTAATTTTTCTGATAAGTAACTACCGCCAATTGGCAATAAATAATTTTGATAGAAATCAATTACTTCTGAGGTGTTTTCAATTAATCCATCCGGCTCAGGTTCTAAATCAATGTGGAGTATTTTTCCTGTTTCTTCACAGATACGAATCATTTCTACAACAACTGATGCTATATTCAAACAACTCTTTTTCAGAACAGTCTCGAAAGTTGCTTGGTCTTTTTCCCACCAAGGTTTATAGGATAATGGCAGTGTAGAAATTCCGCCATCCAGTCCTTCTGGTAACAGAGTAGCTAAAATTTGTGTCAAGTTTAGTGTATAGTTTAGCCGTTCTTGTGTAGACCAATCTGGTGCATAAACTTGGTCTTTTACCACCTGTCGATGGAATCCCCCATAAGGAAATCCATTTAAGGTAAAAACATATAAATTTTGTTGAGTTAGCCACGCTTGGAAGTGAGCTAAGTTATTATTTTCTAAAAGTTGTTTTGCGGCTGCATCTGCTAATCTCAAACCAATCCCAAAAGGTTCTGTAGGTGATAAACGTGACTTGAGATTGGGAATATAGTTTTCTAAATTGGCAAAAACCTCTAGCCAACTTTCGCCAGGATGAATATTGCTGCAATAAGTTAAATGAAAGTTGCTGCCTTTTGTAATTTTCATTTTCTAGCTTTATGCCCTATATACGCTAATAATCTGTTTTTTTGGCTTATACCATTTCACAAAATACCTGCCACATATTCATGAGTAGGAGCGCACATCTATCATTGGTGTCAACTTCAGCTCAAACCCTTTTAAAACCTCGTTTCCAGCCTCTAGCTGGAAATGCACCTGATTGGGCTGCTGTCTTGAGTAAGAAGGCAAAGCCGAGCCTACTAGGAGGCATTAAGAGCTACACACTCTTAACAAGGCAATCTCTTAAAGCTCTGTCTAGACTGGTTTTTACGTTAAGTTGACACCAATGCACATCTATGCTCCCCTACAGCCGATTCATTTGTTACAAAGATTGTTGAATATGGTATTACTGGGTGTGTACATTGAAATTTAAGTAACGGCAAATATTTTTGCTAACTTGATCGAAATTGGTAGCAAAATTAGAACTAATAAACCGTAATACAAACCAGCAAAACCAGATGCAACAGTTGCATCTAAGACTATTAGAGATAACACGCCTCCTTTTACAGCAGTTCGGATATTTTCGGCTATCGGTTCACGCGCTGCTTTGATAAAATTAGGCAATACTCGAATAGCTAATAAAGCTGCAAAAGGTAGTGCGGCGATCGCTGTATACTCTCCTAATAATCCTAAAGCTAAAACTGCCGTCAAAACTATTGCAATCAGTAGTAATGCTAGAACTCCTGTAATCTTCTTACCTCCGTGAACTTCTCCTTGACTAATTGCGGTGATAGCAGCAATATAAAGAACAGGAATCAGCATTAAATACCAACGTTCTCCGATAATTGCGGGTACAGCACTTACACCTAATAATAAGTTACTACCACGGCACAAACCCATATTTAAAGGGCCAAAAAAAGGATGATGTTTGGCGAGTGAGTCATATAAAAGACATGAAAGAGTGATAAATATAGCGATCACAGCACTCAACCAGGATACTTGAAAAGCGGCTCCAATGCCGATTGCAAACAGTAAACTCCCCAATAAAGTAGCATTTTGAAGAGATACGCGACCACTGGGAATTGCTCTATTTGGTCGCTCTTTTGCATCTAATTCAGCATCAAAAACATCATTAAAAACTATACCGCCGCCGTATAAACCGGTTGTAGCTAATAATAACCAAGCTAATGGAATTAGTATGGCAAAAGTTGCTTCTCCATTGATGAATTTAGCAAAAATCATCCCAGAGCCAGAAGCAGCAAAACCAACAAGAATATCTGCCCAAGCAGTAACAATATTAGCAGGACGCATCAATTCCAGATAACCTCGCCAGCCTTGAAAATTTAAGCTTGCAACATTCACTTATCTGCCTCCGTGGCTAGTAATTTCTCAAAATAAATCGCATATTACAAATGAATCAGATATTTATGCAAGAGACACCCATGAACTATGATTCACAACTCAGGATGAAAATTCCTCTTTGCTATTCCCTACTCCCGACTCCCCACTACCAATTTTCTACTCAATTAACACATAATCTGAAACTGATTTAATTCCTGGTTCCTGTCCCCGCAACACAGAATTACCATTGAACATCTGACGTTGATCAACAGATTGGGGATTGAGCCAGTCTGATGCTTGCATCTGCCCAGTTTGACTGTAAGCAGCGAGAGCATTTTCATAACAAACTGCTCGTACATGTTCTTCAGGAATGCCCCTGTCTAACATCAACTGAGCAGTTTTTGGGACTGCCAAAGGATCGCTAATACCCCAATCAGCGCTACTATCTACAATTATCCGATCACGTCCATACTTGCGGACAACTTCTACCATCCTAGCGTTACCCATCTTCGTCTGTGGGTAAATCGTGAAAGCTGCCCAAAAACCCCGTCCTAATACTTCTTCAACGGTTTCCTCGTTGTTGTGGTCAATAATTACTTGTGAGGGATCTAAACCATATTCAATGCACCGATCCATACTCCGACTAGCACCCGCCTTCTTATTCCGGTGAGGAGTATGAATTAGTACCAACATATCGAGTTCTTTGGCTAATTCTAACTGTTTACAAAAGTATTTATCCTCTGCTTCTGTCATGTCGTCATAGCCAATTTCGCCAATAGCAACAACTCCTTCTTTACAAGCATAAAGTGGTAGCAGTTCTATAACTTCTGCTGCTAGTGCCTCATTATTAGCTTCTTTCGGATTTAGTCCGATTGTGCAATAGTGTTGGATGCCAAACTGACTAGCACGAAACCGTTCCCAGCCCACAAGACTACTGAAGTAGTCTTTAAATGTGCCAGCGTTGGTTCGGGGTTGTCCTAACCAAAAGGCTGGTTCAATAACGGCAACAATGCCATATTCCCGCATTACTAGGTAATCGTAGGTAGTACGGGAACACATGTGAATGTGAGGATCGATAAACATCATAGTATGGTTTAATGAGCGATAAATTTTATTAGGGATAGGGAATTGGGTACTGGGTATTAAGTTTTAGTTATTGGGTATTTGGAAAACTTTTCCCCAGTCCCTTTCATTTGTAAACAAAGAGACGTTAGCGCAGCCTGCCGCAGGCATCACGGCTAAAACTGCTCCAAGTCAGATTACCTTGTTGAATGGATGACTGTAAATCTGGGTAACGCGAAAGTAATGCTTGCGCTTGGGGTAAAGACGACTCAGCACAAGCTAAAGCTGCTGCTTTTTGCTCGTCTATATCCCCATTAGCCAGTACTTTTTCCAAATCTGTAATGATTGCACTATCCGCAAACCGCCCTACAGGTCGCCAAAGTTCTGGTGTAACTAAGCGTTTAGCTGCCCAACGTTCATGGGCATAGTCTGCCAACATCCTCGCCAATTCTGGGTTAGCACGCCGATCTAGTCCCCAAATTAGATGCAACGGACTGCCGACAAACACAGCCTTCAGCACCATTTGATTCCAAGCAGCATTATCTAAATAATCCGCTGGATAAGGGTTACGTAGTGCTATGGCTTGGAATACATTACTCATATTGCTACGAATTCCCTCAGCAGCGCGATGGCGATATAACTCTGGATGTGGTAACAAGGGCAAACTTTGATAAAGCACAACTAACTCCCCCATATCGGCAGTGGAGAAGACTTGATCAAGAGTTTGCACATACCCCTGGGCATCATCGTGGGGCAAAGCTAGAAGCAAGAGTGTGCGAGCCGCTTGATCTACACTCCAATGACTAGGATACCAACCGGGAATCACATCCTGTGCTGCTTCTAAGTCCTGGAATGTTAGCTGCAAATCCTGTTTACCTAGATAACGCGGCACAGCACTAAATGCCGTATAAAACACTCGTTCAGCAGCACCGCTAGCAATCTGTGCCTGCTTCTGTTCCAGCCAAGTAAAAGCTTTCTCTGAAACAGACTTTAACAACCAGTGATATAGTAACTTGTTTACTTTACTCATGATGAATTCAGGAGAAGTTGCCCAACTTTTTTGTGACAACTAAGTATAAAATCTACCACTAAACTTGATACTTTGTGATTCAAACAGTTAGATAATATACTACTGATCTGAGAACTTCACTGAATCTACAAAAATCTCCCGACTTGAAATAAGATACTGTAAAGATATCATTTTGATTAGATAAACTATTAAATTCTCTTACGGAAAAAATTAAAATTTTATGTAGTAATGCTCTTTATTGTATTGCCAACCTCAGATATAAAGTCTAGGCATCAATAAAATTAAAAATTAATGTTATTTTTAACTTGAACTACTAGGGTGAACGGACTTCAAAACCAGGATTAATTTATTAGCTCTATCTTTCTAGTAAATCATTTAAACATTGAATGATCTAAGTTATTTTATGTTAAGTTTTCTGTCAGTTTTAATTGCTTTAATGAATTTATTTACAGTTAATTAAAGAGGAATAATATTCAAATGGCTATTCAACAAAAAACCGCTTTTAATCTGCAACCAATTAACCAATGTGTCCGCGTGACCTTCAATTATGATGTTCACTTCACTAGAGGTCTATTTCACTTAGATAATCCTTTACTGGCACAAGTGATTGCCGCAGATGGGGAGACAACCCCAAAACAAGTGCTAGCAGTGGTAGATGGAGGATTTTTACAATACCAGGATGGGTTGCTAAAAAAATTATCAGTTTACGCCCAGTATTATAGAGATGTACTTACCTTGAGCGGTGAGCCGATAGTAGTTTCGGGTGGAGAAGCAGTCAAGAACGATTCTAGATTTATAGAGCAAATTCATCAGCGGATCAATGTAGCTGGATTGTGCCGTCACTCCTACGTGTTAGCAATTGGAGGTGGAGCCGTCCTAGACATGGTAGGATACGCAGCAACAACGGCTCACCGAGGAATTCGGCTGCTACGAGTACCGACAACAGTATTAGGGCAAAACGATTCGGGTGTAGGAGTAAAGAACGGAATCAATGCCTTCGGTAAGAAAAACTTTTTAGGGACATTCATGCCACCTTATGCTGTCTTGAATGACTTTGATTTTCTTACTACCCTTGATGATCGAGATTGGCGATCGGGTATTGCAGAAGCTGTGAAAGTGGCGCTGATTAAAGATGCAGATTTCTTCGATTTCATTATGATCAATGCCGATAAATTGGCTAATCGAGATATGGACATAATGGAAAGGCTAATCTATCGCTGTTCCCAGTTACACTTAGAGCATATTGCTGGTAGTGGCGACCCCTTTGAAATGGGTTCATCGCGTCCTTTGGATTTTGGACACTGGGCTGCTCACAAACTGGAGCATTTAACTAATTATAGCTTACGTCATGGTGAAGCTGTGGCGATCGGCATTGCTTTAGATACGACCTATTCATATTTAACAGGTCAACTCTTGGAATCTGAGTGGCAAAGGGTTCTAAATACACTCAATAAATTAGGCTTTACCTTGTATGCATCGGCACTGACAAAACAATTAGATCAACTAGACCATCCGCATTGTCTATTTAGAGGGCTTACCGAGTTCCGTGAACACTTGGGAGGAAAATTGACAATTACCCTTCTACAAGGAATCGGACAGGGAATAGAAGTTTACCAGGTGGATTTGTCTTTGTATAGAGATGCTATTTTGATGCTGAAAGATTGGGAACTTTTGCATTAATTCTCCTTTGGTAAATTTTTGTCTATTATGACAGCAAACGCCTATAACAAAGATTTATCCTCACTTGCTGACAGTGGATATCTAGAAAAATTCTGTCTAATAACTAGTTTGGCTACTTCCTTCTTGGGTTAAGGCTTTATTTTGAAAGGCGATCGCTACTTCGTGGGTCGAAATTGCAGAATACTTTTTAGTTCCTCTTCTTCTTCCTTGAGAACATGGTAAAGTTCCCAATTTTGTTGGAGGTTTAACCAAAACTCTGAGCTATTTCCAAAAAATTTTGATAACCTTATTGCCGTACTAGGTGTAATACCTCGCTTTTGATTTACAAGCTCATTTATTCGCTGATAAGGAACGTGAAGTGCATCTGCAAGTTCTCTTTGGGTTATTCCCATTGGGTCTAGAAAATCTTTAAGTAATATTTCACCTGGATGTGATGGAGGTCTATACTTTGGAACTCTCATCTGTTGTTACCTCCTAATGGTAATCGACTATTTCAACTTCTGATGCACCCTGGAGTGTCCATATAAAGCAAATTCGATATTGGTCATTTATCCGAATGCTATGCTGACCTTTACGAGCACCTTTTAGTACTTCTAACCTGTTACCTGGTGGAACTTTAATGTCATCTAGAGATAACGCTGCATTAATTTGATCTAATTTTCTTTGTGCAACTTCCCAACAGTATATAGGACATTGCTTTCGAGCTTCCTTTGAGTCATTGCCATCAAAAATATCTTCGGTTCCTTGATCCTTAAATGATACTATCATAATTAGCATGATGACACGGTTATCATGCTACCAAAAACTGAGTAGCATTATATTCCTCTGATAAATCCTCATCTCCCTTATCTCCTCAACCCTCCTTGGTGTTCGCAATGAAAACCTCGATGCTCCCAAGCTTGCATATCTACATCAGTAAGTTTTGTGACATTTGAGCATTGCGGTTGAATAATTTGACTTAAAATCGCCCAAAATAAGCTGCGTGTTACATCTAATCCAGTTTTAGTCCAAGATTCATGATTACCAGGAATACCCAATTCTTGAACAATCTCTGGCTCTACCCAAATACCATGAGCACCCAAAAGAATCTGCGCCATCCATTTAGCTCTGGGTAAATGACTTGGCGAGGTAATCAACATGACTTTATGCACTCCCCAACGCCGCAGAATTGGAATACCATAATAAAAATTTTCAAAGGTAGAATTCGCGCACTTTTCTAACCAAACGTTTGATAACTCTGCTAATTCCCGTTGAAAAATTAACCATATACAGGGGTCTGGGGAACCATGAGAAATTAAAATTGGGGTTTGCGGGTATTGTTTTGCTTGTTGGGCAACATAAGTTTCTCGATGAATACTGCCACCAAGCACTAAGAAGGCATCTACTGGCTGCAAAGAAGCAAAAACTAAGGTTATAGTGGTAAAAATCAGCCAAGTGCCCAGGACAAAGTACAATCCAGCAGTTAGTTTTTGTAACACTTGCCACAGATTAGCAGAATTTCTTTTAATAGAAATTAATGATTTGATGGTAAATTTGCGTTTCATGACTTATGTAAGAAAACCTGATTTAATGGCTGTCTAACAGTGCTGCAATTAAGTGATCAAAGTGCTATCTTATAAAGGTAATGAAGAAGTGCAAACATGACGCTGCTCAAAGTGTCACATGTTCAGTATAGCCTTCCGGAGAAGGCTAACAAACTGAGAAATGGTTGTTAATAATGCAGTATTTTCGGCATAATTCAACGATAAAAATGATGGAGTGAGCATAGCTTAGTTTGGGGTATAAAAACTTAAAAATTTCTGGAAAGCCTGATTGCTAAACTGTCAACAACACAATTATTCCAACTGATATACATGAACCAATCTGCGAAAAGTTACTCGCCGCTCCAAGTAGCCTTGATTGGTGGAGCGATCGCCACAACTGCTACTATGTCTGTGTTCGGCCCCGCTTGGACTCGTGGTGTGCGTGCTGCTCTAGCTTTACAAGACAGCCCGAAAGCAATAGTTGACCAAGTTTGGCAACTGGTGAATCATGAATATGTTGATAGTAAATTTAATCAACAAGATTGGCAAGCAACCAGGCAAAGCCTGTTGAGCAAAGACTATTCTTCTCGTGAAGAAGCTTATGCTGCCATCCGCGAAGCTTTACAAAAGTTGGGAGATCCTTACACTCGATTCATGGACCCCAAACAGTTTGAAGCCCTGACTAGCCAAACATCTGGGGAAGTCTCTGGCATTGGTATTCGGATGGAAGTGAACCAAAAAACTCAGCGGCTCACTGTTGTCGAAGCCATAGAAAATTCTCCGGCGCTAAAAGCTGGGATCAAAGCAGGCGATGAAATTTTGGCCATTGACGGCAAACCCACTCTCAAAATGAAAGTGGATGACGCCTCCAAGCTAATTCGCGGCAAAGCGGGTACTCCCATCAGGCTACGACTAGGACGGGCGGGACAAAATCCTTTTGAGCTGAAGCTGACGAGGGCAAGTATTGAAGTGCCAACGGTACGTTATACCCTCAGGCAAGAAGGGAATCGCCGCATTGGCTATATCCGTTTGCGGGAATTTAGCGCCCACGCCGCAGACCAAATGCAACGAGCCATCCGCGATTTGAACACTAAGAAAGTTGATTCTTATGTCTTAGATTTGCGAGGAAATCCTGGCGGTTTGTTGCAGGCGAGCATTGAAATTGCCCGGATGTGGTATGATGACGGCGGAATTGTCAAGACTGTAGACCGTGTGGGAAGCAGTGAGGAAACTAAAGCCAATCGCACTGCTCTGACAAATCGTCCTTTGGCGGTCTTAGTGGATGGTAATTCAGCTAGTGCTAGCGAAATCCTCACAGGGGCACTCAAGGATAATAAGCGGGCGGTAGTCGTAGGTGGTCAAACCTTTGGCAAAGCCTTAGTACAATCAGTTCATGAACTCGCAGATGGTTCCGGCTTGGCAGTTACCATTGCCCATTACTTCACCCCTGCGGGAACGGATATTAACCATAAAGGGATTACGCCAGATATCAAGCTAGACTTGACAGAGACACAAGAGCGTCAGTTGGCTTCTAATCCAGATTTAATCGGAACTAAGAGTGATCCGCAATATGCCCGGGCGATCGCAATTCTATCAAATAACAACTTTGCCCAACCGCCGGCAAATCAGCCCACTCGACCCATGAGCCGCGCTAGTGACCTGAAATTGTAAATTGACGCGAATGATTTGTTACCAGGTGTTTATATAGTAGTATTCCCAAATCCAGATTTTTGGAGTTATGAAAACTGCTTGATATACCGTTCCAGGATTTTGGTTTGGGAATACTAGCTAGTAATCCTATCTCCAAAATCTCAGATTTATGAATCATCAGCCAGTTGATGCAACCACCGCCACCAACTTTTTACCAATGGTGTCGGTGGTTGTTCCTATTTATAACGGTGAGGCGGATTTACCAGAGTTAATTAATTGTCTGTTGTCTCAAACCTACCCAAAAGACCGGATAGAGTACTTGTTGGTGGACAATAATAGTAGCGATCGCACTCTCACCATCCTCAAAACATCTGCCGAAAATTGCCCAATTACAATTCACCCGTTGAGCGAAAACCAAATTCAAAGCTCCTATGCTGCTCGTAATACTGGGATTCGCGCCGCTGTAGGTGAAATTATAGTTTTTACCGATGCAGATTGTCGTCCACAACCGCAATGGTTAGATGCATTAATTCAGCCTTTTGTAAACTCAAAAGTGGTAATTGTCGCTGGTGAAATTTTGGCACTACCAGGCATAACTCTGCTAGAACAACACGCAGACCGTCAAGAAACTTTGTCGCAAAAGCACACACTTGCTCATTCTCGTCCCTATGGTCAAACCGCTAATTTGGCGGTTCGACGCATTGCTTTAGAAAAAGCGGGTTTATTTCGCCCCTATCTTACTACTGGTGGCGATGCCGACATTTGCTGGCGGATTTTGGGGGAAAACATCGGGCGTTTGGAATTTGCTCCGAATGCGATCGTTCAGCACCGCCACCGCGCCACACTTCAAGAACTGCAAAGTCAATGGCAGCGCTATGGACGCTCAAATAAGTATTTGCACGAACTGCACGGTGTAGATTTGATGCGAGAGATTACACCCAAAGAATGCGGCTATCGCTTAGTACGTTGGTTATTGAAGGAAATACCAAGGGATATTAAGAAGGCGTTGGCGCAGCCCGCCGCAGGCATCGCGAGTAAAGCCACCCTTGTAGATTTATTAAATACTCCCATTGGTTTGTTCACTGCTAGGGCGCGTACTGCTGGGCAAAGAAACGCCAAACTGCCAGAGAATGCCAAGATAATTGATCGACTATAACAATAGTAGTACAGTGTAGCGGAAGTTTGCCTATCTTTAACAAGGGCCTTAAGACCCAAGTCTTGTTAATTGAGATGGTAGCTGGATTTACGAGTCCGCTGTACTAGTACTTTGTCAAGCTAGTACCGCAAGGCAAAAGTCACTCATTCACTCATTCACTTATTCAAAAGTATTATGGAATAAGCTCTTTAGGGCTTTTCAATGCTTGCTCGTCTTGCAAAGTGACGCTCCTGCGGACGCTTGGTCCTCGCTACCGCTTCGCTAACGAAGAGGCTGCGCTAACTGATCTGACTTTTCCCGTTAAGTCTTGAAATGCTTACTGGTAAAGGATTCAAGAAACAGCGCAGCATATACGGTACAGTAATTAAAATTCGGTGCT
>NZ_JBALGC010000035.1:0-28011 GCF_036916575.1 Nostoc sp.
GGCATTCAAGTACTGTGGCGAGGTTGGTTAAAATTACACGATCTCTGTGAGGGTTGGCAGCTTGCAAAAGAGACTTAACGGGAAAAGTCAGATATAATTGTCAGAGCTGGCGATCGCCACAATAGTAGATAAAGGCACTTCGGCAAAATACTGTTGCTGAAATTGTTCTTCTCGCACAGCAGCTAAAAATCGTGCAACTGCTGCGTCGGCAAAGTTTTCTGCACTATCGCTTGGATGCCAGGTGATTTGCAAATAACGGTCTTGTAGTTTGACTGTGAACCCTAAAGATTTTAAAGCTTTGATTCCTACAAGTAAGGTTTGGTCGCTGATGCCGATTTTCTCTAAAAGTTGGACGCGGGTAACTAGTTGATTTGTACGACTGAGATATTTGGCAATTCCTACAAGAGTCAGCCAAATTTGATTCGGTGGTTGATGGTTGGGTTTAGACCAAGCGATCGCTAGTTGTTGCTGATTGTCAAGGGTAGATGCAGAGCGGCTTGTTGTTAGACATCGCCGCAACCACGCGCGTAAATCATCCCAATTCGTGGGACAATCTTCAATAATCAGTGCTGAGTGCTGAGTCCTGATTCCTGAGTGTTCCTGATTCCGTAAATCTAAGATGAGTGGTGTTAGCGGATAGCTAGGGTTTAGCCCGTTCCGAGTGTTGAGTGCTGAGTTAACACTGGGACGCACGGCAATTAATCTGATTTCATAACGTTTTTTGAAGGTGTTATAGTCTAATTCTGCTATGCAATCACACCTTCCTACAGGCAATTCATCTTTGTAGTGTCCCCACCATATACCAGGAAAAGCACTTCTGCTGGAATCGTCCCGAATATCAAACTCGGTTTTAATGTACTGTATTTTTTTCCCTTGCCAATCCTGCTGATTGCGATGCCAAGAATTTTCAAACCAGCAGTTTTGAATTAGCAATTTCGGAACAGGGTTCCCCATTCCACAAGGTTCTAGCAGTTTCAGTTCCAAAAATAACTCTTTGGCCAAGTCTGCTACTGTTACCGTCAAGTCTGCTTGCACAGTTGGCGTTAGGGTTGTACTACCTAAAGATTGCCGCAACTGCTGATTAATCGCTGCTGTAAATAAAGGAATGTTCTCCACTAACAAACTCAAACCCGCTGCAAAGGGATGTCCCCCAAAACGATGTAACAAATGTGCTTGGTCTTTCACCAGTTGGTATAAATCGACGGAATTCACCGAACGAGCAGAACCACGGGCTAATGCGAGTGCTGGGTGCTGAATTCTGAGTTCTGAGTTAGAAGATAAAGGAGTAATTTCTCCCCCTGCCTCCCCTGCTCCTTCTGTACTTAATAAAATCGTCGGGCGACTTGTTTCTTGTGCTACCTGTCCGGCGACTAAGCCCAATACACCCGCAGGCCATTGGGCATCTTCTAGGACTATGACGCTGGTGGTTGATAAGTCTAATTGAGTAAGTTTTTGTGCTACTTGCGCTTGCACATCTTTTTGTAAAGATTTGCGGCGGGCATTTGCGAGTTCTGTAACTTCGGCTAGTTCGTGACAACGTTTGGCATCACGACTGGTTAATAATTCAACGCAAAAACTGGCATCACCTTGAATGCGGCTGACGGCGTTGATTCTTGGGCCCAAACCAAAAGAAATATCTGTGGGGCGATCGCCACTTCTCTGGCACAATTCTAATAATCGTCCCACCCCCGGACGCCGACGCGCTGCTGCTGGCTGTTGAAAATCTGCTTGCAGTCGTTGAATTCCCATCTGTGCCAAATAGCGACAATCTCCACTTAACTGCACTAAGTCGGCAATTAATCCTACTGCTACTAAATCTAATAAATCCTCTAAGGGATGTTTTGCAATATTAGGCAGGGTTTGATATAGTGCTTCCACCAACTTATAAGCTACCGCCACCCCAGAAAGATGAAACAGCTGATGTTCCCTTGGCAAATAACGGGGATTGATAATCGCTGAGACGGGTGGGCGTTCGGCAGGTAAGGTGTGATGGTCTGTAACTATTACATCTATGCTTAGTTGTTTAGCATAGACAATTTCCTCAATGTTTGTGCTACCTGTGTCGCAAGTAACTATTAATTTACAACCTTGTTTTGCTAAGTTATCAATCCCTTGATTATTAAGTCCGTGGGATTCTTTGAGACGATTGGGAATGTAGTAAATTAACTGGGTATTTTGAGCGAAAAATTGCCCTAATCCATCCCAAAGTACAGATGTGGCGGTAATACCATCAGCATCGAAGTCTCCCCAAATGGCAATTTTTTCTCTGGCGTTATATGCTTGTTGCAACCGGGCGATCGCTAGGTGCATTTCTTGCCCAAACTCAAAGGGACTTGCTGGTTGATAAGCTTTATGGTTGATAAAAGCTGTTAATTGTTGATCATCTTTAATTCCCCGTTGCCACAACAATTTCGCTGCATATATTCCACTTGATGCAGGTGTATGCTGTTTCACCGCTTGGATGAACCACTCCGGGGGTTGTTCGGTTGCTGCTATAGTCCACTGCTGTTGTTCTGGCATTGTTAAATAATTTGTAATTCGTAATTCGTAATGATGTTCGCGGACTCGCTAAGGCTAGGCTCTAAGCGCAGCTATGCCGTAGGCTTTACGTAATTAAGTTTTGCAACAGGGATTTAGACTGCGCCATAAAACTTGCCGCTTGATAGAAGTGGGGGACTTAAACCCACGGAACTAGTTAAATCGGAGATTGCTCCTCGGTAGTTTGAGATTCTTTGACTAGGGGATTGAGGACTACTTCATTGGCGACGCTATCAGGTTTCCGGGCACGGATCGCCGGACGCGATCGCCTGTAACCTGCTCTTTCAGCTTTTTGGTGTTCGTAATCAATTAATCTGCCATAATATTCATGTTTGCTTAAATTCATTGATAAGAAAATATGCTGGCGAATATTACCAAAACCTTTGCGGTTAAAAAACTTTAATGCTGAAGTATTGGTGGGGTCAGTGTCTACTAGCATAAACCGCGCCCCATCTTCAATCATCCGGGCGACGACTTTATCAACCAACTTGTCTGCTACTCCCCGACGCTGAAACTTCGGACTAACTCCTAGCCATAAAATGTATCCGTAAGTCCAGGATGCTTTGGTGATAATCGTTCCCAAAATGAATCCTGCTAATTCTCCGTCTGTTTCGGCCACAAGACAATATTCTGGATCGGTGTTGTAAAGTCCAATCACCTCCCATTCGTCCCAGGTGCGGTATAAATAAGGATATAAATCGCTAGTAAATAACTCTTCTCCCAAGTGGTAAATGGGAGCAATGTCATCAATTCCTAATTCGCGGACATAAATGGCTTCATTTTCGTCAAAGCTTGACATAAATTTAGAAATTGTAATTTCTTTATACCCCTATTGGATTTTACAATCCTCTAATGTATAAGGTTGAGTGAGACTTCTTGAATGCTGTCAAAATTTGGCAATGAGTCTTTCACTGCTTCTTCAGTAGCTTGTGTGCGTAGTTTACCGCCGTAGGCATAGCACCGTTTGGCAAACTGACAATAATCACAGGTTTTGCTACCCTCCACCACTTGGGGAAACTGCTGGTTATTTTGGTAATTTTCTAACCAAGTAGTTAACTGGCTTAGTAGTTTATTAAGTTCCTTTGCTGTTTGTATATGTTGAGCAGTATTGTAATTAAATTTAATATTTTGCGGTTTACCCTCAGATTGGACAAACCAGTAAGTCATGGAAATATTTTCAGGCAAATAGTCGCTAGTTTCTGCCAATACATACAGATAAAGCCGTGTTTGCCAGTTGGATTCTAATTTGCGTTTATGGGGTGGTTTAGGATAAGTTTTCCAGTCGATAATTTGTGCTTGTTGGTTATCTGCAATCAATAAATCATAGATAACCGTCAGCAAATAGTCCTGAACTTGCAGAGTGCGGAAGTGTTCACTTTCACGGAAAGTTTGATTATCAGATGCAGCCGTTAAAATTTCTGGGGCTGCATCAGCAAAAGCTAGCATCCAGCTTTGCAGTTTAGCATCTGCTTGCAAGAAACTATCAATTGGCAAACCCATTTCTCGCTGCTGCATTAGCAAGTGAAAGCGACTACCCAAAGTTTGCCGTTCTTCTTGTTCTGGATTTGAGGGCGAATTGAGTTGTTCTAGGTAGGTATGTTGAAATTTACGCGGACAAGCTTCTAGTAAGTTCAGTTGTCCTTGAGAGAGTCGCAGTAGTTGAGTGGGAGTTGACAGCATTCTTTTATTTTAGAAGCAAATTATAATCTGCAACTCACCTTTGGCAGGCTATCTGTGAAAAACAGGTATTTTTTACTGCCTTTACAGATAGTTCTCATGTCTGCTATTTCAACTCGTCCTTATCTATATCATCCTGGTCATTGGAATGTTTAGTTTTTCCCTGGGACTTGATTGAGCCAAAGCTGTAGACCATAGCTATTTTAACGATATCAAAATATGCTGGGTGATTAGCTTTGTTAACGATTGCCAAAGAAATTGACCCTGCCACTAAGATGACTAAAAGTGGCGAAAGTGTTTCTCCCCCAGAGCCATTGCTGTTGTTTGACATGATATAATCTCCTAGTGGGAAGCCTTGGGCTAACTTGCACTTAACCCAAGAAAGTTGATTCAACTTCACTACGAACCTAAAATTGCAATCTTGTTGCTGATAATTGAGTGAGGAATCAACTCCAAGACTCAATTATCATGGCGATCGCAAATAGACAAAATAGACATACTGCTATCCTCACAAACCATATCCATAAACTTGTGGATAACAGCATCCCAGCTATTGAGATAGCGCCAAAAACGTGAGATAAAACAAGAGCGATCGCCAAACCAAGCAGAGTCAGCAAAAAATACTTGAGTCCCTGACAAAACCACTTAAATAGTAGATTTTCATCATCTTTGAGATTGATTTTCATAGTTTTTGTCCTGTTTTGAGAGTTGAATCTAAACAGCAGCTACGGCTACCTCGACTGTCCTAAAAAAGGAGCCAATATTTGCGTTGCTTTTAGCTAGTCAAGGCACGCAGCAGTCCTATCAAACCTGAGCCAAGTTTGAACATCAACAACAGTGGTTTTGGTATTTACAAATGGTGAAAGTAAACTTTTAAATGAATTGCAAAGATAATTTTGAAATTAAACTTAGGTGCTTAATGCTCGTGATGATGCAGAACGCACACTACGCGCATCAACCCCTAAAATGCAATTCCTACAGACAACAGACTTTGAATGCTTGCCTTTTCAAAATTGATTAACGGTTTCAGCCTTTGCCTTTACCTCTTACTCACTAAGTTTGGGTAATTCAACCGCAAACTTACTAAGTTATCTGATTTGCCTGTGTTAAACTCACTATAAAGTAACTTAGTTACTTAGTCAAGTAAAACTGAGAAAATTATTTAAAAAGTACTGACTCAACAATATATTTTCATTACCAGACAATAGTTCAAGCGTCACTCTGAGCAGATTAAGTTCTCACCTAGTGAGCTAACATTGGAGTGTAGTTTGTCTTGGTGTGAGTATGAGTGAGATTCCGGAAGACTTTCTTTTGGCTTTAGCCCAAGAACGGAGTGTGTCTAGCAGTGAGCTAGAGGTGTTATTGTATGCCGTTCAAGATCAATCGCCAAATGCGATCGCTAAAGAATTGGGTATTAGCGCTGAGGCAGTACGCAAAAGATTAAGTGAGGTTTATAAAAAATTTAATGTAAGTGGTGCTGGTCCAGGAAAGCTCACCAAGTTACAGCAAGTTATTGAAAGTGAGTATCGCGCATCTTCAGTTACCGTGAAACCTATTGTCAACAATCACCAAGATTGGGGCGAAGCACCTAGTATTCGTGGTGTCTTCTATGGAAGGGAAGCAGAACTGTCTACGCTCAAGGAGTGGATTGTCAAGGATAACTCTCGCTTAGTAGCATTATTAGGCATGGGAGGAATTGGCAAAACAGCTTTGTCTGTGAAGCTAGCAGACGAGGTTCAGGATAATTTTGAGTACTTTATTTGGCGAAGTCTCCGCAATGCTCCACCCATCCAAGAGATGTTAGCAAACCTAATCCTATTTGTATCTGATAACAAGGAAACCGATTTACCAAAAACTGTAGACGGTCGAGTCACGCTGCTAATTAATTATTTGAGAGAGCGTCGAAGTCTTTTGGTACTGGATAATGCAGAGACGATTATGCAAGGAGGGGATGCTTGCGGCAAGGACTTCGTTTTCCGCGCGGGGCACTATAGAGAAGGATACGAGGGTTATGGCGAGTTGCTCAGACGGATGGGAGAAGAACCTCATATTAGTTGCTTAGTGCTAACTTCTCGTGAAAAACCAAAAGAATTTGCACCTCTAGAAGGAGAAGCATCACCAGTTAGAACGCTATCATTAGCTGGCTTGGGACAAATAGAAGGACGAGAAATTCTCAAGGATAAAGGCTTGTTTGGGTCAAACCAAGAATGGGCAAAGCTAGTGAAGTATTATTCCGGCAACCCCTTGGCATTAAAACTAGTTTCTGAGCCGATTCGGGAGTTATTTGCTGGTGATATCGCTGCATTTCTAGATGCAGGAGAGATCATTTTTGGTGACACCCGTAATTTATTAGACCAGCAATTTGAGCGTACTTCAAAAGCAGAAAAAGAAATTATTTATTGGTTGGCAATCAAGCGTGAGGCAGTTTCATTAGAGGAATTGCTAGATGATATTGTGCAACTTTCACCAAAAAGAGAATTATTAGAAGCTCTAGAATCTTTACGCAGGCGATCGCTCATTGAGAAAAACGAGAAAATATCTGCACTCTTCACTCTGCAACCTGTGGTAATGGAGTACATAACAGACCGATTGATAGAGGAGGTTTTTCAAGAAATTACCAGTGGTGAAATTGCTTTGTTTATGAGTCATACTCTGATGGAAGCTAGTGCCAAATATTATGTCAGAGATACTCAAATACGCCTACTTATCAAGCCAATTATAGACAGATTACTAAATATTTTTAAAAGTCAAAAAAATCTGGAAAACAAGCTAATTAAGATTTTTAATAACCTGCGCGATAAATTTACTGTTACATCAGGATATGCAGGAGGGAATATTCTCAATCTCTTGTGTCAATTACAGACAGATTTAACTGGTTATAACTTTTCTCATCTGGCAGTTTGGCAAGCTTATTTGCGGGGGATAAATTTACATCATGTAAATTTTGCTAATTCCGATTTAACGAAATCAGTTTTTACTGAAACCTTCGGAAGTATTTTGTCTGTTGCCTTTAGCCATAATAGAGAACTTTTAGCTACAGGCGATGCTAATGGTGAGATTCGTTTGTGGCAGGTTGCAGATGGTAAACAAATTTTAGCTTGTCAGACTTATATTGGTTGGGTACGGTCAGTTGCCTTCAGTCCAGATGGTAAAACTCTTGCTAGTGGTAGCGATGACAAAACAGTACGCTGCTGGGATGTTAGTACAGGTAAATGCCGCCTCACATTGCATGGACATGAAGACTTTGTTCGGTCAGTTGCCTTCAGCCCAGATGGTAAAACTCTCGCTAGTGGTAGCGATGACAAAACAGTACGCTGCTGGGATGTTAGTACAGGTAAATGCCGCCTCACATTGCATGGACATGAAGACTGTGTTCGGTCAGTTGCCTTCAGCCCAGATGGTAAAACACTTGCTAGTGCTAGTATCGACAGAACAGTACGCTTTTCGGATGTTAGCACAGGCAAATGTTACCAAACGCTCAAACATGATGATTGTGTATCCTCGATTGCTTTCAGTCCAGATGGTAGGACACTGGTTACTGGCAGTGATGACCAAAAAGTTAGGTTATGGGATGTTAGCAGCGGTATATGTCTGAAAACTTTTACAGGACACAATGGTCGAGTCTGGTCGGTTGCTTTCAGTCCAGATGGTACGACCCTGGCCAGTAGCAGCGATGACCAAAAAGTTAGATTATGGGATGCAAATAGTGGTGAATGCCTAAAAGTGTTGACAGGACACAGTGGTCGAGTCTGGTCAGTTGCCTTCAATTCTCTAGGTAATATCCTGCTTAGTGGCAGTGACGATCAGATGATGAGATTGTGGGATGTCAGCACAGGCAACTGTCGCAGGAGTTGGCAGGGTTACACCAGAGGAGTAAGGTCAATCGCTTTTAGTCCAGATGGTAAAATCTTGTGCAGTGGCAGTGATGACAAAACAGTGTGTTGCTGGGATATTACTAAAGATGAAGCCCGCCTACCTTTGGAGGAACACAACGGTCACGTATGGTCAGTTACCTTCAGTCCGGATGGTACGATGCTTGCTACCGGCAGCGATGACAAAACAGCCAAGCTATGGGATGTTCATACAGGAAAATGCTACCAAACTTTGCAAGGACATGAAGATTTCTTGCGGTCGGTTGCCTTTAGTCCAGATGGGACGCTACTTGCCAGCGGCAGTGATGATAAAACAGTCAAGCTATGGAATCTTCGTACAGGTGAATGCCATCTCACTTTACATGGACATCAAGGCTGGGTATGGTCAGTTGTCTTCAGTCCTAATGGTCAAATTCTAGCTAGTGGCAGTGGAGACCGCACAGTGCGGCTATGGAATCTTCCTACAGGTAAATGCCGACTCACTTTGCATGGACATGAAGATTTCCTACGGTCAATTGCCTTTAGTCCGGATGGTCAGACTCTTGCTAGTGGCAGTTTAGACCGCACAGTCCGGCTATGGGACATTACCACAGGTGAATGTCGCCTCACTTTGTACGGACATCAAGGCTGGATATGGTCAATCGCTTTTAGTCCGGATGGTCAGACTCTTGCTAGTGGCAGTTTAGACGACACAGTGAAACTGTGGGATCTTAGTACAGGTGAATGCCGCCTGACTTTGCAAGTGCATTCTCTGGGAGTGTGGTCTGTGGACTTCAGTCCTGATGGTAAGACTTTGGCTAGTAGTGGCCAAGATGGGACGATTAAGCTTTGGGATGTATTGACGGGTGATTGCCTAAAAACACTGCGATCGCCCAGACCCTATGAAGGAATGAATATCACCGGGGTGACAGGCTTAACCGCAGCGCAGTTAGTAACACTAAAAGCTTTAGGAGCAGTGGAAGATTGATAGCAAAAATAAAAGGTAAAAGGGTGAACTTAACGTTTTTCTTTCATCCCCTTTACCTTTTTTATGTACCTGATGCTTATTTCATGTTTATGTACCTGATGCTTATTTCATGTTAGCCCTTGCGTCCTTCACTGCGGCAAAGAAAAAGAATCCTGTGAGTGGAATGCTCAATGCCAGGATAATCGCCGTGACTTGGACGCCCAAATCTGGTTGTCCATAACTAAGCTCAAAAATCGAACCGACGGCTGCGATTGCACTTACACAAGAACCACCCAGAAATAAACCGCTTTTTGGAGTTAAATACACTACTAGCTCCCTATGCTATTGGTTTCACCGCTTGATACGAGAAGCCATTCTTAGATAGCTCCTGGGCCAAAGTCAAGGAGTTTTCTACACGATCTACAAATACCACGCCGTTAAGGTGATCCATCTCGTGCTGAATGCAGCGTCCCAGGAGGTCATTAGCCTTTAATATCCGGGGACGACCATACTCGTCTTTATAGGCAATTTCCACGACTTCGGGGCGCTTCACGTCTAGATATACATTGGGAATACTCAAGCATCCTTCTTGGGCAACAGAGATGTCGCGGCTTACTTGTTTAATAGTGGGATTAATCAACACCAAGGGCGAATTAGCTGCGTTCTCTGGTTCCAGATCGATGACAATTAGTTGTTTGTGAATTCCCACTTGCGGTGCAGCCAAACCAATGCCATCTTTGCTGTACATAGTTTGCAGCATTTCGCGCACCAGTTTGCGGAGTTCGTCATCTACTTTAGAAATCCGCTTTGCAGCTTGACGCAGCACCCGATTACCTAAATAATGAAGCTCCAAAGGTGGATTTTTTAACTTTTTTTTCTCTACAGCAATTTCAGAGGGCATGAGTCTCGATGGCTAGATGGTGAAAATTCCTACTACTTTAATTCTATCAAGCTCGTCATGTCGCTTCGCTCCAAATTCAAAATTCACGCATTAACAATCCTCATAAATAAATTTAGTTGCCCAATCCCCTTTTGTTTTTCGGTCACTAGTCAGTTGTGCTCACTACTGATGGTGTTTTTGGCGCTTGACCCACTCAAAGTTTGCACTGTCGAGTATAAATGGTGGTGTTATCTCACGCACAGACACAGCGGAAAGTCTCAGACGTAGAGCTAATTTCCAATAAACTGCTGTGATTGCATTCTTGAATGGGTGAATTTTGAATTACTTATTGGGGTGATGTGTGTTTAAATCTTTCACGAAACTTGACTACCTGCTCAAAGAAACTTTCCTCGGTTTATTGCGGGGAGGTTGGATGAATTGGGCAGCAGTAAGTACTGTTACAGTGTTACTGTTTTTATTTGGCTTGAGTTTGCAAACCTCTTGGCAAGTCGAAAAACTCCTTTACCAGTTCGGTAGCCAGTTAGAAGTATCAGTTTTTCTCGAACCGGATACGCAAGTCGAAAGTATTCAGCCACTGATAGCAAAAATGCCAGAGGTGACAGCAATACAAACCATTACCAAACAGGAAGCTTGGACTAAGTTAGTTAAAGAAATGAGAATTTCTGATATTGAGGGTGCTACCCAGCAGCTAGGTGAGAATCCTCTAGTTGACGAGATGAAGGTAAAAGCGCGTAATTCTCAAATTGTACCAACTTTAGCAACGCAGTTGGCTAAGTTACCGGGAGTTGATGCGGTACAGTATGTCGATGAAGCAGTCAAACGTATTGCCCAGTTGCACCAAGGTCTGAACTGGATTACTTTAACAATTACGATTATTCTGACTTTAACAGCGATCGCAGTCACTACCACGACAATTCGCCTGATTGTTATGGCGCGACGCCAGGAAATTGAAATTATGCAACTAGTGGGAGCAACTTCTGCTTGGATTTACCTGCCGTTTATTTTACAAGGAATTACCTTTGGTTTAGTTGGTGGTGCGATCGCTTGGAGTTTCATTTCTGTGATTCAACAGTTTCTCGGTAAGTTGCTAGTCAATCAACCTGAGTTTATCCAAGTCATCACCAACAGGGTGCAACTCACTCCAGCAGAAATTTTATTATTGCCCCTGATTCTTTTGAGTTTCGGTGCAGCTGTAGGATTAATGGGGAGCTTATTTGCTGTCCAACGTTTTGCTAAAGGATAGTAATTGGGCATGGGGCATTGGGCATAGGTAAAGGAAGAAATCGCTATGAAATCGCAATGGGAATGTTTTTTGCAGAATCTCGGTGTTTGGGAAGGTTCATTCACCAATTTTTCTCCCCAAGGTACACTTCTCAACGATACTCATAGCCGTCTTTCTCTAGAAGGTTTAAACAATAACCAGACAGTGCGCTTAACTCTGAGCCGTACGGAACGAGATGATGTGATTAGAGAATTTAGTTCTGTGGGAGGGGGTCTGCTGTTTTTTGAAAATGGTTCATTTTCTGAAGGTTTAATTCAGCTAGGGCCATTTTCCGAATTCGGTGCAGAACTCGCTTTGGTTCATGAAAATTGCCGCTTGCGTCTGGTGCAACTGTTTGATCAGACTGGTAATCTAAGTGGACTAACCTTAATTCGAGAACATTTAGCTGGAACACAAACAACAGAACGTCCACCCTTGCAAATAAATGACTTGTTGGGAGAATGGCAAGGCCAAGCAGTCACAATATATCGAGATTTGCGATCGCCTGATATTTACTCTACAACTCTGAAAATACAACTTGAGGATACTGGGCGATTAATTCAAAGTACCTCTTTTGGGGGACGCACAATTACCTCAACTGCTACTATCAAAGGTTCTATCGTTCTCTTTGACCAAGATCCCCAAAAGCAGGTACAAGTATTATTGTTACCTGATGGTGCTTCTGCAACTTCTCCCCTCAAGGTGCAATTACGTCAACCCTTATTCTTGGAAGCGGGTTGGTTAATCCAGCCAAACCTGCGCCAGCGGATAATTCGCAGCTACAACGATAAAGGCGAATGGGTTAGTCTGACATTAGTTATTGAAGAAAAAGTGTAAAGGATTTGTTAGCCTGCGATCGCTTTTGTTAGCCTGCACTGTTAATTTCCTCTGATTTCGACTAACGCTTCACCAGATCGCAAAAGCTCTAATGCTTCTGGCAATGTTGAATTCAGAATCTCTTTCAATCGGGCATTTGACGTATTACCACACGTCAACCAGATAACTTGTGGTGGACTTCCAAAACAATCAACTAAGTCAGCAAAGTCACTGTCTTTGGTCATGAAGATGATTCCTTTAGCCCTCGCTGCCTCGAAAATCTCAGGATCTTCGGCATCTCTGGGCCCAACATCACGCAAAGCTAATGCCGTTATGCCGAATGTGATGGTGATCCAACTTGCAATTGTCGGTGACAGATGTGCATCTACCCAGATTGTCATGCAACCAAAACGGGATGATTGAGCTTACGTGAAGCGTACATAAGTGCTGCTTTAAGATCATCCGCTTCCAAATCGGGCATTTCTTCTAGGATTTGTTCGGCACTCAGTCCTGCCACAAACAAGTCGAGTACGTCTGATACCCGAATTCTCATGCCCCGGATACAGGGACGACCACCACATTGTTTAGGATTAACTGTAATTCTTCCAAGTAAGTCTGACATAAGGTTTCACTCGGAGATAGTCTTTAACCTAGTATATGTGATGCTTCTCCACATTATGAACATCAAGAGAATGGAGCGATGTCTACGACGGGCTACGCCTACGCACTTCTCATCGTGGAAGTGTTTAAAATTGTGAGTGGAAAAAGATGTTGGGTAACGCTGTCCCTCTACCCAACCTTATATTTTAAAAGTAAGTGGTAGACCGTCAACCAAACTTATAATATCAGTGATCGCACTCATCTGCTAACCACTTTGCGTAGTTGCAACTCATCAGCTTTTGCTTAACCGAATCAATCACCTCAGATGAAAAAGTCGTCATTGATCCACATCACTGGCATCCAAGCTTAAAGTTAGTCTTAATGTTTGGGCTGCTGTCATCACCCTAAAATAAATGTTAGGTGAACTCACACTTTATGGTTTTGAAGCAAGATGAGTTCTTACAGATATATATTCTCCATTATATTTAAGAATTCTTAAAATAATTCTTATTAGTAAATCAAAATAATCTTTAAAAAAATTAATCTTCTCATCTAAACTCAATTTAGGAATTTCTCCTTGATGAAATAACGGATTCCGAACTGAATTTCGCAATTTATCATCTTTTATCATATTATTTGGAATGAATTTATCAAGGTGTTTGTTTAATTGTCCTAATTTCTGTTGAATATTCTTCCCGATCTTATTTTCATCTAATCCTTGACTCAATAAATACTTTAATGTGATATTTTCATAAGCCATGAGCATTGATGCTATCTTAAGATCAATATATTTCTGCTGCTTTATTTCTACCAAAAGTCCAATAATAGTATTAATGTCCATATTGGACTGCAAGTTTTTATAATGTTGATAACATTCATTGAATGCTTTAGGTATACCTTCATTAATATGATAATTATCAATCAGACGATTTCGGATAAAACAATTTTTTACAGTATTCTCTATTGAGTATTGAACTATTTTATCATCCATTAAATATTCAATCAATGGAGAAAAATTTGTATTCATACTGAGAAAACTTAAAAACCAGCTTATTACTTGAATTTCATTTTCAATAACATTAATATCCTCATCATAATTGATCGGAATGCTTACAGCAGAAACTATGGCATTATTTATTCTCTCTATATCAATGAGATCAATTATCCGATTGCTGTTCTCAAGCATTTGAAAACAGAGTTTTTTGCCATTCAGATTTACAAAGAACCCACGTTCACAATCAACGCTAGAAAAATTAAAGTTACTAAAGTAAGCTCTAGCCAAAGTAGGAACATTATCTGGCTGCACTTTCAGCTTCAAAACTACAGTACTGGGAAGGCAAAACTAGGTCGATTTATGAGGAACTTCCACTTTAGTTGTCAATATTTTAATATCGGTACAATTTATCTCCCAAACTTCATCATTCGAGGTTCCATAAAAAGACTTAACGTTAGTATTATGGCCTAAAAAATGCAAAGATTATTTTGAGCTTAATACGAAAATAATGTTTCCAGAAACATCTACACACAGTTCCCAAAGGTATTTAGCATTTTTATTCGATATGCCTTCACCACATTTATATTGAATTCTTGAGTATTCGTAAATATCGCCGAGTCTAATTGTAAAGTAATCTTGTCCAAGCATACGTATTTACTAAATGTAGTAGATTGAGAAACAGCTTAATAGGATATTATTCACCCTTTATACCAATAAACAACGACATTGCAACGCTTGCTTGAGTAAAACTTGATATTCTTCATCCTCAACCCGATAAGCACCAAACCTCTTCAAATGAGGATTCATCATTTGGCCATCAAAAAACACAAATTTCCTCTGGCGCAATCTTTCCACCAACTTGACCATCGCCACCTTAGAGCCTTCAGGAATCCGGTAAAACATCGACTCACCAATAAAAGCGCCGCCAATAACAATCCCTAAAATCCCCCCAGCTAATTCATCACCCTGCCAAGTTTCAAAACTATAAGCATAACCCTTCTGGTAAAGTAGCCAGTAAATCTTTTGCAATTCCGGTGAAATCCAAGTTGTTTCGCGGTTAGCACACCCAGCCACCACAGCTTGGAAGTCCCGATTAATCGCCACACTAAAACGCTGTTGATTGATGACACGCTGCAAAGACTTGGGGTAGCGAAACCGCTCATCCAAAGGAATAAAAGTCCGATCGCGACTTCCGTACCAATTCAGGCGATCGCACTCATCTGCCATGAGAAAATAGCCTTGTGCATAGCCTTCAACAATAGCGGCGATATCATATTGCATAAATAAATATAAAAAAACACTCTTAGAAACGCAATTTGATGCTAATAGTCATTCTCTGCATTCCACCGAAGTTATCATGCCAACGGCAAAAGCCGCCGCTCATACTTCTCTGTGCATTTCCCTCTGCGTCCCTCTGCATTTAAGATAAAAAAATGACTCAACCAATTCCACCCATCACCCTACCACCGCCTGAAAATCCGCTGCTCGAAGGTGAATGGTTACGAGAGCGTTTACAGCGGTGGCTGGATACAGAATTTATCCCCGAAGCAGTCAACCAAAATATTGCCCAACGAGCCGCACAGATTTTTGTGCGTCAACGGATGGAAGGAGAAAACGACCTTGGTTCTCTGGTAATTGCCATTGTCACAGAGATGCAGTCGTATGATTTTTCCAATAGCTTCTATGGAGAGTTTGCGATCGCCAACGCCGTCAGCGATCTACTCTTAGAGAGTCTGGGAATTGATAAATGTTGTGGTCAATAATTTTTGTCCTTTGTCATTTGTCCTTTGTGCTTTGCAAATGACTAAGCGCAAAGTCGAGCCAGTCCGTTGGTGGGGTTCCCCCACTTAAAGGAACTGGCGTTGAGCGGAGGTTTCCGACGCTGGCAGACTCGTTGGCGTAGCCTCTCGTAGAGAAGAGGCTGCGCTATCCGTTGGCTAGCAAATACCGTAGGCATCAGAACTTTGTAAGAGATGACTAATGACCAATGACTACCAACTAGACTTAACAACTCCAGGCAAAAGACCTTCATGCGCCCATTCTCGCAGCACGTTTCGAGACAACCCAAAATCGCGGTAAACACCTCTAGAACGACCAGTCAGCCAGCAACGATTGCGGTGGCGGGTGGGCGCACTATTCCGGGGTAGCTGTTGAATCTTCCGCTGGATTTCCAGCTTATCCAGGGGAGATTCTGCACTTCTGAACTCATCCAGAAGAGCTTCCCGCTTGTCAGCATACTTTTCTATCAACTTGGTGCGCTTTTTCTCGCGCTCAATCAAGCTCTTTTTTGCCATAGATTTTTTAATTTATTTAAAGACACCATTCTCCATTCTACAGTCTCTCCATCAATTCTGGGGTTACTCGTGTCACTTACCCTACAACCATTGGCTTATTCGCAGCAGGGCACAAATCGGCAAGCTCACAAGCGACGCAGACGGGAGAGCGGGCTTTACAAATAGCACGACCGTGATAAATCAGCCGAATTGACCAATTTTCCCAATCATGCTGCGGCAATAAACCCATTAAATCTTGCTCAATCCGAACCGGGTCTTTTGCTTGAGTTAAACCCAAACGTTCGCTGAGGCGCTTGACGTGAGTATCTACTGTCACGCCAACATTAATGCCATAAGCATGAGCCAGAACTACATTTGCTGTCTTCCGCGCCACACCTGGAAGCTTTAACAACTGTTCCATTTGGTTGGGGACAACAGAGTTAAACTCAGTGACAATCATCCGACAGGCGGCTTGAATGTTCTTGGCTTTATTGCGATAAAACCCAGTTGAACGCACCAAACTTTCTAATTCTACCAAGTCAGCGATCGCTAAACTAGCAGCATCAGGGAACCGACTAAATAAAGCTGGTGTTACCTTATTCACACGCTCATCAGTACATTGAGCAGATAGAATCGTTGCCACCAACAATTGCACTGGTGTTGAATAATTCAAAGAGCAAGTAGCATCTGGATAAAGACGCTTCAGACGAGTTAAAATTTCTAGCGCTCGTTGCCTTAAAGGTGAAAGTTTCTCTTTCCTACTCCTCACTCCCTACTCCCCACTCCCTATTTTCAGTTAACGCTCACTGGAACAATCTTTGCACCCATTGCAATTCGCTAGTTAATTGGGTGGTTTCTTTAACTATCAGAAAAATTCCTAACCCTAAGAGTAATACTAAACCGGTTTGCATGACACCTTCTTGAATACGGGCAGGCACAGGTTTACCACGCAAACCTTCAATCAGCAGAAAAGCGAGTTGTCCGCCATCCAAAGCTGGTAAAGGCAAAATGTTGATGATAGCCAAATTAATGCTGATAATTGCGGCAAAAGACAACAGGTTTGCACTATTATCAGCAGCTAATTTTGCACCTATTTTGACAATATTAACTGGACCAGAAACTTGTCCAGCAGTTTGTTGAAAATTGGTAATCAACTGCCCAAAACCGCTGAGTGTCCCAACAAATAATTGTTGAAACCTGTTAGCAGCAATGCCGAAAATTTCAAAAGGACTATTAGGACGTCGATAAACTGCTGTAGCATTTGGGCCAAGTGCCACACCAATTACCCCTTTGCCATCGGCTCCCAGTTTTGGGGTTAATTTCAAGGATTGTTGTTGGTTTTCACGCTGAATTTTCAGTTCGATTTGCTGATTAGGATGAGTCTGAATTTCTTTTGTCAGCAAAGCCGTTGACTTTTCAGAAGCAGGGAGTTCCTGACCGTTCACAACCAGAATAATATCTCCTTCCCGAATTCCTGCTTGGTAGGCAACAGATTCTTGATTAACAGGCTGTACAATGACACCAGCTTGATAGTCTAATTCCTTGGGAATGCCGACAATACCCAATTGCAGAGCCAACACCAAATAGGCAAATATTAAATTTGCGATCACTCCGGCACTGATGACGATCGCCCGGTCTAAAATTGGACGGTTACGCAGCAGATTCGGGTCATTGGGTGGAATATCGCTATCGGGGTCATCATCGGGAAAGCCGACAAAGCCGCCCAAGGGAAAGGCACGGACAGCATATTCGGTTTGTGAACCTTGGTACTTAAAAAGAACTGGGCCAAAACCCAAAGAAAAACGGTTAACCAGAATGCCTTGAGAACGTGCTGCAACAAAATGTCCCAACTCGTGTACCAAAATCAAAACAGCCAAGACTGCGATCGCTGCTAAAACTGACATAGAGTAAATTAGTGAAGATATTAAGCTATAGTTATATCCATTCTAATTGGGCATTGGGGATTGGGCATGGGGCATATTTCATCCCTGGTTCTAACATCTAAAGCTAGTAGGGTGCGTTAGCGACAGCGTAACGCACCATTTTGTCTATATACTCCAAATTGTAAGTTTTGGTCAGATTGGTTTTTCTGCTAAAACAACAACGATAGTATTACCCACACAACATAAGAGGCGATTGGAAGCCAAAACAGCAAATCAACAACATAACGGTATTGGAAGTCTTATCGGCTTTGAAATACGTTCTGGCAAGACTGGTTGCGAAATTTGCGGTACAACTGGCGACTGTTGAACTCTTTGTAAATTTTGCAACTATGGAAAACCCAACTTTTCTCCCTGCTGAAAATAAGGTTGCAGCGCTTCTGGTATCTTCACCGTTCCATCAGGTTGTTGATAATTCTCCAAAATTGCTGCCATAGTCCTTCCCACCGCCAAACCCGAACCATTCAGAGTATGTACGAACTGGGTACCTTTCTTCCCCGCCTCTTTGAAGCGAATATCAGCCCGTCGCGCCTGAAAATCTATAGTATTAGAACAGCTAGAAATTTCGCGGTATTTACCAGAAGAGGGCAACCAAACTTCTAAATCATAAGTTTTGGTAGAGGCAAATCCCAAATCTCCAGTACTTAAATTTACGACTCGGTAAGGCAACTGCAACGCCTGTAAAATTGCTTCTGCATTTCCCACCAATTTCTCCAGTTCATCAAAAGACGTACTGGGTTCGACAAACTTCACCATTTCTACCTTATTAAATTGATGCAGGCGAATTAATCCCCGCATATCGCGCCCATAACTACCAGCTTCGCGGCGAAAACAGGGAGTAAAAGCACAGTGGTAGATAGGCAAGTCTTCAGCAGCGAGAATTTCACCCCGATAGAGATTTGTAACTGGAACCTCTGCCGTGGGAATCAGCCACAAGTCGTCATCAGCGCATTTAAAGCTTTCTTCAGCAAACTTGGGTAACTGACCGGTCGCCGTCAAAGACTCCGTATTCACTAACAGCGGCGGACTGACTTCCACATACCCAGCTTGAGTATGGAGAGTCAGCATAAATTGAATTAATGCTCTCTCCAATGCCGCACCAGCGCCTATCAATGTCACAAAGCGACTTTGGGCAACTTTTACAGCTCGCTCAACATTCAGAATCCCTAGCTTTTCGCCTATTTCCCAGTGAGGGAGAATATTTGGGTTTTGGGGAATATGCTCATCACCC
The DNA here is from genome assembly GCF_036916575.1 of Nostoc sp. Taxonomy (GTDB): domain Bacteria; phylum Cyanobacteriota; class Cyanobacteriia; order Cyanobacteriales; family Nostocaceae; genus Nostoc. The sequence continues at coordinate 19,050 of NZ_JBALGC010000035.1, forward strand.
CAGCGGCGCACTTCTACGTTATCTTCCTCATTCTTTCCAAGGGGTGTAGAGTCGCTTGGCAAGTTGGGAAGTGCCAACATAAGTTGAGTAATTTCGGCTTTGAGGTCTTTTTCTTGGGGTTCCAGTTGGCTCAATGTAGCTCTGACAGAGTTACCTTCATCCCGCAAAGCTTGAATTTCTGGGTCTTGAGGATTGATCCCAGATTTAATCTTTTGCCCGACAATTTTACCGATTTCGTTGCTACGAGCTTGGAGTTGACTGCGCGTCCCCTCTAGTTCCCGTTGTTGCCGATCTAACTGTAATATCGGTTCAATGTCGTATTTACCACTACGACTATTTAATCGTTCTTGAACTAATTGCGGATTTTCCCGTATTTGCTTAATATCCAGCACAGATTTTCTTAGTTTCTAGCTTAGAATCTTCCTGTAAATACAGTTAACACATAAGCATCCAGCATATAGTAATTTTGGTTTGCTATAACTGGAAAAACAAAGTTTTTTAGAAAAATCAGTTTTAACCTATTATCTACTCTCCCCGACTCTGCGCTTACATTAAGGTTTGTTGATGCGATTGAGCAACCAAAGTGATGCCACAAGTCCTGCAAAATGCGCTGAAACAGTGTTGGTATTTGCCTGTACTACAAGCATATCTAGACCGCTAATAATCCGGGTGGGGTCAAAAAATTGGGTAGTTATAGCTTGGGGAGATATGGATCTTCCTACCAGCGTCCCAACGATCGCTTGCGCCCCCAAAAGAGTCACTAGCGTTCCCCCTAAATTCACCCACACTCCTAAGCGTAATACTTGTACAGTCTCCCTTTTCCGAGGGCGGTTACTGGGATTGGAGGATTCCAATTGCTTGCCAATTCTAGTGTAACGGTAAGCTAAATAAATACCCCCACCCAAAACAACCAGTCCACAAACTGCTAAAAATACGCCAAAGCCAGTCCCAGGATTATTACTAGGACTGCCAGTTCTTTGATTAAAGAAGGCGAACAGTAGCACAATTATGCTAGAAACAACGCCTAGTACTAGCTGAATCCAGAAGCTAATCCAACCTATAAGGCGAAAACTTTGGGCAATCGCCCTAAGAGTTGAGGAAGATGATGGGGCATCGGGAGTTTGTGACATAGTGAACTAATGTGCTGGGCGCTTGATTAAGGGACACGGGGACGCCGGGATACGAAGACACAGAAAGTTCTTTCCCCTGGTTCCCACGTCTTTTCGTCTTCTTTCTGACTTTTCCCGGTATTTAGAAAACCTCTCTCTTGAAAAGCTTTGATTGCCAAAAGCCGACGCTCAAACTTTTCGATCCTAAATGTCTTTCCTAAGAGGAGAGAGACTTTGAATTTTCTACGCTTAGAGCGTCGGGAAGGAGGTTAGGAGGTTAGGTTTTTCGTGGCCTTTTCCAGATGACGTGAAAATAATGGTCTTCTTTTCCCCCGCCTTTGAGTCTTCTTTGATAAATTTACTATTAGACTTGCCAAATCGGACAAGAGATTTTCAAGTCGAGGAAATCAGAAATGGTTACTGCTTAGATGTGTCCACAGGCGTAGCAGCTTTAACCTAGACATATGCCTTAACTTAAGCTTTTAGAATCTGCATTGGGAAAATCACTGTAAAACAAAGTGTTTCTTAAGTTTTACAGACAAAATTGCATTTTCCCTGTAAAATTTCTTCGATGGCATTTTATTGCTTAAGCAGTTCTAACCAACTCGGCATCACTTAACACCAAGATAGTGACTTCGCCATTGTCTGTTCGCTCCTCACCACAGCGTATCGCGCTTGGGTAGGGGTACGCTATTTTGTGCCCCTAAAACCCGCAAACTCGTCCCACAACTTCACAGGCGTGGGTAATTATTTGGTGTTTACGCTTTGTAAATCTAGTCTAAGTAGCTTTATATACATTGCTTGCTTAAATGTAGCACTGTATACTGACTACAAGGATTGTAGACCTTACCCTAAGGCATTTTTTTAGCCATTCACTAACCATGAAACTTGAGGATATATATCAATTCTTTGAGAATCCTCCGCCAACTTACCTTTGTCAGGAACTTGCAGTTTGTTACATACTGTCTGTTTTGTTACAAGGTGAATCCTACGGAACCGAGTTAATTGAGCAATTAGAAACTGAATATCCCACTTATAGGCTTTCGGATACCGTACTTTATAGTGCAATCAAATTTCTGGAAGACGAAAGGGCAATCACTGGATATTGGAAGAAACTCGAAGGACGGGGACGCCCGAGGCGGATGTACCAAGTTTCTTCAGAATGGCAAGTTCAAGCGCAGGATTTAGCTTTTCTTTGGCAAGACTACATCAACGGGAGGACAAAGTAACGAATAATTGATAATGAATAAGTTTCTTGGAGTCAAACAATAACAATTAGTTATGGATACTGCTATTCTGCCATCTACGTTCCTGCTAACCTTGTTGTTATCGGTTGGGCTGTTTTTCTTTATTCGTGCCTCGACTAAAGACCGCACAGAAACAGTAAAACTGGTATCTGAGCAAGACGAAGCTGCTTTAATGTCTCAATTAAAAGAATATTTTTGCTCGCGGTCTTACCGAGTGGCAGCGGTAGACCGAGAACAAAACCAGGTGACTTTTGAAGGTAATGTTCGCCCCAGCTGGTTCTTAGCTATATTTCTAACTTTACTGGCAGCTACTGGGATTGTTTGTCTATCACTAGTTGTATCCCTGCTTTTTCCTAGCCTCAGTACCCTTGTTCTGGCTATGGTACTGCTGTCGCCTTTAAGTGGTCTATTTTATTGGAAAAAATCTGGAAGACTTGAGAAGATATCACTCAAAGTAGAAACAACTCAGAGCGAACAAACCTCCTCAAGTAAAATCACTGTAGTTGCCCATCGAGATGAGCTCAGTGAGTTACAGAGGACTCTACAGCTCAAGGCTGGTGAATAATTGTTGGTTTTTGTGACCATCTTTTAACTATGATATGCGGATTTCTCACCTAACCTACTCTTTAGGCAATAAAAAGTAGTCAGGAGGAAATCAAGACTGCTGCTTTGTCAGTTTTCCCCACGACACAAGTCGTGGGGAAAAAATTTAAATTTATTAACTTAAATTTGTTGACAGAGCTTGGTTAACCATCTACGGCATAAGAGCGCAACTTCACTAGCGCTTTTGGACGCGCTTGGCTCTATACCCACTCCCTTCTGCATCATCAAAATAGTATCAACCCATGCAACCTAGCGTGGTTTGAGACAAGTTTACTTTCCAACTACCTGGACTAGCCTTAAAAACCAAATCAGCTCCAAACTAAAAAAAAATTAAATTTTGCATAAACTTAGCAATTTTGCTAGTTAATTGATAGTCAGGAGCCACATTCAATGCGTAAGATGACCATTTCTGGTTCACCGACTAGCTAAAGCAAGAGGTTCTTGACCTGGCGAAGGTTCTAACACCCTCAAGCTGGGAAACAAGAAATGGTTTTCCTCTACGTATTGAGCACCAAACAGCCCCTTTTCTGCCCAGAAATAACGGTCTGTGGTGTGTTCGTTTCGCTTTACGAGTAGCAACGCCGGTGGCAAAATACCTTCAGCTTGAATGAATCTTCTCGCTGCTGTCACAGGTTTTTCTTCGCCACTTTCGATGCTATATTGAGGCACATGTTCCAGAATCCGCCGTCCTTCCTGACGACGACGACTTTTCCTTTTGCGTCTCCTTGCCAACCTATTGTCCTCCTCTTTCAAGCTATAGATTGTAGTGATAGCTACAAAATCCGTCGTCATTATATAAGTTCTAGTTCAAAATATCAATAGTTTTTTACCTTTTAATGCAAGAAAATTAATATCTTTGGAGATAAATAAACAAACGCAGCTAAAAATATAATCCCTTGTACAAACCATGACTAAGAAGATTTTAGTTAAGCTTTATTAAATGAGTGAGGTAAAAACTCAGTATCCTCTCTTAATCATGCCTTAAAATCTGTAATCTTGAGCAAGAGCTAAAAAATGTTAATGTCTGCCAGTTCCGATTTTCTGGCTCTGTGTCGAGAGCAAATAGCGTTGCTAACCCAAGGGCTGGGAGCAACTTTAAGTATTGTGTACCTAACACAAGAATTGGTAGAGACTCCATCAGGTGAGGCCAAACTGATTCCTGTGGTAATTTACCCGGAAACAGCATTATTACCGCCAGGGGAGGAGACTGCTGAAGCGACAGTAAACAAACAACTTCAAGTTGGAAATGTGTTTGTATTACCCAATCATCAGACAAGGTTGTTGACAGCAGGGTCAGAATCTCCAACCTCGTCACGGGAGTCTGAGATACCAGATGCGTCTCAACCCCATTTAAAAGAGGAATACCTACTTAGTGAGAACCAAACTGTTTTACCTCTGGTTTATGAGGGTGTGATGATGGGGTTACTGGTGACAGGTAGGGAAGACCGCGCATGGAATGAGCATGAGCAAAGTCAGATTCAACGGATAGCCCAAACATTGGCGATCGCTTGTATTTTAGATCAGCGGCGGGCATGGTTTGAGCAGCAGTTGCGTGAGCAACAAATTCTCCAAGAAAAACAGCGGGATTTACTGGACAACCTATTGCATCAGTTTCGCAACCCTTTAACGGCGTTGCGGACTTTTGGCAAACTGCTATTGAAGCGACTACGACCAGCAGACACCAACCGGGATGTGGCAAATAGTATTGTGCGGGAAAGTGATCGTCTCCAAGAATTGCTGCAACAATTTGATCAAGTAATTGATTTGACAGAGGCAGATTTAGCACCACTACATCTAGCAGAAAATGAAGCATTGCTAGAAGCAACTATTCAAAAATCTGCTAAACCACCGTTATTATTGCCGGGAACGGGTGATAAAACAGTTGACTGTTCGCTAACAGATATATTAGAACCATTATTAATATCAGCTAAAGCAATTGCCCAAGAGCGAAAGCTAAAACTAATAACTAAAATTCAACAAAATTTACCCTTAGTACGTGTTAACGTCAAAGCATTACGAGAGGTGTTAACTAACATCTTCGATAATGCATTGAAATACACTCCTACTGGTGGCAAAATTTTGATTCAGGCGGGGCAACAAAAAGCTAATTTTCAGGGAATTGTCATCAGTGACAATGGACCTGGCATTCCACCCCAGGATTTAGAGCATCTTGGAGAACGGCATTATCGCGGTGTACAAGCGCAAACAGAAATCCCCGGTACAGGTTTGGGGTTAGCGATCGCTAAACAATTAATAGAGCAAATGCAGGGCGAAATCGAGATTTTCAGCCCTGCAATCAACTCTAAGCTAACTTCATCCGATACGCCGGGGACTACGTTTATTATTTGGTTACCGGAAGTTGAGAATTAGTTATTAGTTATTAGTCAGTAGAGACGCGATTAATCGCGTCTGTACAATGGTAATTAGTTATTAACAAAGGACAAATTACTTTTGACTATTTGAGCCAGACTAGTAAATTCTGATTGATCGTCATTTGTAAATCGGTATTTGGGTCAATGGCGATTAAGTCAACACTCTTCTTACCGAAGAACAGACCAACCAACGCACCGATACCAGCGCCACCCAAGACTTCTTCTGTGGCAATGGCGCGATCGCCTGTGACAGCTGATATCGCAGTTGCTGCACCTGCGCCCAATACAGTATTCTTGATAATTGAACCAGTACTAATACCCTTCTTGACGGTTTCAGTTTTGCTAATCACTTCAGAAGTAGCGTTAAGCTGATACTCCTGACCATTGGTCAAAACCAGTTTCTCGGCAACGAATTGAGAACCGCCTGTAGCAGGTTTGAGTTGACCAATAACTTGACTACCAGCAGGAATCACTACAGATCCCTCTTGCGTAACCACGTTTTGGGATACAGTCAATGTCAAAGGCGCTGTTTCAGGGAGCATCCCACTTTGATGAGTTTATCTTGCAAACGATAAGTCACTTGCCCACAAACAAAACCTGCCGACTTAGGCTCAACATAAGTCCGCGTTGGCGGATTTTGTTTATCTAACTGCGATTTCCAATCGCCAGATATTTTTTCTAGAGTGGAATGCTTACTTAAAAACTCTGAGTCTGCAACAATATCGTGAGTTCCCTTAACACTTACTTTTGAACTATTGATGTAGATATTATAATCATAAATAACATTGTTATTTTTATTATTGCCATTGTTAATATCCTTGCCAGGAAAAGCATAGAGAATGTTCCTTAAAATTCTGACATCCGATGATGCACGGGCAAATATTTGTCCACTTTTAATTTCTGGACTCTGATTATTTAAAACAGCTGTGTTATTGACAATATCAACATGATCACTTAAAAATGTATGAATACCCGAACCACCATTATTAAATGTCAGATTGTTTTGAATTAAAGTCCGTCCTATATATGCATCCAATTTTGAGTTATTCTCATTATTTCTGGTAGTATCGATAATAATGCCATTACCATCTGTGATCTGTCCCACCGCAATCCAAGGGATGTACATGCGATTGTTATATACCTTGTTGTTGGTTACAAACATCTTGTATCCCCGGTTGGTGTCAGAATTCCAATTGCTCCCGATCGAAATGCCACTGCAACCATAAACACCATACCAGGCATTATTGAACACAATATTGTTATCCACTTTCACATAATCAGCCTGCCCTGCTCCGATACCTACTCCTCCACAGTCATGCACTTTGTTGTTCAGAATACGGATATGATGAACATGACCATTAACTTGTCCGTCAATGTTTATGCAGTTTCCGCTTGTAAGTGGATTTAATCTGTTACTCTTCTGACTTAATGCATAATCAAGGGTTATATTGGCATTGTTTCCTATAACCTCCAGCCCGTTGATCTCGATATATGAAGCTCCACTTGAAATCAGGATACCGTTCCATGTATTATGCTGAATTTTTGGGAAATGCCCAGGATATGCTTTATACCTAATCCATGCATTTGCAGTTCCAGAACGTTTAATATTTACTACACTCTGAGCTTTGGATAAATTTGTGTATACTCCGTTCATAATCAATACTTGATCGCCAGGGTTGGTAAGGTCTGCTGCCTTTTGAATTGTCTTAAAGGCGGATGAAGTAGAGAGTCCACTATTTTTGTCGTTTCCCTTACCACTAACATAATATGTTTTCGGAGTCGCCTGAGTGCTGATTAGTTCGTGGTTGGCTAGGATGATTTCCTTGTTAATGGATACCTGATGAACGTTATCAACTAAAGATACTTTTATCTTTTCTTCCTGAGCCAAAAGACTTAACGCTACAGTAATTGCAAGATATGTGCTTAAACCAAAACCTTGAATTACCACAAGAAAAGGCTCCTTTATCGCTACTACTTAACAAAAATATTAGGGTATTCCCTAATTTGGAATACTCTTTTAAATAGAGAATATAATAGAGCTGACTTTCTTAGCTCCTCCCATAGCGCAATTAAATAAGTATTCCAATAAATATCGATGCTGAGAAGACGATATAGAGGTAGAAGAGTTTCTGTTAAATAAAATTTTTGTGGTTAAAAATAAAGGCGATCGCACACTATAGTTGAAGTAGCGATCGCCGATCAGCGGTAATTAAAGTCACGACTTGAATTGAGTTACGACATAGGGCGAGTTAATTGCTGGGGCTTGAGACGATATAGGGCGAGTTAATTGCTGAGGCTTGATTAGAGCTAACTAATGCTTGGTAGATAAAAGCTGCTACCTGGGCACGAGTAGCAGTTGCGGTTGGATTCAGGGACTTCACATTCGGATAGTTCACCACAATTTGCTTTTTAGTTGCTGCTGCGATCGGGCTACGGGCATAGCTAGCAATGTTAGAGGCATCGTTGAAATATTGCAGAGTGCTTTCGGTATTGCCGCTGGGACTATATTCCAGACCGTTAGCCAGGGAAACCAAAACCTGCTGGCGGGGAATACCTTGATTAGGCTCAAAGCGATTTTCGGGATAACCTGATAAGAAACCAATGCTATAAGCTTGCCCAATTGCACTGGATGCCCAATAGTTGCTGGGCACATCAGTAAAATTGATTGCCTGCCGTTGCTGTGGATTTTGGAAAGCTTTGTTGACCATAGCCGCAAATTGAGCGCGTGTCACCGGTTCTTCAGGGCGGAAGCTACCATCAGGAAATCCGGCAATTACACCTTGTTGAGATAATTGTTGAATAAATTTTGCTGCCCAATAGTTAGATGAAACATCAGAAAAAGTAGTAGATAGCGGGGAGCATCCTACTTTGATGAGTTTGCCTTGCAAACGATAAGTCATTTGCTCACAAACAAAACCTACCGACTTAGGCTCTACATAAGTCCGCGTTGACGGATTTTGTTTATCTAACCGTGATTTCCAATCGTTAGATATTTTTTCTAGAGTGGGATGCTTACTTAAAAACTCTGAGTCTGCAACAATATCGTCAGCACCCTTAACACTTATCTTAGAACTATTGATGTAGATATTATTATCATAAATAACGTTTTGATTTCTATTATTACTATTAATAACTTTGTCAGGAGAAGCATAGAGCACGTTACTGGAAATTCTGACATCAGATGACATATTAGCAAAGATTTGTCCATCATTAATTTCCGGACTCTGATTATTTAAAACAGCTGTGTTATTGACAATATCAACATGCTCACTTAAAAATGCATGAATACCTGATCCACCATTATTAAATGTAAAATTGTTTTTAACTAAAGTACGTCCTGTATATGCTCCCAATGTTGAGTTCTGATCATTTCTTGAACTATCGATAATAATGCCATTACCGTCTGTAATCTTTCCGACTGCAATCCAAGGGATGTACATGCGATTGTTGTAGGTCTTGTTGTTGGTCACAAACATCTTGTATCCCCGGTTAGTGTCAGAATTCCAATTGCTCAACATCGAAATACCACTAGCACCATAAACGCTGTACCAGGCATTATTAAACACCACGTTATTATCTACTGTCACATAGTCGGATTGAATCGCTGCAATGCCTACTCCTCCACAGTCAT
>NZ_JBALGC010000036.1:0-103773 GCF_036916575.1 Nostoc sp.
TGAAAATGGGGACTTTTGCGACCCGTTAAAATTACCACCATTAAGGTTGTGCTACCCTACTTATGGCCGCACAATAAGCCAAATCGAATTAACCCACGCTGATAACCGCGACGCATTAATCCCAGTGATAATGCCCCTTGAATGGTAGTCCAACCAGCATTTAGTAAGCCCCAAAGCGCTTGGGGAGTGAATGCGGAATCAATCACCACATTCCAAAAGGGAGCAACAGCGGTTGACCAATCAGCGGTACGGATATTATGTAATGGTAGTTGATGTGCGATCGCTTCATACTCTGGCAAAGAAATCACATAAGGCAAACAATACACCCGATAAATATCTTGCAAGTGTTTTTGTTCATCTGCCGTTAGTGGTGACTCATCAATTGGTCGATGACACCAAGTCACCATAATTAACTTGCCACTAGGCTTCAACACTCGGTAGCACTCCTGGAGAAACTTTTTTTTATCTGGCATATGTTCACCGCTTTCCAGCGACCAAACCAAGTCAAAAGAATCGTCAGCAAAGGGCATTGCTTGAGCATTTGCGACTTGGAACTGTGTTCTCAGACTTAAATTCGCCTCCAAAGCGCGTTCCGTTGCTCTGGCGGCTTGCACAGGACTCAGTGTAATTCCTGTAGCCTTAGCCTTAAACTTTTGTGCGAGGTATAAAGAACTGCCGCCAATGCCACAACCCACATCTAGGATATTTTCTGCTGTTTGTACCCCTGCCCAATTGAGCAGTTCTTCAATTAAATCAATTTGAGCCTGACGGCGGTCTTTTTTCTGAGTACCGTCCGCACCGTAATAGCCGTGGTGCATGTGTTCGCCCCAAATCTGTTCCCACAGACCAGAGGAAGCATCGTAAAATTGCTGAATTTGCTCGTAAAGTGTTGCACTCATGAAAAAAGCAGTGTTAAGACAAAGCTGAATAAAAAAACATACAGATAGGCTAGCATGTGTGTTTTTAATTAAAATAGGGTCTTTTGGTTCGCAGCAGAAGATCGGAGCTCGGAGATAGGAGTTAGGAGCTAGGAGTTATTAAGAATTGCTTTTTCTACCTTGGGGAAGGAATGAGAATTTGGGAAGAAAGATACAGCGTTTTTTAGGTAAATGAGGTACACAGGTAGGGGCACAACAATGTTGTGCCCTTACAATAATCTGTACCTCACTAAGTTGCAATCTGCTGTATATCGGCATTAGTCATAGTTAAGTAGAAGAAGACAAGTTTAAGAAGTTATAAAATTTCCAGTTCCACTTGAGTGTAGCAAGCAAAAAGCTCTGCCTTTAGTTATTTGAAGGAGGCAGAGCTTGATTAACTGCATTTCTCGGCTAAAGTTGAGAAATGAGGTAGATAAGTTGTTTAAGTTTTGTTAGTCTAATTTCCGTCTATTTGGTTCTCTCCCACCATTCCAGTTGCTTCTAAAGCTAGCTCACCTGCTGTGTAGAGTCCAAGCGCTGTCATGCCTCCGACCTGAGTCACTCCGTTGCCTGCGTTATTCAAAGTTTTTATTGTGGCATGTTCAATTGCTTTTGTAGCTTTCTTCCACCAACTTTTTCCTCCTGTTATTTGTTCACAGCATTCATCTGATAAGAATTCAAACAATTCTTTTTGCTTTTCAATTGGCAGGGTTTCATTTTTATTAATAAACATGGTTGTTCTCCCAAATAAAGAAATACGAGACTTTACTTATTGATATATTGAGCCAGAAAAAATATGATTTTTTTCGCTCTAACTATTAATGAGATTAATCCAAAAGAATGTACATGCACAGACTTGACAATCCACACTTTTAAAGATAGCAGCCAAAATTACAATTTTTTTGCTCTTGATTCCGTATTTATTTGGTTCATTTTTCTGATTGAAGCTTAGTAAGTAAATATCTGTAATTTAATCAGGTATATAGCCTTTATTACTAAAATTATCAAGCTTTTCAATATGCAATATTTTTAATAAATTTAGATAGAAATAATATTTATAAAAAAATTATGAATTAGTTATAGTTTTAGAGAATTTCTTTAAAGTTTTCAAGAAGCTTTCTAAATTGTTTCTACCTATTTACCCTGGAATTAATTTTATGAGCAGGTATTAATTGGCGTAGAGCATAGCTGGTTTGAGATTGCTATGTCCCAGGAAATCCAAGACTTCCTGGGTGTTATAACCCTGATTGACCAGATAGTAACCGTGACAGTGGACTTTGATATCAAGTCCCGCCTGTGCCGCCAGCCGCCCGATTGGCTTTCGCACCGGATCAGTAGACATTACTTCACCGCGTTCAGAAATAAACAGGACTTACGCAACAGGTACAATCGGTCCCAGTGCGGCTTTGGCGCACCTTCAATATCAACCAAGGTCAGTTGACGCTCATGATCAGGGTTTCAGCCGTCATTTTTGGGACGGCAAAATTAGCATTGCATCGCCGAATGAATAAAAGCGATATCCAAAAGCGATCGCTTCGTTGTATATATTCAATAACCGTTGTCTGCCAATTAGCGCACTTACCAACATCAGCAAACTGGAACGTGGTAGGTGAAAATTGGTAATTAAACCATCAACCACTCGCCATTCGTAGCCGGGATAAATAAACAAGTCTGTTTTACCGCAAAATGGTTGTAAATTCCCAGATTGAGCCGCCCCTTCTAAAGCCCGTACTGCCGTTGTTCCCACAGCAATAATCCGACCGCCAGCCGCTTTAGTGGCGCGGATTTGCTCTACTGTGGTCGTGGGAACTTCAATCCATTCTTCATGCATGTGATGGGTGGTCACGTCCTCCACTTCCACGGGGCGAAATGTGCCTACACCAACGTGCAGTGTTACAAAAGCTTGATTGATTTTGCGATCGCGCAACTTCTGTAATAATTCTGGGGTAAAATGCAGTCCGGCTGTAGGAGCTGCGATCGCTCCTGGTTGTTTAGCATAAACTGTCTGATACTGCTCATCAGCAGCTTCTGAGGCAGTGATGTACGGTGGTAGCGGTACTTCACCAAATACTTCTAACAGTTGCATCAAAGACTTTCCGTCTGGCAGATCAAATTGCAACAAACGCCCTCCGGTTGTTGCGTCTGTTTCTAGAACCGTAGCCGTCAGTTGGGGACTCTTTAGTGTGTAGGAATCTTCCCAATCCCCAATCCCTAATCGCTGATCTTTAATTCCCAATTGCCTTGCTTCAAAAATAATCTTTGTTCCCTGTTTGAAGCTTTTTCCTGGCTTAACTAAAGCTAACCAACAGTTATACTGCCGTTCTTCCAACAGCAACACCTGGATTTTAGCACCAGTGGATTTATGACCATAAAGCCGTGCTGGAATAACTTTTGTATTGTTCATAACCAACAAATCACCAGAGCCAAGTAGTGCAGGCAAATCATGGAAAATGTGGTGCAGGAGTGCTGTTTCGGTGCCTGTAGTGGGAGAATCAACTACCAGTAACCGCGAACTATCTCTAGGAACTGCTGGATTTTGGGCAATAAGTTCTGGAGGTAGTTTGTAGTCATAGCCAGCTACCGAGCAATCTAATTCCAAATCTTTTTCTTGTGGGCTAGAGGTGTCTTTCAAATTGGCTTGTACTAGTTTTTGGTTTATTTAGTATTTATACTCACTTGAAAAAGCTGGTTTGAGCTTTCCCTTATAAAGGAACTTTAAGGCATCTTCGCTCAGTTTTGTCGCTAGGCTATAAGATTGATACTATTAAGTAACACGGAAAAATTAACATAAAAATTGGGTAAACCTCCCCATCAAAAACGGGGGCTTTTACCCTACCGGGAACAGGCACTGATTGACGAATATAGATATGTAGGATTGGCTTTGATCCCAAGCACCAACAAACATGGAATACTTGTACTATCTGGCAAATGCCAGTCTAACCCTGAGGGTCGTTCAACACCTGCACGCTAGACCCCAGACACCAGTTTCGTTCGTCACCGTAATTCATCAAATTGATGGCTGGGTGGTTAGGATCAAACTCAAAGGTCAAGTTTCGCCTCAAGAAGATGGCGACTTTCGGGCTTTTCTAAATGAATTAGGAATTAGCTACGAACCACCAATGAGGGTGCAAATGGCACTTTGGAGTTTGGAAGCGGGACAGTGCCCTGTAGACGTGATGCGTCGCTATCAGGTAGCGATCGTCTCTCATGGTAGTCCAGAGAGAGACGAAATCGAAGCGTTCCGGCAACAGTTTGTCCGGGGCTTAGGCTATTGTCCAGAAACTTTGGCGTGATCCGATCTTGGTTGTAACGCGGCTACAAAATTATTGGTAATCAAGATCTTTTATCCATTACCAATTAACCATTATCAATTGAAGAGTCGAAAGCTGCCAGAATGTATTCTTGCAGCTTAAACTTGTATCCGGCTGCTGATGAAGTAGCTAGAGCTTCGTGGGTTGCTGTAACCCCAGTCAGATTTTTTGATATCTTTTGACAGTAGACAATAGCAACATCAAATCGGCAAGAATAATCTGCCTTCTCAGGGCACTGGGCTAAGAATATTCCAGCTGTACGCCAGATTTTTGCTTGCTTTTGTAGGGTGATTGCGCTTCTTCCCCCTGCATCCCAACTGCCCCAACTGCGGGTTTTGACTTCAACAAATGCTAGCATTGAGTCCTGAGTCCTGTTAGCGGTAGCGGGGCGTTTAGCCCGTGAGAAGTTCTCCCCCTCTTCCTCTGCTTCCCCTGCTTTTCCATCATATTGGGCGATGATATCGATTTCTCCCCAGCGGCTAGAGAAGCGACGATGGAGAATTATCCAACCTGTAGATTGCAACCATTGGACTACTAGGTCTTCTCCTAAATGACCAATATCTGGATAATGAGATGGAGGAAGGTTAGCCATTGACTAAAAATATCATGAATTCTATGAATTCTAGGTTAAGCGATCGCACAGCGGGTTCTACACTCGACTCATCCCGAACAAAATTGGGGTTGAAGCGTAAAACAGACCATCACATTTGGGCAAGCATACTCAGCTTATTCCTGTGGGGAATAGTTGGCATCACCGCAACCGTCGGTTTTGCTCCAACAGCTTTGGCACTCGAATATAATAAAGAAATTTTGGTCGAAGCTGATTTCTCAGGACGTGATTTAACAGACTCCAGCTTTACCAAAGCTAATCTCCGCCAGAGCAACTTCAGCCACGCTAATTTGCGCGGTGTCAGTTTCTTTGCAGCAAATTTGGAGTCTGCGAATTTAGAGGGATCTGATTTGAGAAATGCCACTTTAGACTCGGCTCGTTTAGTTAGAGCAAATTTGACAAATGCACTGTTGCAGGGTGCTTTTGCTGCTAACGCCAGATTTGATGGTGCAATTATTGACGGGGCAGATTTTACCGATGCGCTGCTGCGTTCCGATGAGCAAAAAAAATTGTGCAAACTTGCCAAAGGAACTAATCCCATTACAGGACGAGATACGCGTGACACCTTGTTTTGTCCTTAGTAATTTTCACCTGTACATTTTGTAGGGAGTGAAGAAGGGTCATTGGGCAATTCAATTTTGGATAATGGAATTGACGATAGCGCAGCTCTCTTCTCTACGAGAGGCTGTGCCAATGAGTCCGCGTTCGCGCAGCGTCTCGTAGAGAGCGTATGATTGGATTAAATTTCAATCTAAAATCAAAAATCGTTCGACTGAGCGACTTGTACCGAGCGTACCCCTACGGGGAAGCAAGCTACGCGCAACGTCTCGTAGAGAAGTCGAGGTAAGCCGAAGTCTAAAATCTAAAATTCTTACTCCTTCCGCCTCCTAGATCGGCTTTGTAAAGTCCTGCCGTCATTTCGTTTACAGCCGCATAGAGACTAAGGTCGTTTAAACCCTCTTTGCGTGCCCAACGGTTAAACTATCGGGTTTTATAGATTATCATGCTATGGTCATTGCCTTTGCTTATTATATAGCACTTGGTGCTATGTTTAGCAATACACTATAAAAGTCAAAAAGCTTGAACAAAGACTGATCGCAATATTGAGCAGGAACTAGCTAAAAAATAGCGATGGGCTACGCCCCGCCGGAGGCGATCGCACTCCATCAAATACAATGAGGAACTAGTTGTACCTGCAAATTTATTTAACACTCATAAACCACTCAGTAATCCCCTGAGCGATCGCATCAGCCGTTTTTTTCTGTACCTCTGGGTTCACTATCTGCTCAAATTCATCAGGATTGCTCATAAAACCCAATTCCAACAACACCGATGGTGCAGCTGTTGGACGTGTCAGCGCCAGGTTATCCCAAAATACACCATAAGAAGGTCTACCGATTTTTTTGACTACATAGTTGTGTAAAAACATTGCGAGATTGTGGGCTTGGGGTTGATACCAAAAGGCCGCAAATCCCTTGGTTTTTTCGGCATCGCCATCATCGGGTAAGGAGTTGTGATGTATAGAAATAGCGATGGATGGTTCTTCTTGACTGATAATTGCCTGACGTTCTACTAGGGAAACCTCTTTATCATCCTCCCGCGTCATCACTACCGTTGCTCCTTCTTTGACCAACTCGTCGCGCAGCAACTTGGATACCACCAAATTGACATCTTTTTCTAAATATCCAGTTGGGCCACTGGCACCAGATTCTTTACCGCCATGCCCTGGATCTAGTACAATCTTGAGATTAGCTAAAGGCTTTCGTCTTGTGTTCCCGATTTTAGGCGGATGACGCAAAGCTAAAACCAGGGTTGTACCGTCGTATCTCAGCTTATATCCCCACTGTTGAGCTTTTTTGAGGTTAAAGGTGTATTCTACTTGTTCTGGAGCCTTCTGTTGCCAATCTAGGCGAGAAATTAGGGGGTCATCATCCAGGCGAATAATGTCCGTTTGGGCAGTAGTATTGTAGAGAGTGAGAGTGAAAGCCTGCTCAGTTTGTTGCACGCTCACAGGTACGGGAACTTGTAAGGGGAAAACTATCTCTGTCGCACCAGGGAGTTGACGGTATCCGACACTGCGAATTATTGTCTGTGGCTCAATTGCACCAGGTAAAATGCGGGTTTCCTGACTATTAATCCAAGCGCCATAGTCTAGGCGCAACCATTCACCTTCTTTACCTGTAACTGTTGCGTGTGTGCCTTTCGGCAGTGGTGTGAGTCGAGAATAATCGGTGTTCGGGCCAGTACGAGCGACGCCTGCGTCTGCTGTTACCTCAGCAACTGGCAACTCTGCTCTTGAGAGGATTTGAATCTTACCAGATCCTGGTTGAGTTATCGTCTTGCCATTGAGCGTTAGTTGAAACTGAGGTTGTCCTAGATCGGCGGCTGTTGCCACTGTGGTGCAACCTTTATAATTACCTACGCTAGACTGGGCATAAGGCTGATTTTGCCCTGTCAGAATTGCCAGATTATTTGGTAGTTGTGCCTGTTGAGGTTGGGGTGAAAGGGCAATAGTTTGATTAGCCAACTTGACAGAGACATTGGCGTTAGGGGGTGCGACCCCTTGAGGAAGTTTCGCTAACGCGCTAAAACAAATTAGTTCTCCTGGTAATCTGGCAATGTCAGCTCCCGGAGTCAGGGAATCTTTAGCAAAGCCTAAACCTTGTGGTAGTTCAGGGTCAGTGGTAAGCCTTGTCACTTTAATCTGGAGTTCTTGATTGTGGTGACGCACAGTAAAAAGATTCTCTCCCAATTGCAAAGGGAAACTAGGGGAAAAATGACCAGCTTTGCTGCGGGTAATTGGCTTACTATTGATCAAAACCTGACCATCTGGTGGTGCAGTGCCCAGAAAAAAAATTTTTTGGGAACTCGTCTGGTAGTTTGTCTGGGGAAAAATGACTATAAGAGATGGCTCTGCCAATGCTATTGAGGAGGTGAGAATATAGCCTAATATTACTAATCCTAGAAAGTTTTTCACAAGCAAAATCACAGAAAATTACACCACAACAACTGTGGCACAATGACGGGATGTATTTTTAAAAGTTGTTAGAAATTCAAACGACTATGACTAAGTTTATCTTTGTAACTGGAGGTGTAGTTTCCAGTATTGGTAAAGGCATTGTAGCAGCAAGTCTAGGGCGTTTGCTCAAGTCGCGCGAATATTCCGTGTCGATTCTCAAACTCGACCCTTATATCAATATCGATCCTGGCACAATGAGTCCCTTTCAGCATGGGGAAGTATTCGTTACCCAGGATGGTGCAGAGACAGATTTGGACTTGGGGCATTACGAACGCTTTACCGATACTTCGATGTCGCGATTGAACTGTGTTACTACTGGCTCAATTTATCAGGCAGTGATCAATAAAGAGCGGCGCGGAGACTACAATGGCGGTACAGTACAGGTTATTCCTCATATTACCAATGAAATAAAAGAGCGAATTCTACGAGTTGCTAAAAGTACAAACCCCTCTGTAGTGATTACAGAAATCGGTGGTACCGTGGGGGATATTGAATCACTGCCGTTTTTGGAAGCAATTCGCCAGTTCCGCAAAGAGGTGGGACGGCAGAATGTGTTGTACATGCACGTAACGTTGGTACCGTGGATTGCCTCTGCGGGTGAAATGAAAACTAAGCCAACACAGCATTCAGTTAAGGAACTGAGATCCATTGGCATCCAACCAGATATTTTAGTTTGTCGGAGCGATCGCCCCTTACCCAAGGGATTAAAGCAAAAATTATCGGGATCTTGCGATGTCCCCGAAGAATGCGTCATCACTTCCCAAGATGCCAAAAGTATCTATGAAGTTCCGCTGAATCTGGAATGGGAAGGAATGGCAGAACAAGTGCTGAACTTGCTGCAAATGGAGCAACGTCAACCAGATTTGACGCAGTGGCAAACCTTGGTAAAACGGTTACATAGTCCCAAGCACGAGCTAGAAATTGCTATTGTCGGTAAATATGTGCAGTTAAGTGATGCCTACCTATCTGTAGTGGAAGCACTAAACCATGCTGCAATCTCCACTTCTGGCAAACTGCGCCTGCGTTGGGTGAACTCAGAAGATTTGGAAACTGAACCAGCCGAAACTCATCTTGAAGGTGTCGATGGGGTAGTTGTGCCAGGAGGTTTCGGTATTCGGGGAGTGGATGGTAAAATTGCTGCGATTAAATACGCGCGCGATCGCCGAATTCCCTTTTTGGGTTTATGCCTGGGAATGCAATGTTCTGTGATTGAATGGGCCAGGCACGTAGTGGGATTAACAGATGCTAATAGTGCTGAATTTGACGCTTATACAACTGATCCGGTAATTAATTTATTGCCAGGACAGCAGGAAGTAGTTGATTTAGGGGGTACAATGCGCTTGGGACTATATCCTTGTCGTGTTCTTCCTGATACTCTGGCTTTCAAGCTCTATCAAGAAGATGTAATTTATGAACGACATCGACATCGATATGAGTTCAACAATGCTTACCGCGATCTGTTATTAAAGTCTGGGTATGTGATCAGTGGTACTTCTCCCGATGGACGCTTAGTTGAAATTGTGGAATTACCCAAGCACCCATTCTTTCTTGCTTGCCAATTTCATCCAGAATTTCAATCGCGCCCCAGTACCCCTCATCCCTTATTTAAAGGGTTCATTCAAGCAGCGATCGCTCTTTCTCTTTCAACATCTGGTAAACCAACACCATTGGAGGTGTCATAACAGTTCATAATTCAAAATTCAAAATTTAAAATTCAAAATTAATTTTTTAGATTTTGAATTCGTGCATAGCGACATTAACTTAAGGCTTGAGTAGATTTGGACATACAGGGTGCATCATTCGTAAATTTCGGACTTGAGGAGATGTAGTGACGTACTGGGTGAAAATCCTTTACGAGAGGAAAGAATATGTAGTGAATTTTGAGCATGTCCATGCTTTTTGTTATGAACTGAATGGCAGGGTTACTTTTTGGTTACCAGATAGTGCCATTCCAATAGTAATTAACCCGCAAAGTAACTTGGAAGATTATCAAAAAATTCTCGATTATTTAGAATGTGTGACAGGATTAGAATTAGCTCATGCCCACTGGGTGAAAATTATTTACGAAAAAAACGAATATGTAATTAATCTCAACTGCATCAGTTCTTTTTGTCATGAACCGAACGGCAGGGTAACTTTTTGGTTGCCAGATGGCACTATCCCTATCATCATCAACCCTGTGAGTAATCCGGAATCTTATGAAAAAGTTGTGAAATACGTTAAGAAAGCAACAGGATATTCTTTGTCTTGAAATTCCTGCAAAGCAGAACAAGGTAACAGGAAAGTTAAAAAACAGATTTACTATTTTCTCAATATTAAAAAATTGTTTTTGGAAATTTTTGCTGAATTAGCCTAGCTATTGAATCATCTTTTTTGTAGAGTTATCTAAAAAAGAAAATTGTAACTTTAGCAGTAAGGTGATGATTTTAAAATTGCATATAGCTCACTGCCATTCGTCAAAAATTTGTTTTATTCGCTCAATTGCTGTGTCTGCTGCTTCCTCTGGAGATATGCTATTGACAACTATTCGATTGAGAGCCTTACCCCAAACATTCTCTTCTAAAACTAGGCTGTAAGCAGGGTTTTGGACAATATAAAATGGACGAGTTAGACCTTTAGTTAGTGTTTGAGTTGCAGTGGAAAGATGCGGATCTGCTGGATTTGTCCAAAAGGCGTCTTTCCAAACAGGCTTCATTACTGGTAAATACCGTCCTCCGGTAGCTTTGAGATAGTTTCCTATTGTCTCAGGTTTAATTAAATACGCGAGAAAGTCTTTGGCTACCTTCTGGTTTTTAGACTCCGCAAACAAAACTATTTCATTAACCGAGACTAAGTAGCGCATCGGTTTATCATTGGGTTTGTTCGGAAATTCTAGGATACCAAGCTTGTTACGATAGGTGTCAATATCTTGGCGGACAGCAGTAGGAATCGAGAGCGAGGAGTTAGGCGTCATAACCACGCCACGATTGAGCAAGCTGCGATTATTGTCTGGATTTAACCAGTTCACTGCGTCTGGTGGTACGTAGCCCTGCTGGAAAAATTTCGCATACCACTCTAAGCTCTCAACAATACCTTGACGCACCTTCGGATCATTGAGGAGAAGTTGACCCTTGGAGTCTAAAATTTGGACATCATATGCCTCTAAAATCTGCTCAAACAAGTAATAGGTATCTGTAGATCCAATAGAGAAAGGAAAGCCTAAGCCGTAAATATTCTGTTTTTGCTGTGCCCGCAGATCATTCTGCACTTGTTTCCAAAACTCCCAAAAGGCATCCCACTCTTTGGGGATATCGCTTTGAGTTCGACCTACTTGCTTTAGCAGGTCTCGCCAGTAGAAGACATGAATTGTTAATTGATCAATTGGGACTGCATAGTAACCCAGCTTTTTATCGACGTTATTATATAAACGAACGGCTTCCAGCACACCTTCAGAATAAAGACTTTTGACTGGCTCAATTAAATCAGAGACATCTGCCAGTTTGCCTTCCCAGGCAAGACGCGGATACAGCTCCCTCTCAGCACTGCTATTTATGACGATATCAGGCGGATTACCAGCTTGAAGTGCCCTTTGAGTCTTTTGTGGCAACTCATCATTAGTATAGAAAGTAAGCTTAATTTTATTGCCGCTTTGTTCTTTCCAGTTGCTAATAATCTGCTGGAGGGCTTCATCCTCTTCTAAAGTATAACCTTTATCCGACCAAATCTTCAGCACTCTACTGTTAATAGGAGACTCGGTGACTGAGAATTGGTTAGATTTTAAGATGTTAATGTAAGCAATAATTATCAAGCTGAGTATCAATGCCACGAGTACGTAGCGATGGCTAGCTCTTATTAGCACTACGGTAAAAGTTTGCTTGACTCTTTGCTGATTCTTAAAGCCTTTAGCCATTGGATTGGCTTTGGTTATGAATAATATACTCATTTTTTATGATTTTTGTCAGAAAAACATCTTTACTGCATCTTCTGACATCACATAGCGCTTGTTCAAGTGTTATTTAATCCGCAATCCTAAGTTCTCTGTCTATTCTGCAAAAAAGTTGGTGTCTGTAGCAAGCTCCAAAGCAAATTTTTCTTCTACTAATAATTCGTAAAGACTGATGTCTCTAGCTGGGATTGTTTGAGCCATAATCTAAAATCCTGAATAGAGTTGCCATGCCAACTTTGCTGCACCTACTATCCCAGCAAAATTGCCTAACTCTGCTGGCAATATTTGTAAACCCGCTCGTGATAAAGGCTGCACCCGCTTCTCAATTTCTGCCTTCACTGCTGGGAAGAAAAACTCAAAGCTGCCACTTATACCACCACCAATGACGATCGCTTGCGGTGTGAGTACATAAATCAAACTCGTCAAACCAATTCCCAAATTACTACCATATTCTTGCCAAAAAGTCAATGCTGTGGCATCTCCTTGTTGGGCAAGAACACCCAATTCGGCGGGTTCCTTGAGAGTGCGGCGGCGAATTGCAGTAGCACAGGCATATTGTTCCAAAGAGCCTCGATTGCCGCTATTACAAATTGGGCCATCAGGATTTAATGAAATTAAACCCAATTCCCCGGCGGCTCCTTGATGTCCAATAAATAGTTTGCCATCGAGGATAATTGCGCCACCAACCCCAGTACCTAAAGTTAGCAGAATCAGATTTTGAAAGTAGCGACCGGCTCCCAACCAAGCTTCTCCCAAAAGAGCGCAATTAGCATCGTTAGCGATCGCAGTAGGTTTGCCAGTTTTGGTTTCTAACCAATCTGCTAAAGGCACATCGAGCCATCCAGGCAAGTTAATCGCAATTTTGGCAATGCGTCCCCTTGCATCGGACGGCCCAGGAGTCCCAACACCAATAGCAACAGCTTGATTATCTGGATCAATTTGGGCGATCGCATTTACCATCACCGCCAGCACGGCCTCTGGTGTTGTCGGTTGGGGAGCCGCCACAGTCAAGGATTGCAAACAAGTACCATCGGCTGTAAACCGCCCTAGCTTAATTGCTGTTCCCCCCACATCAATGCCAATTACTTGAATTTTGTCATTTGTCATTTGTCATTGGCCAAACAGGGCATTGGGCGTTGGTAATTGGTGAACAGTTATTATCTATTCGCTACTCCCTATTATCGAGTTCAAAATCAAGAATTTATCAAGGTTTTAGGCAAATGTGTGCTTAGGGTTTTAGGATTTGGCACGAAAATATTCTAAATTTTCTGTGCTATTGGGTGCGAGTCGTAAATTAGCAACAGTCATAGTACGAACACTCGATTGCTCCTGCCAAGCTGTAATTGGCGCACCTCTTAAGATACCAGCAAGAGCAACGGAAAGGATAAATCCACCAGTAGCGGCAGCAATTAACGTTAGATTATCTTTCATACAAATCTCTCTATTGTTTATTTGTCATTTGTCATTTGTCATTTGTCTAAAACTAATGACCATTGTACAGACGGGATTAATCGCGTCTCTGACCAATGACTACTTTCGGATTCTATTTTCTCTCCGTAATCGGGGATTGACAAATTCATTTAACCCCTCACCAAGTAGTGATAACCCTACCACCATGCATGTCATCGTTAAACCAGGGAAAAGCGTAGTCCACCAAATGCCAGTAGGTAGAGCTTCTAGAGCTTGTTTTAAATCATGTCCCCATTCTGGCACTTCTTCGGGAAGTCCTAGCCCCAAAAAACCCAAACCGCCCAACACCAAAATCGCATCAGCGGCGTTGAGTGTGAAAAGGACGGGTACGCTTTGAATGACGTTGAAAAACAGATAACGAGAAAGCACAACCCAAGTGGAAGCGCCCATTGCTTGAGCAGCTTCGATGAACACTTCAGTTTTCACGCTAACGGTGTGGTTGCGAACAACGCGGTAATATTGGGGGATGTAAGCAATGCTAATAGCGATCGCTGCATTTAATATCCCCCGCCCCACCACAAATGCCAGCGTCACAGACAGCAGTAGCCCCGGTAGAGTGTAGATGCTATCCATAATAAACAGCAACACTTTATCCAATTTCCCGCTGAGATAACCACTCAACATGCCCAAAGGCACACCGATAATCATACTCAACGCTGTTGCCAAAATCACCACCTGCAAAGCAGCTTGAGCGCCGAACAATGTCCGGGAGAACACATCATAACCCAGGCGACTAGTACCAAACCAATATTTAGCGGAGGGTGGCTCGTGAATTGGGTTAGAGAGAAAATCTTTAGGGTTTTGCAGCCATCCCCAAGCTTGGAATACGGGAGCGAAGAATGCTAAGAAGATGAAAAATAGGGTAATGGCTAACCCGATGAGCATGAGTTTTTGGGAAAGATTCGGACTTTTGGCAAACTGTAAAAATGTCGGTAGCTGCCGTTTTGTAATGGCCATAAAGCAAGTTAAGAGTTATGAGTTATAAGAGTAATTTTGTCAACTTCAAACTTAACCCTCAACCTTACCTTACATATGAAATTATTTCCAGCCCAGATCCGACGAGAGAAATTAGGGTGGGCAATATTGCTAAGTGGAGGAGATAGGGAGAGCAATAAGCTGTTCCACATTTAAATTGCATAATTAGGGCGGGCTTTTTGGCCCACCCCACAAGAGTTATAAAAATTTTAGATATGCAAACTAGATGTGGTTTAGCTTAAGTCCAAACTCCAAACTCCTAACTCCTAACTCCTAACTCCTAACTTTTAACTCCTAACTAAAATTACAGATTACTTTCAATCAACTGGCGGTACTCGCTCTTTTGCTTCACGCCTTTAACTTCCTTCACCAGTTCCTTGTTTTTGAACAATTGAACCGTTGGCGTTCCTGTCACACTAGCATTTTCAGCAATATCTCGGTCTTTGTCGATGTCAATTTCTACAAAGTGAATTTTGCTGTCAAATTCATCCACCACTTTATTTAAAATTGGCTTCAGAGTATGACAAGGGCCACAACCAGGAGAGACATATTTAACTAGGAGTAAGCGATCGCTTTCATGGAATAATTTCCGTAAAGCGTAACCTCCTTGATGGCGCGTCGCATTCAAATTAAATCCTGCTTCTTCCTCGGCTTCAGTCTTTTTGGCTGGCTGATGTTCTAATTCATTATCTGTTGTTTCTGGCTGTTGATGGAATTCTTGAATTAAGCCAGTGAATGACAACCAACGTTCTGCTAACATCGCCGCCATACAGCCAGTACCCGCAGCCGTAATTGCTTGCCGAAACTCATGATCTTGCACGTCTCCAGCAGCAAAAACGCCCTCTACACTGGTTTCCACAGTACCGGGCTTGGTGACAACGTAACCGATTTCATCCAGTTCTAACTGACCTTTAAATAGAGAGGTATTGGGACTGTGACCAACGGCGTAAAATAAACCTTTAGCGTGCAGTTTGCTCTCTTCACCAGTTTTGGTATTGCGGACTTTCACTCCTTCCATGTGACCGTTACCGAAGATATCCACAGCTTCTGTGTTCCAATGCACTTGGATTTTCGGGTTGCTCAAAACGCGGTCTTGCATGGCTTTAGAAGCCCGCATTTTATCAGTGCGTACCAACATATTCACTTTAGAGCCGTACTTGGTGAGGTAAATTGACTCTTCCGCCGCCGAGTCGCCAGCACCAATCACAGCCAATTCTGCGCCGTGGAAAATTGGTGTCGCACCATCGCAAATTGCACAAGCGGAGATACCCCGACTCCAAAATTCATGTTCGTTGGGTAAACCCAAACGCTTTGCTGTTGCACCAGTAGCAATGACGATGCTATTAGTTTTTATTTCCCTTTCTTGCGATCGCACTGTAAAGGGACGCTGATTCAAGTCAACTGAGATAACATCTTCAGTATATAGTTCAGCTCCCCAGCGCTCTGCCTGAGCTTTCATCTGATCCATCAGTTCTGGCCCGGTAATCCCTTGGGGAAACCCAGGAAAGTTTTCGACTTCCGTCGTTGTCATTAATTGCCCACCAGGTAAACCCCCGGCTTGGAAACCTTCAAATACAACAGGTTTTAGGTTAGCACGTCCGGCATAAATGGCGGCTGTGTACCCTGCTGGGCCAGAACCGATAATTACCAAGTTTTCTACTGTAGGGTTAGTCATGACCATATACGAACTCATAACGACTACGTTTAGTATAACATAACAAACTGTGATTGGCTACGCCACGCTGGAAGGAATGAGGTATGCCCTGTCGTCGCAAGTGAAAAATCAAGAATACAGAGACAGCGATCATAGGTTGCCGCTTGATGTCCGAGGAGTATTTATGATAGCTATAAGAGTATTTGCTGTCGTATTATGTCTTTTACTATTACAGACTTAGAGCAGCTACAAACCGAGCATCCAGAATGGCAGATGGAGTTGGTAGAAGGGAAAATCATAGTTATAGGGCCATCAGATTACGAGTCAGAAGAAATTGGCACTCGGTTGAGTACCTTCTTAAATATCTGGGTAATGTCGCGAAAGCTAGGGCGAGTGACTGGCTCTAGCGCAGGCTTCATATTACCTAAAATAGAAGAGGACGACTTAGAAAAAAGAAATCTGCGTGCCCCTGATGTGTCGTTTGTTCGCGCTGAACGATTGAAAAAGACCAAGCGCGATTTTGTGGAGTTGGTTCCAGACCTGATGGTTGAGATTAAATCTAAAAGCGACAGAATTAAACCACTTGAAGAGAAGATTCAGTTATTTTTGCAGCTTGGATCTACAGTCGGCATATTGATTAACCCTGACAAATTGACAGTAACGGTTTACCGACTAAACCAAGCTCCAGTGATGTTGCAAAATGGAGACACACTAACATTACCGGACTTGCTACCAGGTTGGGAACTGGCAGTATCAGAACTGTGGCCACCTGAATTTGAATAAGGCACTCTCATAAACGAAATTGAGAATCAAGCCCCTGGTGTACAATCAGGGGCTTTTGGATGGAAGGATTTTGGATTGTGTAACCGCATCTCACCAAACTTTTTTTCTCAAGGTGATAGGAAAGCGATCGCAGCTGGGTAAGTTACATCTAGAACACAGAATCACTTCCTACCCCCTGGAAAACACGTATGAAAAGCGAACTAAAAGCCAAGTTTCTCCAACACATCCTCGACAAGAAGAAGGGAGATGAGGGTTTTACACTCATTGAATTACTAGTAGTAATTATTATCATCGGTATTTTGTCTGCGATCGCTCTACCTTCTTTCTTGAACCAAGCTAACAAGGGTAAGCAATCAGAATCTAAACAGTATACTGGTTCTTTGAACCGCGCTCAACAAGCGTATTTCTTAGAGAATAATTCGTTCGGATCTACCATAGATCAGTTGGCTATTGGTATTAAAACTCAAACTGAAAACTACAAGTACGAAATTAGTACTGGTAGTTCTCAGGTTGCCAATAATGGATATTCTCTGAAACCAGCTCTAAAATCGTATGCAGGTAATGTGGTTTTATCTACACTACAAAATGGTAGTAGTGACGCAACCACTTTAGCTATTTTATGTGAGACGACGAGTGTTGGCGCTGGCTCAAACGTAGCACCCGCAGGTACAGGTACCCCATTGCAACCTGCTTGTCCTAGTGGTTTTCAAGAGCTGAAAAGTAAGTAAAACGGTTAGCTGTATCTCTTCTAGTTGAACACTTGATGGAAGTGGGTAGTTTAGGCTACCCATTTTGATTTAGCTCTCAATTTCAGTAATTTCAAACCTTGCACTAGCCCCACCATTAACCAGGAAATTAATTTCCTGGTTAATAGTTTAAGTCAGCTAAAGCTGACTTGAAAAAAGTTTCAGTCCATTTCATTTGAATGGACTTTATTTATTCATTAGGCATTAAAGTTCCAGATGAGGTGCAAGATCAAATGCAACGCTATTCTCCTAAAAATCCTTGACTATGACTTCTGTACAACTTCATACTGCTCTGACTTTGTTAGAGCAACAAGCCCAGCAATATTTTATCAAAAGCAACTATAATCAGGCTGCTAGCTGCTATGAGCAAGCTATTGAAATAGAACCAGAAGTTAAGTCCCATTACTGGAACTTAGGATTAATGCTGCTGTTGCAAGGGCAAGAGGCAGAAGCACAGATGACTTGGCTACTGGGTATGGGTGAAGGAGAAGCTCAAGAACTTGAGCAATGGACAGGGGAACTAATGCAGGTTCTACAAACCGAAGCTGAACGTAGAGAGACGCTAGCAGACTATAAAGTTGCTTGGGCAATTCGTCAGCACATGCGAGAAATTACTCCTACAGATGTAAAAAATCTGTTGTATTTAATAGAGCTAGCTATCAAGCTAGAAACGTTCATTGGTGATGAATTAACTGATTTAGGGGTAATTAAGTTAATTCGGACACAACCAATTGTAGATATTCAGTTATTGTTGCAAGTATTGGAGAGCATTCTCAATTACGCTCCTTTACATCCTGCACTTCCAAAGTTTATAGAAGCTTGTCTAGTTCATGTTTGTGAGCCTCAATCTTTAATTAATATTTTGCTTCCAGCTACAGTTAAAATTGCTCACTCAATGCTGCAACCGCAAATAGCAGCATTATTAATTGAGCTATGTTTACGTCTTGAACCTGAAAATCTAGAAATAATACGCCATTTGGCTGCTTTTTATCTCAAAGCTTGTGATTATTCTCAAGGAATAAAGACAGCTAAGTTATGCTATTCGTTATCAAATACATTAGTTGATAAAGTCTTTGCAAAACATTTAATACAGCGAGGATTAATGGAAGCTCCTGCTTATTGGGAAGAAGCTTGCGAAGTTTTCCAACAGCAGGAACTTCTACTAATATCTTTGATTGCAGAACAACCTAAAAATATTGAATCAGCTAAAGTTCTTCGTCTATTTAATACTTACTCTTTTGCACTTTACATACAAGACAATCCTAGTAAATACAGACAAGTTCAAAACCAAGTAGCACAACTTGCTCAGCTTAATATACAAGAATACGCTAGTGAAAAAATCCAGCAATATAAACAACGCTCTGTAGAAAATAGAAATAAACCTAAGAAGATTGGATACCTATCTCATTGTTTATCTAAGCATTCAGTCGGTTGGCTAGCGCGATGGATGATTCAGCATCATAACAGGGAAAAATTTGAAATTTATGGCTATTTTATTAATTATAGACAGGTAAACGATCCATTACAACAATGGTATATTTCTCAATTCACACAAGCCTATAAAGGCGGAATCCATAGTGAAGACATTGCTGAAAAAATTTACCAAGATGAAATTGATATTTTAATTGATCTTGATAGTATCACCCTAGATATTGCTTGTGAAATCATGGTACTTAAACCAGCACCTGTACAAGTAACGTGGTTGGGTTGGGATGCTTCGGGAATACCAGTAGTTGATTACTTTATTGCTGATCCTTATGTTTTGCCAGAATCTGCTCAAGAGTATTATTCAGAAAAAATTTGGAGATTGCCCCAAACCTATATAGCAGTAGATGGTTTTGAAGTAGGTGTACCTACTTTACGGCGGGATTCTCTAGATATTCCTAGTGATGCTGTGGTGTATCTTAGCGCTCAGAGAGGATATAAGCGTCACCCTAATACAGCGCGACTGCAAATGAAAATTATCAAAGAAGTTTCCAATAGCTATTTCTTAATTAAAGGGTTAGCAGACTCAGAAGCTGTGCAGAAATTTTTTATGCAGCTAGCAGAAGAAGAGGGGGTAGAGTGTTCACGCTTACGATTTTTGCCTTTAGATATTTCTGAGTCTGTCCACAGAGCAAATTTAGCTATTGCTGATGTTGTATTAGATACTTATCCTTACAATGGTGCTACAACGACACTAGAAACACTTTGGATGGGTATTCCCTTAGTAACCAGAGTTGGACAGCAATTTGCAGCGCGTAATAGCTACACCATGATGATGAATGCTGGTATTACAGAAGGTATCGCCTGGACTGATGAAGAGTATTTAGAGTGGGGTGTGCGTTTAGGTAAAGATGCGGTTTTAAGACAACAAATTGCTTGGAAGCTACGACAATCAAAGCAAACAGCGCCACTGTGGAATGGCAAGCAGTTTACTCGTGAGATGGAGAAGGCTTACCAGCAGATGTGGCAGAATTATATTGAGAAAAAATAAGTTTAATGATTATTTATGATATATAGCAAGAGGTGATTGTCAAATGGAGAAACTAACCCAGTATCGCCAGATTGTACAGCAGATATTACAGGAGTATAGTAAGAAAAAACCAGCTGACGGTAATATAGACGTTGAGAATATTTTTGATATACAACGTGACCATTACCAAGTAGTTCATGTAGGCTGGGAGGGACAAGATTGGGTACATAGTTGCATTATCCATATTGATATTAAGGGTGGAAAAATTTGGCTTCAGTGGAATGGTACAGAAGATGATATTGCAGCAAATTTGGTTACTATGGGAGTTTATAAAGAGGATATTGTGCTAGGGTTTCAGTCTCCTTTCATGAGGAAGTTTACAGAATATGCAGTGGGCTAAGGTATTTCTTGAAAAGCACCTTTAGAATTTATTTGATTTAATTTAGAATTAATTCCATATTATTTGCAAGTCTAAAATAAAACCTGGTAATATATCCTCTCCAGATAAACTTGTAGGAGACTCTAATACTTCTTTTGGTTGTCCTTGCCGATAAATTTCCACACAGCGGGTTTTTCGGTCGATAAGCCAACCTAGCTTTACTCCCGCGTTCATATATTCTTGCATTTTGGCTTGTATTTCGCTCAAGCTATCAGATGGGGACATTAGCTCTAAAACAAAATCGGGAGCAATAGGTGGAAACTTTTCGCGTTGTTCTGCTGAAAGGGCGTTCCATCTGGTAAGTTGTATCCAGGAAACATCTGGAGAGCGATCGGGACCATTGGGAAGTTTAAAGCAAGTGGAGGAGTCGAAGACTTCACCCAATTGTGTTTGTTCGTTCCATAAGACAAATCTTGCAGTAAGTTTGGCGTTACGTTTTCCAGTTTCTCCTCCCGTAGGTGGCATTACTATCAATTCTCCGTTAGCGTTGCGCTCAAATTTGATATCGCGATTATCTCGACACAATTGATAAAATTGGTCGTCACTTAATTTGACAATATTGTTAAAGTTAATCGTAATTGCAGTCATGGCAATCTCACGAACTTGTTTGCACAACTTGTTTATAAAAGGCTTCTAAACCTGCAACACAGGCTTTATCGTCAAAGAGACGGTCATGATTTTGGCTCATTCGCTCTGCAATGCTGCGTCGCCAAGCTGGGTCTAGTCCTAATTTAACAGCAATCTTGATATATTCTGCTTCGTTTTTAGCTATGGTGTCTGTCACTCCTAGCATTTTCAAAAAACTGTCAGAGTGACGACCGCGCATAAATTCTCCGGGACAGGTAACAATGGGGAGATTACAAGTGATCGCTTCTAAGGTAGTATTACCACCAGACCAGGTGAATGTATCTAAATAAACGTCTGAAAGTAAGTTAATCATTAGATAGTCCAGTCGCTCTGGAATACTGAGAAATACACAATAATCCTCGCTGTTCAAACCGATAGCAGCAAAAGCAAGCTTGAGACGTGGCTGAAGTAAAGTACCACGCAAAAACACAAATTTAGCTTGCGGAACGCGATGAGCAATTTCTGCAAAAATAAAATCATATTGCGGTAGATACTTGAAAGGAGCTTGGCAGCATAAATAAATGACTGCATCATCTGGTAGCTGAAAATCTAAACGGGTTTTGATGACTGGCGGAATATATGGTTTAGGATAAGAAACGCCAATATTAGGCAAGCGAATTAATTTTTCTGAATAATGCTCTTGGGCATTTTCAGGTTCCATTAACTCGCTGGATAAAAAGTAATCAATTGTAGGTAAGCCAGTTGTTACTGGATGTCCCCAAGCGGTACATTGCACAGGCGCAAGCCGCAGACCTGCCATTTGCATAGTTTGGGGATTCATACCAATTTCAGGAAAAACTAAAATGTGCAGTTTATCAGCAATTATCTGTTCACAGACCGCTGATAAATTATCAGGAATATGGTGGAAAACATCACTGTACTGTTGAAACTGTTCGGTAATTGGATCTGGCTCATTTCCTATGTAATAACAATAGATTTCAAAGCTTGAGCGATCGCAGTAACGTAACCACCCAGTTAACCAAAGTGTTCCACTATAAGAATGCAGGTAATGGGAAACGTAACCAATCCGAATTTTGTTATTAGGCTGAAGCTTAGGCATAGATAAAGGAACAACCCATTGTGGATAGTTAGCTGCCATAATCTCATGCACTAAGTTTCCATATTGGCGTTGCAAATCTATATCATTTTGTGCTTGATATGATAGATAAAAGTTTGTGAGGCGACCTATGCCTGCTAAAGCACTATGTTGCTCTTCTGTAGTTTTAAGAGACGTATGCTGAATTAAATTTTGCAGTCCTTGAGTGAAGCGCTGGCGATAAAAGTTAATTTCCTCTTGATTTTCATATATTGATGGAACTGTTAAATATTTGAGTATTTGAAAAGTATAATCATCAGGTAAGCATTTAACAGCATTATCTGCACTTGAGATTGCTTCTTGAATACGTCCATTCCGCCGCAACTCGATAATTAATGAAAAATGTAATCTTCCATCTGTGGGAAAAAGTTTAATTCCTTGCTGGAGAATACTAAAATATTCATTTAGTAGGTTTAACTGTCTATAGCAATAGCTTAAGTGACAATAAATATCAGCATCACCTAATTGGATTTGTAGGAGTTTCTGATATTGTGCGATCGCTTCTTGCCATCTTCCCTCACTGAACAATTTATTGCTCAAGCAAAAAAAAACTGTTTAGCTTCTGCTTGGCTAAAGCTTTCTATTTCGTAAGATGTCAGAGTTTCTGCTTTTGCTTGGATCAGCACGTTTTTATCTTCGTATTCTAAAACAATTCTCGCATAGACGCGAGGTAGCAAAGCTTTCCATTGAATATCAGCCAAATTTCCAACTAAAGAAATTTCTAACCCTTCAGTAACATCTAAATCTTCTTCCACTAAAAGATTCATAACCACACTAGATAAAAACAGTTCTGCATCTTCAGCAGTACTATTACCAATAACGATAAGTAGGGTAGTTTTTTCAGTATTAAGATGAGTTGATACCATCCTCATCACTCGTTGTAATTCTAAACCGATTAACTCTTCTGGTTGCAACCAATCTGGGAAAATAATTAAATTAATATCATTAAGATTTAAAGACAAGAGAGTAGCATCAATCAAGGCAGAACTTACGGTTTGCGCCATGTTTGACCATGAGAACTTTTTCGCTTGTGCTAAACCAGTAGTAATTAATGAGTTACGAATACCAGGCTTTTGCACTTCACAAAGTGCATTTGCAAGTTCATCTACATTACTATCATCCACATATATTGCTGCCTCTCCTGCCACTTCTGGAATGGAGGCATTAGGACAAGTGATAACCGGACAACCACAAGCCATTGCTTCTAATACAGGCATTCCAAAACCTTCATACTTAGAGGGATAAACTAACGCCACAGCACCAGAATAAGCTAAGGCTAATTCTTCATCACTAAGTTGGAGAAGATGTATAGTACTACCTAATGTATATGTTCTTAACTCTGGCGCTAACATTCCGCCAATACCAGTACAAATAATATCAAATCCGTAACTGTTAGTTAGTTGTGAGAAGCCTTGAAAGAATAAAATACCGTTTTTGTAACCAGTACCCGTACCAACTAATAATAAATATGGTTTATTAATGCCATATTTATATTTAAAAGCATTAATTTCGCCTTTAGAAGCAGGAGAGAAAATCGAATCCACTCCACAGTGAGCCACCCTAATTGATTCTAACGGTATTTCAGGGAAACATTTACTTAAGTCTTTAGCTGTATTTTCAGAAATTGTAATAAAAGCGGAGGCGTGTTTGATACCATTGTGTTTTTCACACCACATAGGTTCATTTAAATTTCCTCCTAATACTTCAGGAATCATGTCATAAGCCATAAATACAGAAGGGGTATCAATAGGAGTGGTGTAGTAGGAAGATATAAATAATTCTGCTTCTTCATCATCACAGATTTGTTGAAGCATCTGTTTATCAGCTTCTGTATTGTTATAGTCGTAGGCGGGAATTGTGAGATAACGAATACCATTTATTTTGGGCGCAGTATTGGCTCTATCTAAGACTAGGATATGATTAGCAAAATCACTATTTGACCATTGTTCTAGCAGACTTCGCCAAACTCTAGCAATTCCTGTTTTATAAAGTTGGAAAAAGACACCATCAATTAAAATACTACGATGGGGTAAAGTTTTTGCTTTTTCTTTAGCTAACTCATAAATTTTGATAGTTTCTTGAACATATTTATCCCAACTAAACTTTTGAGCCTGTCGAACAGATTTTTTTGCTAAATTTTCTCGATATTCCGGTTCAGAATACAACTTGAATATGGCATTACAAAGCCCTATTTCATCATGAGGCTCAAGCATAATTCCGGCATGTTCAACCACTTCAGGCAAAGAAGAAGTGTTAGACGTTATTACTGGAGTTCCACATTGCATAGCTTCTAATGGTGGTAAGCCAAAACCTTCATATAAAGATACATACATGAATGTTAATGCACCTGAATACAGAGGAGCTAAATCTTCATCACGAAGATAACCAGTAATAATAATTCTGTTTTCTAATTCTGGAGCTTTATCTATTTCCGCAAAAATTTCTTCATATTGCCATCCTTTTGTACCTATCAATACTAGATTAAGATCATCAATATGCTGGTTTTTAATTAATTTCAAAAAAGAACGGATAACATGAGCTATATTTTTTCTTGGCTGTAGGGTTGATAAAGTTAAGATATAAGGCTGCTCCGGTATTTTATATTTTTGTTTCGTTTTGATAATTAATTCCTGATTATCGCAAGGATAAAATGTTTCTTTATCAGCAGCTAAATGTGTAACAAATACTTGCTTTTCATTAAGATTTTGTTGATATTTACAAATATCTTGTTTTGTTGATTCGGAAATACAACACACAAAATCATTCTTATTTATTTGATCTATAGTATTTTTAATCATATGCTCTGAATTATGATTAAAATACTCTGGAAAAAGAATAGGAATAATATCACAAATTGTGACAATTCTTGTAGTAAAGTAAATATTGTTGGGCAAAGGATAATAAGTAGAGTGATAAATATCTATATTTTGATATTTTAGTTCTGACAAGTGAAATAAAAGAAGATTTTTATATTCAAAATTTTGATTTATATAAATTTGACAAGCATCAAATAAATCAGGAATACTCGTACATAAATAAATATGACACTGAGAAGATTTTATTAGTCCTTTTAACAAATACTCTGTTACTCTAAAAACTCCTGTTTTGGCAGTTTCAAATATAGTTCCTAAACCTAGTACAGCAATATCTAAAGCTATTTCTATTTTCCCGGCGTTATTTTTAATTGATAAATAATCTTGTTGATTTAAAGATTCATATATTGTTGTTATTTTTCCAGGATTAGGCGTAATTAATCTTCCACTTTGTGTATCTATATTATCTTGACTACTTACTTGTATTATCCGCTCTGATATCTGTTTTTCGATCAACTTGTAATTTATATAATTATCTAAAATATTAATAGGAAAAGAGAAATATTTGGTTAAATCGCCTGACTCTTCAGATATATAATAATCATTAATTCCATCAAAGAAAACTTGTTGATAACCTTTTGCCATTAAAAAAACAGGAATATTATTTTCACAGCGAACGTTCGTGCCTGGTAAAGTAGTTTCTATTACTAATATTGTTGGTCTAAATATTTCCCAATTACCACTTAAAATAACTTCCTCTTCTACTCCTTCAACATCAATTTTAAGAAAATCAATTTTTTGAGCGACATATTCTTTACAGACTTCTGCTAAAGTCTTGACAGAAACTGTATATCGAGAAATTTTTAAACCTTTCTCTTGGGCAATATTTTCAGCTATTTCTTTATTTAAAGTAGAGTTTCCAGGTTGTCCTATTACTTGAAAAAATTCTAAGTTTCCTTCTGAATTACTTAGAGCAATATTCAAATTAATATCTCTCGAACGCTCTTGCTCAAATAAGTTATAGCATTCTTTTATTGGTTCTATATTTATTCCTGACCATCCAATATCATAAAAAGCTTTAGTTACTGAATCAACAGTTGGATGTAAGGCTCCTACATCAATATAAAAACCTTTTATTTTATCTTTAAATACTCTCTTGAGTAAAACATCTTCAAAATTTTGGGCATATGAAATAAATGTCATTTTTACTAACTTCGCTCCTATGAATGTTAACAATTTAATTTAGTAAAGATAATTTTGGCTAGATCGTCTAATTAGACATACCAATTAAGTTTTTTTTGGGCTATTTGTCTAATGATCGCTCTTACTCTATTCATTATATTGGGAAGTAATAGTGTTGATATTTTCATGAATTGTCAATGCTAATGCCTTATCTCCTATAATTTCTCTCCTCTCTGCTTCTGCTTGTAAAACTTCCACGAGTTCTGCTATCCATATATCAATTTCTTCAGGTTTACCCTCTGCAAATCCAAGAAACCAAGCTGTATGTGCTTCTACTTCCTGATCTTGAAGCAATAGTAATAATCCTAAGTGCCAATAATTAGCCTTGACATTAGGTTCAAACTCTATTGCTTTTTCATATTCGGTCTACTGATTACTCTTTCCTTCTTGTTTCTTAATCTGCTCTAAAACAACTTTGTAATCTTGCCTTTCAGGGTGCAACTTCACCAGCTTCTCCAAAGGTTGCATTGCACCTTTAACATCCTTCAATTGCAACCGCACTATAGACAGTTTCTCTAAAGCAAGTTGGTTTTCTGGTTCCCGTTGTAAAACCAGCTCGTAGCCCCGCGCCTGTTGCTGTAATTCTGACTCAGCTGAATGAGACGCAGTTGCTGGCTTAGGTTGGGTAGCCTGTTGTATGGCTGGAATTGCTGCAAATACCGTAGAACCAACAAACGACACTATCGACACTATCGTCACAATCTTTTGTCGCCGCTCAATCTGCTTTTGGCGGGAAATTACGTATTCTTCCCCCGAACCAGCCATGTCTCACATACTTGCTGTGGTAAATACTTAGATATC
Source organism: Nostoc sp. (assembly GCF_036916575.1). Classification (GTDB taxonomy): domain Bacteria; phylum Cyanobacteriota; class Cyanobacteriia; order Cyanobacteriales; family Nostocaceae; genus Nostoc. Next base: position 26,884 of record NZ_JBALGC010000036.1, read on the forward strand.
AGCAAACCTCCCGTTATAAGGTTACCCATCTGCCCAACAGAAACTAACATCTTGACTGGAAATTTTTTACACAAAATTCAAAAGCGGACTCTGAATATAAGGGAGTTTTATGGTAAGCCAAGGTTGCACTGAGAATTTTGCCATGCGATCGCCTGCTTCAAAGCAAAACCCGCTGCTGCACCTAAACAGAGCCAACCCTCCAGGTCTTATTTTCTAGGCAAAACATTAAAGTTATATAAAGATTTGCAATTAATTTGCCTAATCCCAGATGTTTGCGATATTCTAAATAACGTTTAAATAAACAGAAACAGTAGATATTTCTACTCAATTGCAAATTTTCCTGTCAGTCAAAAACTTTCAAACTAGCCCGTCTCCTACGGGTTCTTCAACAACCACACATATTTTTCGTGATTAAAACAAATAGAATTTTTCCAGTCGTTCTCAGTCACACACAAGAGTGCAACTTTCCAAAGGACTAATTATTTTGCTCGGCGTCCACAATAGATATCTTACAAAAGGTAGTGTTGCACTCTTGTGTAGAAAGGGTAAAGGTTAAGAGGAAAAAGAAGACGGGGAAAGGTTAAAGGGAAAAGGGGAAACATAAGCATCCCTTACCCCTTCATCCCTTAACCCTTCTCCCTGAAGTTTTGCTTGGCTTCTGCAAAAAGTTTAAGGACTACTTGGTGGAATTAGAGTTTTGTGGTGGTAATTACCGTACAAAAGCGAATTTGCCAGTAACTTAATAGAGTTTGTTATGGTATAGTTAAAAAGTTAAGACTAGCTTTACCAAATTACACCACTCTACGGGTCGGCAACAATAGCAGAATGGGAAGCAGTTTTAATTAAGCATTTACCAACCAAATTTGAATTCAATCGAGGTTATGACTCAGCAAGTGATTCACCCAATGGTGAAATTGCAGCGCAACGTGCAATCACTCATAGAATCGAATATTATCAAGCCAAGCGATAGCATCTGGAAAATCGCTTTGCTCTATGGCAATGAATGGCAGCACTGGAAACAGGAACTGCTCGACTTTGGCTTTAGTATGCAAGACCCAGTTAGTGAATTGCTAGCTGTAGAAACTTGGGATGAGGAGTAAGGAGTAGGGAATAGGGTTTTTTGAAACTCACTACTCCACCACTGATTACTCCTTAAACTTTGCAAGCAGCTAAAGCCGCAGCTAATTCCTTTGCAGTTTTGTAGCGATCGCGTGGCAATGGTTCTGTAACGCGATCAATCACACCTCTTAATTGGGAACTAATGGTAGGAACCTTTGCCACATCAAACCTAAAGTTTCGCCCCCTTTGGTGGTAATACTTGAACGGGTTTTCCCCTGTGAGCAGAAAAATCAGCGTTGGCCCAATTGCATACAAATCAGATTGAGTCAAAGGTTGTCCTCGTTCTTGCTCAGGAGCGCAGTAACCTTCTGCACCAATTCGAGTACCGGGCGCTGTGCCAATTTCCTTAACTGCGCCAAAATCTAGCACCACTATGCGATTTACTGAACTTCGCACCATTAAGTTGGCGGGTTTAATATCGCGGTGAATTAGGGGAGGCTCTTGGCTATGAAGATAGTCTAAGATATCGCAGGTTTGGATCATCCAAGCGATCGCCTGGCTTGGTGTGACTGGTCCAGTGGTATAGACACGTTTCTCTAAATCTTGTCCGTGGATTAGTTCCATTGCCAAGTATTTTTTTCCGTCTTCTACAAAGAAATCGTAATACTTGGGAATTCCAGGATGGTTAAGGGATTTGAGAGTGTACGCCTCCCGCTCAAATAATTCTTGAGCTTTGGCAATTTTCGCCATATCAGCATTCATTTGCTTCAACACCAGTAGTTGTGGGATACCCGCAATCTGACCAGTCGCATCCCTAGCGAGATAAGTAGTACCCATACCTCCTTGTCCGAGAGTTCGCAACACCTGATAATGGCGAATCCTCTGTTGTACTGAGAGAGGTTGACCACAGTGGATGCAAAACAAATTGTTCAAAGAGTTGCCTTCGTGCGTGCAAGTGGAAGATGAATTTGCTCCACCTTGGGCTGAGTAGATTGTTGCAGCGGCATTTTCTTCTGTGCCTTGCATATCTGGCGATCGCAAACCAGTTTCTAGTGCTGTTACCTCCTGAATTTGGAATTGCAGTATTGGGCCTCCCTGTGCCAGTTGCAAAAGGGAATTATCTGGTAAGGGACTTTGAATCACAAGGACACCGTTAAGGAAAGTCCCATTTGTACCCTGACTAATCAGCTGCCAAGCATCGCCATTGCTAGCGGAACCGACTTGTCTAAGTTCTAGATGATGTCGGGAAACCAAACTATCAGTTAAAACAACGTGATTATCTGCCGCTCGACCAATCCGAATTATGGAAGAGTTTTCAAAGCACCACTGCTGGAGGGGCGTTTTCTGTTGCGGTTCTAACAGGGTCAGACTAACCACAATACAACCTATAAGCTAAATGGATCAGGGATTGGGCATTGGGCATTGGGCATTGGGCATTAAACTTATCAGTAAATTAGGTTTTAACCCCTGATTAATAAGGCTTTGAGGTTAATTCGCGGATATGTTTATTAGGAATTAGTGATTGTTCTTTCTTCCTATTAGGGAACTCCAAAAATTAAATTACCAATTCCTCCATCCAAGACGACTATTCAGATATTTACTTCCTCTGCTACCCTCAGCGATTGATTATTTTTTTATTTAGAAGTCTTTTACCCATGCCCCATGCCCTATGCCCCAGTCCCAATTTATGATTAACTTTCCAGATTTGGGCGTACTTTTGCCCGAATAAGTATACCAGTAATGTTGTCGTGACCATTGTGTTGGTTCGCCAAATCAATTAAGTCTGTAACACCCCGTTCTAAGTTAATGCTAGAACTAAGTAAGGGTTCTAAGTGAGTCTGCCAATGGGTTTCTAGTAAATCATTATCTGATAGACCGTCCGATGCCAACAGCAGAAGAGTATCTTCATTGATCTCGAAAAAGCCGACATCGGGATTAATCGAGTTTTGATCACGAGGCCCCAAAGCTTGCGTGAGTTGGTAAGCATCCGGGCGGGCGTAAGCTATGCTTGCTTCTACTCCTCGGGTAATTTCCCGTTGCCCAACTTCGTGATCTACTGTGACTTGTTCTAGTCCCCGCTTGCGCGTCAGGCGATAGAGACGGCTATCTCCCACATGAGCAACTGCTGCTTGAGTATCTTGAATTAACAGCATTACTAAAGTTGTACCCATGCGCCCAACTCCAGAACGGGCATCTTGTTGATTGAGCTTGTAAATCGCCTCATTAGCTAAATACACTGCCTCACGAATGCTATCTTCTGTTGGCAGTTGGTTGGCAATCCAATGTTCTTGAAAGTATTGCCGTAGGGTGTTGACTGCTAACTGACTGGCTATCTCGCCGCCAGCGTGTCCACCCATACCATCACAAAGAATATACAAACCATACCCTTGTAGGACTCGACTTTTGGACAACTCCAGCTTGTGAATTTTGGTTTCAATGCCAAAGTAGTCTTCGTTATGATGACGTTGATGCCCCACATCTGTGCATCCTGCATCTTCTAAGCTACTTAACTGCATCGCCAGCACAACAGTTGCCATATCATCAGTTTTGCTAATGATATCTTCTGGCTGATCTGATTGCGGGATAGTGGGCACAGTAGTATTTTTCTCCTTTATTGGGGGCAAAGTTACGGTTCCTAGTGTTTCCAGTTCAACAGAGATTTCTTCCAAACGCGATCGCAATTGTGCGATCGTTTGAATCTTACCTACCTCTAAATCCCCCAACATCTGGACTACAGAGCCAAATTGAGTACGTTGAGACTGCCTAAATAGCGCTTGCCAAACTCGCCCCAAAGCTTGGATAGTTAACGGCTCCTCTGGAAAAACAAATGTTTGGGCTTGGGCATCTTCTGGGGACTCGGTAGCAGGCTGAGAACTTGATGATTCCACATACAACCTTTGTAGCGCCAGCGTTTGGTCTTCATCCAATCGCAAATTTGACAAATCTAAAAGGCTTTGACGACAATTTACTGGTTCCAATACTGCCCAAAGTTGGGTCATTTGATAACACCAGTGTAAAATTTTTAACGAACTCGTTGTTTCTTCTTGCCACAGGTCGAGTAAATACTGCCAATCCGAGCGGTCTTCGATTATTACTACCTGCATATCCCCCTGCTGCCATGCATCGTGAATCGGCGGTATCTCCCGTTGACCTTGGGATTGTAAGGCAATATAAAGTTTAGCAACGCCAGGAATTCCACTTGCTTCCACTGATGGCGTTGCTAAATCTAATTGCTGACTTGCTAGTATTGCCTGAATTGGTGATATTTGATACGGCTGGCAGTCTATAACTCTGACACCTACATCAGTAATGGTGGCAGTTTCAATTTGGGCAGGTAGCGGATCTAACAATTGATAGCGCTCTTGGAAGTCTAAATAGGAGCCTAATGCAATTTGAGAACTAGAGGATAGAGGAGATGAGGAAGATATTGCTCCCTCATCTACCTCTACTCCCACATCTCCCTTATCTACCTCATCTTTCTCTACTCCCAAAGCTTCCCCAGTCGTTTCTTTAGCAATAATTGCCCAAAACACTGTTCCACATTCCGTGCCACAGTTATGACAACGTAGCGCATTCACAGGTACATCATCGGTACTGCATTCAGGACAGACCTTGTGGGTCAGGGACATGCCACAGTTTTGACAGAATTTGTTGCTATTGGGGTTTTCAAATTTACACTGAGGGCAAATCAGCATAGTGGAAGTTCCTTAATTCCCGTTCCAAGGTGCTTCTAGCCACTAAGATCCAAGGTGCCACAATTGGCTGTCCTTGACTACAGTAGACATACAAGAGATTGTAGTTTATCAATGAATTTTGGTGGCAGTATTAATTGTGACGTATATTAGATCAATATTTAATATATTGGCAGGCAATTCCTTATAAATGGGACATGGAGCATGGGGCATGGGTAATAAAAAGAAAGAACAATTACCAATTCCCAATAGACATATCCGCGAATTAATCTTAAAGCCTTATAACTCAAGGGTTAAAACCTAATTTACAGATAAGTTTAATGCCCTATGCCCTATGCCCTATGCCAAAAGTCTGGCAATTGCGGAGGTTCAGCATTAAACCATTTTTGATAAATTTGCTTGTAAGTGCCATTGGATAACAAAGTGGCTATACCTTTGTTAATTGCATCTAGATGGAGGGAGTCTTTAGGTGTAGCAATCCCATAGTATTCTTGAGTGAGCAGATCGGCAACAATTCTGATGCCTTTGAGTTTGCCATTTTTAATCGCATACAAAGTTGCGAAAGCATCGCTAACCACAGCATCAACATTGCTATTGAGCAAATCTTGAAAAAATTCTGGCCCAGAATTAAAAGTACTAATTTTGGCATTGGGGATGGTTTTGGCAAAATCTGCCCCAGTGGAACCAATTTGTACAGCGATTTTTTTACCTTTGAGACTATTGAAGTCTTTAATATTTTGGTTGTCTTCGCGGACAGCGATCGCTAGTCCGGCTTTAAAATAAGGTCTGGAAAAAGCAATGGTTTTCAAGCGTTCAGCGGTAATCGTAATCCCGCTAATTGCTGCATCAACTCTTTTAGCTTGCAAAGTTGAGATCATGCCATCAAAGGGTAGACTTTCAAACTGGACTGCAAAACCTGCTACTTTAGCGATCGCATTCATCAAATCAATATCAAAACCTTCCAAGTGACTGCTAGCCGTTTGGATTTCAAAGGGGATAAAGGTAGGGTCTGTCGCCACCTTGAGAGGTTGAGCACCTGGATTTATAGTTGGATAAGAATTGTTACAGGCAATGAGCAGTAGTAAACAGCCTAAGCTCAGAACTAACTGCCAACATTTAAAGTTAATCAAATTCCCTCTAGTCATTAGTCATTAGCCAAATACCTAATTTCTCGTTTCGTGTAGTACTTGAGTCCGAGTAAAGCGACGCTCGGCAGGGCGTGCGAGTCCAAGATAAGCGACGAAGGAGGCGATCGCAAACACTGCCATTAAACTAGACATGGCGATCGCTGTGCGCCCATCATAGAAGAAAGCAACTAGCCCACTCGCCAACGCCCCACATAACATTTGCATAAATCCCACCGTGGCGGCTGCAACTCCAGCTATCTCTGGCAAAGGCTGAATGGCACCCTGGATTGCATTGGGAGAGATTATCCCCAGGCAGAAGGTGTTAAGTACTAGAAGAGGCATTAGCGTAGTAACTTGTGCAGCACCACTCACTGACAGGATCGCAAGGGCAACAGATGAGCCAACGGCACTCACCAGCCCAAAGGTGAGCAACCTTGACGGAGATACGCCACGCATACTCAGATGCCCATTCAGAAATGAGCCTACCATGATGCCAAAAGCGGTCGATGCAAAAAGCCAGCCGTAGGTTGTAGTTGGGACTTTAAATACATTAAGCAGCACCAGTGGCGATCCCGCAACATAGGTAAACATGCACCCAAAGCTTAGTGCATTGACGAGGGCGTAGCCAAGACAAATTCGATTGTTGAGAATGCGCCCATAATTTTTTATCAGCCGACGTGGTTTAATCGCATCTAGATCATGGCTAGCTAGCGACTCACTTAGTCCAAGGGCAACAAATAGCAAGAGTAAGAACCCTCCTACAGCCAGCGTCCCATAGATAGTCCGCCAACCAGCGATTGCCAGCACCCAACTACCGATTGTGGGTGCAATCATCGGTGCTACGCCCATCACAAGATTGACATAGGAGAGTTGGGCGCGTGCTGCCGAACCATCAAATAGATCGCGGACAATCGCCAGTGTCATCACCATACCTGCACCAGCGCCGGCACCTTGAACTAAACGCCAAGCAATCAAAGTATTGATGGATGGCGCAGCAGCACAGCTTGCACCTGCTAGGGTAAAAAGTCCGCAGCCGATAAGCAAGATTGGTCTGCGTCCATAGCGATCCGAAAGCGGGCCGAAAATCAGCTGGGCAACAGCAAACCCAAGCATAAATAAGCTTAGGATTAGTCCAACAGATCCAGAAGATGCCCTCAATGCTGCGCTGATTGTGGGAAAAGCTGGTAGCCCCATGTCAATTGATAAGGGCGGTAGGGCAGAGAGTGCCCCCAAAAGAAGCGTGAAGCTCAAGGTATTGGGTCGAATTCGCATTATTTTAACTCGTAGGATTCACAGTTATCCAAGTGGGTCTCTTGATTTTTATAGCTAGGTGTGAGATGTTCTTACTCAGGGATACTACGGAAAATAGATAAATTGAAAGTATTTTAAATGACTTTAGGTAGATTTCCAGCTTATAAGCTCGACTTTATCCAAAATTAAGAACTCGGTTTTCTTTATCCAGCAAAACCCTGGCTTTTTGGCAAATACTTTTTCCACATTATAGGTTATCGATGAAGTTAAAAAAGTAAAACTGCCGTCCCACAAAGGTTTCACGTTAAGCAATCGCGTTGCGAAAAAAATGGATAAAGTAGAGATAAGAGGATGTTTGAAAAACTATATTTGTTACCAAAAGTATCTAATACCCCCCCTTATAAAGCAGGGCTGTTTCATTCCATCTTAAACAAGATTTGTCAACATGGTTCGCGAGAAAAATTGTCAGTGAGGGTGACGAAGAGATGAATTTTTAAGCACTTAAACAACAGTAATATTGATTATTTTGTCAGCACGTTGGTAACAAAATAATCAATTTTTAATCGCTAGAACACTTGATTTGTAAGGCTCTTTAGGGAATGAAACAGCCCTGCCCTTATAAAGGGGGGGCAGATAGCCTATTAAGCCCCCCTTTACAAGCCAGGGTGGTTTCATACAAGCAGAGAAAAACTAAAACTGGGTTTCAAAGCCTCTCCCCGTGTGGGGGAGAGGTTTGGAGAGAGGGAAAAAGCTTAGACACAAAACGAGAAATCAAGACTTATGTATTTTTCTTTTTTCGTATGAAACCACCCTGCCCTTTACAAGGGGGGTTGGGGGGTAAATGTTACAAGTTGATGTGCTAGACGACACTTTTAAAACATCTTCTAAACCCCAGGATAAAGCTAGTACATTACAACAAACCATTAAAAAAATCTCAAAAGACTAAAAAATAAGAGTTTTTGAATTTTACTTTTGCCATACCTGTTAAATATATATTTTTTGATCTACCAGATTGCTCTGTATAAATTTGGGATTTTAATTCCCGGAGGGGTTGATTAATAGTCACTTGTGTCAAGTTTGCAGGGATCGCTATATACATAATGTACTACTTGAACCTCGCTTAATCTGCATGGATGAGCCAACGATGGGTCTTTCAGCTTTGGATGTCGAGCGTCTTTTATAATTAATTGAGACGATTAATCAGCAGGCTGTGACTGTTTTTATAGTTGAACAGAATGCCCATTTAGCACTGCAAATTGCTGATTATGGTTATGTACTTCAAAATGGTCGAATTTTGCTAGCTGGGTCATCTGGCGAATTATTGAATAACCCGCAAATTCGTGACGTTTATTTGTGTGGTGAGGCGGTTTCGCAAATATGATGTGATTGAACTTTTCCTAAAAGCAATGTCTACGACGGGCTACACCTATGCACCAATTCAACTTAGAGTGATTTTCAAATGAATGGATTTGTTATATAAATATTTTTTCTCGAAGCGCCTGTAGTTTCAGACGTAGAGCGAAAGACAATCTGAAAAGCTGGATTTATTTTAGATAGTTGGGTTGAGCAAATTTTTGTAATTATTAATATTTTAATTATTCAAGATGATTTTTATACTGAAGTATTCTCAAAAAATACTTATAGTTTGAAATCAAAAGATATAAAAATATTTAATTTTGGATAAATCAAAATTTTGAAAATACCAGAGATTTATAAACGCTTGATTCAAAAATGGATTTAAATTTTTAATCATTAAACTATTGATGATAAGTTAACCAAACTTCACTTAGGAAATCATGATAGCATTGTTCGGATTGAGAATAAATCTGAGTATCAGTATTTCTTCCCTAAAATGCTGATCTACTCATAAAATTAGAAGACAACTCACACTTTATGGCTCCTACTACTTCTGCTTACCAAATTGCTGATTTGTTCGCCGAAAGAGCTAGAAATCTCGCACCACCAACTTACGGCACAGAATTAACCAAAATTATCACTGTTAGCTTTGCCTACGGTCTAGCTGACCCAATTCTATTTCCCCACGCTGACTTGGCTGCTGCAAGTGCAGCTGTGCTCGCACAAGAGGCTCCGATCGCCCTCAATTACGGCCCACCTTCAGCTCAACTGTATGAGCAAATTATCCTCCGCTTGCAGGCTCAAGGAATTTCTGCCGATCGCGATCGCGTAATCATTGGTTACGGTTCTGGTCAGATTCTGGGCTTGCTACCAGATGTGTTTGTCGAACCTGGTGATGTGGTAATTGTGGAAGGGCCAACTTTCCTGGGAGTAGTTACTAGATTTGTCCACGCTGGCGCACGCCTGATTACTATTCCTGTGGATGAGTTGGGAATGGATGTAGATGCGTTAGAAGTAACATTGAGCGACTTGAAGAAACAGGGCATTCGACCCCGGTTTATTTACACCATCCCGACCTTTCACAATCCTACAGGCGCTACTATGCCGTTATTTCGCCGCCAAAAACTGGTAGCATTAGCGGCTGAGTATGGCGTCCTAGTGGTGGAAGACGATGCTTACAGCGATTTGCGCTTCCAAGGAGAAACTGTCCCCTCCCTGGCAACCCTCGACCAAGAGGGGTGGGTATTATATGTGAGTACTTTCTCAAAAATTATTGCGCCTGGTATCCGCCTGGGCTGGGCTTGTGGCAATCCAGCGATTATTGAACGGCTGGCAATGTTCAAAAGTGAAGGGCCTGTGGGACCATTCGTCAGCCATGTGGTCGCTCGCTACTGTGCCACAGGCAAACTAGATAATCATGTTCAGCAGCTAATCGCCTGCTATAAGCATAAGTGTAATTTATTGTTAGAGGCGATCGCTCACGAGTTTCCCAGTGATATAGTTGCCTTACGACCAGACGGTGGCTTTTTCGTTTGGTGTAAATTGCCGCCAGACATCAGCGCCAAAGCACTTCTAACCGCTGCTAGTGAACACGGCGTCAGTTTTCTGCCAGGGACTCGCTGCTACGCCAATGGAGAGGGGGATGATGCCATCAGATTAGCTTTTAGCTTTCAACCAACACAAAAGATAGTTGAGGGAATTGCTACCTTAGGAGCAGTGTTGCACGAATGGCGGCAATGACCAGGTAATTCGTAATTCGTAATACTCGCTATTCGCGTAGCGTCTCGTAGAGAAGGCGAGAAGCAAGCTACGTAATTCGTACCTCGTTTCCAGTCTCCGACTAGGAATGCCTTCAGGGTAGCTCCTGCCTTTTGTCTCAGTGGCAGAGCTGCAACGAATAGCATTTCCTTCTTAGACCTGGAAACGATGTTTAAGCAGATTTTAAATTTTGTAACCTTTAAAAAATTTGTTCTAAGCGCTGGAAATCTTGCTGCACTTGATACCAAAGACTTTTATTATGAGGATCTGTCTTCAAAGCTTTTTTGAGATAAATTCTGGCTTTGAGCAACTGGTTTTCGGAAATTAGCGCCCGTCCCCAAATTTGATAGACAATCGCTAGCCATTGACGGACTTCTGCATCTGTTGACAAACGAATTGCTAAAGCTTCCGCCAAGGCGATTGCTTGAGGAAATCGTCTTTCTTGCAAAAATCGCTGCAATTGCTCATAAGTCTTCCACTTCAGCCGCTCTTCTATTTCCAACAGATTAGGCGGCTTTGGTTTCGGTGTTTGTTGGGTTGTCACCGTTGTTACTGGTGTTTTCTGCCAATCTGTTGCTTTGGTATCATTATGCCCAGTTGATATCTGACTTGAATGTACAGGTGTTTCCTCTGGCAGTACTACCGTCAGCAGGAGTTTATAAGCCTCTGTCAAGGCAATAAACTTATCTTTAGCTTTGTTGTCATCTGGGTTGATATCGGGATGATATTGCTGCACCAGTCGTCGATAAGACGCTTTGATGTCAGCAAAAGAGGCTCCCGACCTTAAACCCAATAAACGGTAGCAATCTCCAAGATCCATCTTGAGCTATGAGCTATCGAATATCCAGCTTGGCGCTATCAGCTATCTGCTTCAAGCCTGACTATTAATAATAAGGGCTAATTTATTATTTTAAAGTTCAATGTTGACAGTTTGTTTAGGGAAGGGAGTGGGGAGCAAAGCCGGAGACTCCGAAGCTCCGGTTAGGAGTTATTTCTCCCTCATCTCCATTCCCTACTCCCTACTAACCTACTACTAAGGTTCGTTCTTCAATTACACGGTCAATTAAACCGTATTCTTTTGCCTCTTCGGCAGACATGAAAAAGTCACGATCCATATCTTTTTCAATCTTTTCTATGGTCTGACCTGTTTTATCGGCATAAATCCCATTGAGCTGGTGACGAATTCGCAGAATCTCTCTAGCTTCAATTTCGATATCAGTGGCTTGTCCACGGGTGCCACCAGAAGGCTGGTGAATCATAATCCGTGAGTGAGGCAATGCTATGCGTTTCCCTTTGGTGCCAGATGCCAGCAGGAAAGACCCCATTGAAGCAGCTAAACCCACACAAATAGTCACCACATCGGATTTGATATGTTGCATGGTGTCAAAAATAGCCATGCCAGAGGTAACCATCCCACCAGGGGAATTGATGTATAAATAAATATCTTTACCTGGATCATCTGAATCCAGATACAGCATTACAGCGATAATTTGATTGGCAATTTCATCATCAATATCTCGCCCCAAGAAAATAATCCGTTCCCGGTAAAGGCGATCATAGATGCTAATCCAATCTGTATATTGTCCACCGGGCATCCGGTAAGGAACTTTAGGAACGCCTATAGGCATAATTTACTCCGTTTTTAATTAGTCATTGGTCATTGGTCATTAGTCATTGGTCATTGGTCATTAATAATTTTTGGTTATTAACAAAGGACAAAAGACGAATGATAAAAGACAAATTAAAGGACACTGGCAGGGAGTGGGGGATTTGCGAGTTCTTCTTTCTCAAAAACTCGGTCAATTAGCCCGTATTCCTTCGCTTGGTAGGGTGTCAGATATAACAGCCGATCCATATCTTTAGTAATTTTTTCTGGAGGCTGTCCAGTGGTGCGATGCAAGATATCAACTAACGCCCCTTTATTTACCAAAACTTCCCTGGCGCGAATTTGAATATCCGTTGCTTGACCTTGGGCGTAGCTCTTGGGCTGATGCAGGATAATCGAGGAGTGAGGCAAACTAGCGCGGCAACCTTTTGTACCAGCACTGAGTAGCATCGCTGCCATACCCATCGCGGAACCAACGCAGATGGTGTGGATAGGAGGCTTGATATATTTTATTGTGTCATAGATGGCGAAGGCTTCGGTTTCAAAGCCAATGGGATCGCCACTGTAACCAGAAGTGCCTGTGGAGTTGATATAGATTTTAATCGGCTTTTCGGGGTCGTCGGACTGCAAAAACAGCAACTCGGCCACGATCAATTCGGTGACAGCAGGCACCAGTGGCATCCCAAGATAGACAATTCGCTCCTTCAATAAGAGGGAAGGTAAATCTGGCGGCGGTGTCCGGTAGAAGTTATCGCCGTAATATGGGGCTTGAACAGCCTTGATTGGGGAAATGTCCATAGCAACTGATCGCCTGAAACTATGCCGTTAACTGTAATACATCCTAGCGCGATGCTAGCTGTCCTCAAGGTGCGGATTTCTCCCTAATGCTTAAGGCGGCTTCGCATCTGCTAATGCTTGGCTTCTAAGATATTCTGATTATATTAATGTATTTATGTTGGATAGGTTTTCCGTAGAGCTAAAGTAGTGCTTTGAAGTTGTTTATTAATAAGTATATCCGGAATAGGAACTTTGAGTTATGAAGGTTAGTTTGCAGCCTGCCTTGAATGATGGTAATTTGGACGCGAATCAACTGAATAGTCAACGTCAGTTGGGAATTTCGATTTCGGCGATCGCACAGACTCAAGACCGCAATGTGCCACTGAATTTATGCTTAATTCTCGATCATAGTGGTTCTATGAACGGGCAATCGCTAGAAACGGTCAAAAAAGCAGCGAATCGTCTGGTAGATAGACTCAAGAGTGGCGATCATCTCAGTGTTGTAGTTTTTGATCACCGTGCCAAAGTCTTAGTACCCAGTCAAAGTGTCGAAAATCCAGAAAAAATCAAACAGCAAATTAACCGCTTATCTGCCGATGGTGGGACTGCGATTGATGAAGGACTGCGCTTGGGGATTGAGGAGTTGGCAAAGGGAAAAAAAGATACTGTTTCCCAAGCCTTCCTATTAACTGATGGGGAAAATGAACACGGTGATAACAACCGCTGTTTGAAATTCGCCCAATTGGCTGCTAGTTATAATTTGACTTTGAACACTTTGGGATTTGGTGATAATTGGAACCAAGATGTTTTAGAAAAAATTGCTGATGCTGGCTTAGGTACTTTATCTTATATTCAAAAACCCGAACAGGCAGTGGATGAGTTTAATCGCCTGTTCAGCCGCGTTCAAACAGTGGGATTGACTAATGCTTATCTACTATTCTCCCTGATGCCCAATGTCCGGCTAGCGGAACTCAAACCTGTTGCCCAAGTTTCCCCAGACACAATTGAATTACCATTGCAACAAGAAGCTGATGGACGTTTCGCTGTGCGATTGGGAGATTTAATGAAAGATGCGGAACGGGTGATTTTAGCTAATATTTATTTGGGACAATTGCCAACAGGTGAACAAGCGATCGCTAATGTGCAAGTCCGCTACGATGACCCAGCCGCCAACCAGGTAGGTTTATTTACACCCAATATTCCAGTTTATGCCCATGTAGTCAAAAATTACCAAGCAGACCCGAATCCGCAGGTGCAACAGTCTATTTTGGCATTAGCTAAGTATCGCCAAACCCAGCTAGCCGAGACAAAATTACAGCAGGGCGATCGCACTGGTGCAGCGACGATGCTACAAACGGCTGCTAAAACTGCCCTGCAAATGGGAGATACTGGTGCAGCGACGGTGTTGCAAACTTCTGCCACCCAGCTACAATCTGGACAAGATTTATCTGAAAGCGATCGCAAGAAAACCAGGATGGTCTCCAAAACAGTTTTGCAAGATACCCCTGTGGAATGAAAGTTAAATTGCTATCGGCATTAAATGACAATAATGTTGATGTGGCTCAAACCAGTAGCCAACGTCAACTGGCAATGACGATTTTTGCGCTTGCTGGTGAGTTTGACCAAAATCTGCCCCTTAACCTCTGCTTGATTTTGGATAGAAGTGGTTCCATGCATGGACAACCAATTAAAACGGTGATCCAGGCGGTGGAAAGATTAATAGATCGGTTGAAAGTAGGCGATCGCATCTCAGTTGTGGCTTTTTCTGGTTCTGCGGAAGTCATTCTCCCCAACCAAGTCATCCAAGACCCCGAAAGCATCAAATCTCAAATAAAAAGCAAACTCAGTGCTAGCGGCGGTACTGTAATCGCTGACGGTTTGGAACTGGGAATTACAGAACTGATGAAGGGCACAAGAGGCGCTGTTTCCCAGGCGTTTCTGCTTACAGATGGGCATGGTGAAAGCGGTTTGCGGATTTGGAAGTGGGATATTGGGCGAGATGACAATAAGCGCTGTCTTCAACTCGCAAAAAAGGCTGCCAAGCTGAACCTAACTATCAACACTTTTGGATTTGGCAATAACTGGAATCAGGATTTGTTGGAAAAAATTGCCGATGTCGGTGGTGGGACTCTAGCTCATATTGAACGTCCTGAACAAGCTGTGGATCAATTTAGCCGCTTGTTTGGGCGGATTCAGTCGATTGGGCTAACTAATGCCTACTTGCTGTTATCTCTAGTGCCCAATGTTCGACTAGCAGAATTGAAACCCATTGCTCAAGTTGCCCCAGACACAATCGAGTTACCAGTGGAAGCCGAAGCTGATGGTAGCTTTGCTGTGCGTTTGGGAGATTTAATGCAGGATGTAGAACGAGTAGTTTTGGCGAACATTTATCTGGGACAATTGCCAGAAGGTAAACAAGCGATCGCTCATCTGCAAATCCGTTACGATGACCCGTTGGTTAACGAACAAGGCTTACTTTCGCCCCTCGTGCCTGTATATGCAGATATAGTGCGGGCATATCAACCGGCATCCAATCCTCAGGTACAACAGTCTATTTTAGCATTAGCAAAGTATCGTCAAACCCAGTTAGCTGAGGCGAAATTGCAACAAGGCGATCGCACTGGTGCAGCCACGATGCTGCAAACAGCAGCCAAAACCGCTTTACAAATAGGAGATAAAGGGGCGGCGACAGTATTGCAAACTTCTGCCACTCGCTTGCAAGCTGGGGAAGAACTTTCTCAAGCAGACCTGAAGAAAACTAGGATTGTATCAAAGACCGTTTTGCAGGAATAGTAAAAATTCAGCCTTGCTGATTAACGGCATAAAAGTTTCGCGTCAAGGCGCAAAGCGAGAAAAAATATTTTATTCCTCAATTGAGCAACAAAGTAATTGCATATTCCTAATTTAACATGAGTTCGACAAACCTCTCCCTCTCGCCCGTCGGAGAGGGACGATTTTGCGTAGTAAAATCTCTTATACCAATTCACTAAAATAATGAAACAAATGTAAACCCTCAAAGCCTTGCTGCATCTAAGTTATTGAATTGCGTTAGCGCAGCGTAAAGCCTTCTCTTCTCTTTCAGAGACGAAGACAGCACTTGTGGAAAACCAACTTTTAGCTGTCCTACTCCCTGAGGAATACTCTCGTCTTGCTCCTTATATGGACGTTGTCTATCTAGAGTTCAGGCAAGAACTTTATTTACCTAACCAACCAATTGAATACGTCTATTTTCTTAACTATGGCGTAGCCTCTTTGCTCACAGTGATGATGGACGGTTCGGCAATCGAAGTGGCTACGGTGGGCAATGAAGGAATGGTGGGTCTTCCAGTATTCCTGGGAGCCGATATGATTCCGGGCGAGTGTTTTATACAAGTTGCTGGCTCTGCCTTAAGGATGAGAGTAGATGCATTTAAAACTCATGTCACCCCAAATAGTCAGTTGTACAATCTACTACAACGATACACGCAAACGCTGTTTAATCAAATTGCTCAATCAACTGCGTGTAACCGCCTGCACTCAATAGAACAGCGAATGTGCCGTTGGCTGCTGATGACTGCTGATCGAGTAGAGACAGACACTTTTTCACTGACTCAAGAATTTCTCAGCATAATGCTAGGTGTGAATCGCTCCACTGTTAGCCTCAATGCCTCTATTCTTCAGAAGGCAGGGCTAATTAACTATAGTCGCGGGCAAATAACTATCCTTGACCGCTTAGGTCTAGAAAATATCACCTGCGAGTGTTACCAAGTCGTCAATGCGGAGTTTAAGCGTTTGCTTAACGGTAAGTAGGTCGGCGTAAATATTTATCGTTGGATGAGGCAGGAGGTAATACTATTTCACGAAAAATCTGATACAGATGTAAACCCTGAAAGCTTTGCTACATCTAAGTTTTTTAATTGCGTTAGCGCAGCGTCTCGTAGAGGGGAGCATCCCAATTTTGCAAATTTACCAAGATAATAGATTGTCATTGCGAATGAAGCGTTCGCCCTTGGCGTTCCCGTTCGCGCAGCGTCTCTGTTAGGAGAAGGGTAGCGGAATGTTCGCCCTTGGCGTTCCCGCAGGGTAGCAATCGCAACATCTAGACTTTGCGATTACTTCGCTCCATTTCATTACGCTCGCAATGACAAAATATGTTTTTACACATTTGGGATGCTCCCTCGTAGAGAGCGTCATTGTGAATTGCGAATTGTGAATTAGTATAAGAGGGTTTGAGAAAGCAATATCTCTTTTTGCTTGCTAAATCTACCGAAATGAGAAAGCAAACTGGGGTTTGAGAAAGCAATGTGTCTTTTTACTTGCTAAATCTACCGAAATGAGAAAGCAATATCTCTTTTTGCTTGCTGAATCTACCGAAATGAGAAAGCAAACTGGAGTTTGAGAAAGCAATATCTCTTTTTACTTGCTAAATCTACCGAAATGAGAAAGCAATTAGGCATTTTGAGTAAACAATCAAGCATTTTGAGAAAGCAATATGTCTTTTTGCTGATTGAATATGAATTTTTGAGAAAGCAATATGCCTTTTTGCTGATTAAATATGAATTTTAGTTAAATATGCGAAAGGTTAGACATCAGACAACAATGATAAAGGACGGATACAAATACGGCTTGGCTCAACCGTAACGGCTGCTCCTTGCTGCCGCAGAGAGTGGTAATCCCCGATCAAGCAACAGTTTCATAGCGGTTAGGTAGTTCAATGATGCGATCGTCCTACTTGGACGATACAAAAATTAAGGCTTGCTGAATATCTTCATCTTTTAATTCGGGAAACTCCTGCCGTAGTTCTTCTCGATTAGGGTAGGTAGCTAATAACTCAATCACCTGACGAACAATAAGGCGAAGATTACGAATAGAGGGCTGTCCATTCATGCAATTAGGATTGCTGGTGATACGATCTAATTTCATGGAAGTAACTCTAGCTCTTTGCAAAAATTATGGTCGTATATTGCTTCATGCCATTGCTTATTTTAGTTTCTTACTTGCGCCCAATTTTATAAGCAAATTCCTGATTAACATTTATTTAGGAATTATAGCGGTTTCTGCATGGGTAATATACAAAAAGAAATAACTAACTACAAATAACCGATACACTATGCATATTATAATAATTAGGACTTACGCAAAAACCCTCTCAAACTCTCATTCCTCCGTGACCTCTGCGTCGCGCCAGTTGCTTCTCCCAAGGGGAGACGCTGCGCGAACAAGTCGGGGAACCGCAAGGGCGCACTGGCTTCTCTGTGGTTCGTTTTCCGTTACTTGTGCGTAAGTCCTAATAATATCATTTTTCAAGTTAAACTTTGCTTTTTGCTTTAAAGGTGGGTAAACTTCCGCTACAGTGTACTAGTAAAATTCTATTAAAAGTGCTAAAGGTAGGTAAATGATTGGTAGCTTGAGAAGTACACATGAAAACCACTGGCATTCATCATGTAGCTATTATTTGTTCTGACTACGATCGCTCCAAAAGTTTTTATGTCAAAACTTTAGGTTTTTCAATTATTCAAGAGACATTCCGTGCTGAGAGAAATTCTTATAAATTAGATTTACGAGTTGGAGAAAATGGTCAAATAGAACTATTCTCTTTCCCAAATCCTCCGCAACGATTTAGTAGTCCAGAAGCTTGTGGTTTAAGACATCTTGCTTTTCAAGTTGATGATATCGAGGAAACTGTTTTTTACTTAAACTCACAAGGTGTAGAAACAGAAAATATCAGAATTGACGAAATTACAGGTAAAAAATTTACTTTTTTTAAAGATCCAGATAATTTGCCGTTAGAGATTTATGAAAATTAGAATATCTAGATGTTTGGATTAAAGAATTTCAGATAAATAGCAAATAAACAAGCTATTTAGTAAAATTTTCAAATGTTTGACAATATCTGTAAATTCTTAGCTGAAAATTTTTCTAGTGATTTCGCCACCTGGTTATTAGGCGAACCTATTACTTTAACCGAACTAAGTCCAAAAGAATTATCTCTGGAACCGATTCGCGCTGATGCCCTAATTCTGCTACAGTCGGAGCAAAACATCTTACATTTAGAATTTCAAACCCAAGTCGATGCGGAAATTCCTTTTCGGATGATTGACTATCGGTTACGAGTGTATCGCCGCTTTCCACGCAAAGCAATGCATCAAGTTGTAATTTACCTCAAGCAGACAAATTCAGATTTAGTACAACAAAATACATTTACAATTACCGGGACACGCCATGAATTTTCAGTTATCAGACTTTGGGAACAACCAACTGAAGTATTTCTGAAAACCCCTGGACTTTTACCTTTGGCGGTGTTGAGCAGTACAGTTGATCCAGAAGTCATACTTAACGAAGTGGCACGGGAAATTAGCGATATTACAAAATCAAGAACTCAAAGTAATATTGCTGCTTCCACAGCGATTTTAGCTGGTTTAGTATTAGATAAAGAGGTTATCAGACGAGTTTTGAGGTCAGATATTATGCGTGAGTCAGTGATCTATCAAGACATTTTACAAGAAGGCAAAGCTGAAGGTAAAGCTGAAGGCAAAGCTGAAGCTTTACTTGAGGTAGCAAGAAATCTATTTAATACTGGTATGCCATTAGAACAGATCGGTAGAGTTACAGGGTTATCAATTGAACAGTTACAGTATTTGCAGGTAAGTGAGTTTGGTGAGTCTAATCAATAAATAATCGGTGCAGGTTGACTGCACCGATTAGTAAGTGTGACTCGAATTAAACATCCCATTGTTTCACGCTAATGCTGAAGCTTGGAGTTTGGCAAAAATCATTCTTCCTGCTGTCGTTTGCAAAGCACTGGTGACTACCACTCGCAGTTCACCACCCACATAACTACTACCTTCTTCTACGACTACCATTGTGCCGTCATCTAGGTAGCCAATGCCTTGACTAGGTTCTTTGCCTTCCTTGAGAATTTTCAAATCAAGGTTGTCACCAGGTAAATAAGTGGGACGAACGGCGTTCACCAAATCATTCACATTTAAAACAGGTACTTTCTGAACACTTGCAACTTTAGACAAGTTGTAGTCGTTGGTTAGCAGTGTACCGCTGATTTCTTGGGCGAAGCGTACTAACTTGGCATCAACTGTGGGAATATCTTCGTAGTCAACTGCATTAATCAGGATGCGATCGGGATATTCTTCCTTAATGCGGTTGAGAATTTCTAGTCCTCGCCTTCCCCGCACCCGCTTTTGATCTTTGCTAGCATCGGCTACTTGTTGGAGTTCTTGCAAGACAAACTGCGGCACGATAATTTGCCCTTCTAAAAACCCTGTTTCTAATAGTGCTTCAATGCGACCATCGATAATGCAACTGGTGTCTAAAACTTTGGTATTGGCAGGTTTTAGCGTTCCTTCCACAACCATCGATTCAACGGTGTTGGGATTAATGAACCGCAATAAACCTCGCCCGTGAGTATCTGCCAAATTCATGCCAGTGACGGAGAGGATGATACTACCGACAACTGCCACCAGTGGCTTAATAAATCCAAAATCCGCCGGGATAGGTAGCAAAAATAACGGTGCTAGCATGAGGTTAGCTAGTAATAGCCCAATTACTAAACCAATGGCACGAGTTAAGATCACTTCCAGAGGCATTTCTTTGACTTGTGATTCTAGACGACGATATGTCGTCTGGAAACTCAGCCCGATCGCACCACCAATAATAGCGGCAAACACGGCAACAACTAAGCGTAAAGCTTCAAGATTTGTTACCTGATCTAGCGTGCCATTGGGTAGTAGTTCAATGCTGTAGAACCCTATTCCCGACGCTGCTAGGATAAATGAGAAAACGATAATGGCGTCAAGCATGGTTGTCTTGTTTTCCTACAACTGTGGTAACCGATATTAAGTATTTTTTATTTCATCGGTAAGATAAACTAATCAATATTGACTTACACTAAGGGTTTAGTAGGGCAATATCTGCAATTATTATAACGAAAGGCTTTTATCTTAATATTTTTCATTGTTTCGTTGTAAAACGACAAAAACTTGTAAATAAACTACTCATTTTCATTGTCTCTAATTCGTAGTTTGATTAACTTAAAACTTTTCTCAAAATGAGTCAAAAATTTAGTATTTCTGGAATCGCGAGTTCTGCTTATGTGCATATTCCCTTTTGCAGACGGCGGTGTTTTTATTGTGATTTCCCGGTGTCTGTTGTAGGCGATCGCTTGCGGGGCGAAACATCTGGTACTATCTCCCAATATGTTGAGGTGCTATGTCAAGAAATTGCCATTACACCAGCATTTGGTCAACCCCTGAAGACAATTTTCTTTGGTGGTGGTACTCCTTCGCTGCTATCAACGGAGCAGCTACAACGTATACTTAAAGAGCTAGAGAAGCATTTTGGTATTGCGTCTGGGGCAGAGATTTCTATGGAAATTGACCCAGCTACCTTTGATTTAGCCCATATAGCAGGCTATCGCAATGTCGGCGTAAACCGGGTAAGTTTAGGTGTACAAGCCTTTCAAGAAGAACTATTGCAAAGGGCGGGGCGATCGCATTCGGTCGAAGATATTTTTGCCGCTGTGGAACTAATCCACCAAGTTGAGATTCCCGAATTTAGCTTAGACTTAATTTCCGGGTTGCCGCATCAGTCTTTAGATCAATGGCAGGATTCTCTAACAAAAGCGATCAAGCTTGTACCCACTCACATTTCCATCTATGATCTTACCATTGAACCAGGTACAGCCTTTGGTCGTTACTACAAATCTGGTGATACTCCTTTGCCGACGGATGAAGCCACAGTCAAAATGTACCAAATGGGGCAGCAAGTTTTGACTGATGCAGGTTATGAGCATTATGAAATTTCCAATTATGCCCAACCGGGTCATCAGTGTCGGCATAATCGGGTTTATTGGCAAAACCGCCCTTACTATGGCTTTGGCATGGGTGCGGCGAGTTATGTTGAGGGGAAACGCTTCACTCGTCCACGTAAAACTAGGGAGTATTACCAGTGGGTACAAGCTGGCGGTGTGATTGATTGTAATCTGACTCCCCCAGAAGAAGTATTGTTAGAAACGTTAATGTTAGGGTTGCGTTTGGCAGAGGGTGTAAGTTTGGTGGCGTTGGCAAAAGCGTTTGGGGAAGAAAAGGTAGAGGAGATTTGCAGGTGTTTGCGATCCTATTCTGATAAAGGTTGGGTAGAAGTTGGAGGGGGAAGGTTGCGTTTGAGTGATCCTCAAGGGTTTTTGTTTTCTAATGTGGTGTTGGCAAAGTTGTTTGAGAAGTTGGGGTGATGAACTGGTTATGCTAAAAAATCAGGTTAGAAAAGCTGTGATTCCAATAGCTGGTTTTGGTACTCGTTTGTTTCCAGCTACTAAAGTTGTGAAAAAAGAACTTTTCCCGATTATTGATCAAGATGGTAGGGCAAAACCTGTCATTATTGCAATTATTGAAGAGGCAATTAGTGCTGGAATTGCAGAAGTGGCGATCGTGGTGCAGCCGGATGATCAAGAAATATTTGAAAATTTATTGAAAAATCCACCCAAAAAAGAACTTTTAGATAAACTTTCACCGCTAAATCAAGAATATAGCCGATATCTTGAAGAATTAGGTAGCAAAATTACCATTTTATTGCAAGAGGAGCAATTAGGCTACGGTCATGCAGTATTTTGTGCCAAAAATTGGGTACAAAATGAGCCATTTATGCTCATGTTGGGCGACCACATTTATGCATCTGACATTGAAAAATCTTGTGCTAGTCAAATTTTAGATGTTGACAAACAAGTTAATCAAAGCGTTGTTGGTTTAACTATAATGCCAGCAGAGATTATTCATAAAGCTGGGTGTGTAACAGGAGTTTGGCAAGATTTAAACTCGATTTTATCAGTTACACAACTCTATGAAAAGCCTACTATTGATTATGCACAACAGCACTTGCGTGTAGAGGGAATGTCAGAAAATGAGTTTTTATGTATATTTGGCTTATATTTACTAACGCCGAAAATTTTTGACTTTCTCGCAGAACACATCAACCAAAATTTCCGGGAACGAGGTGAATTTCAGTTAACATCCTGTCTGGAAAGATTGCGTCAAGAAGAGGGAATGACAGGATATGTTGTTAAAGGCAAGTGTTTTGATACAGGATTGCCAGATGCTTATCGTCAGACAATGATTGATTTTAGAAAATTATAGATTAATCTCGGTAGCACTGCATAGCCTTAACCGAAGCGTATTGGCTTATAGCAGGGGTGTGTGGGGCGTGTGGTGCAGCACTGAGTCCCCACACTTTCCAATTATTATTACCAAGGACTGAGTAGTTTATTCTTTGGAAGTCTCTTGTGTGAAGTTGAAAATTAAACTAAATCAATCACAAAACTACCTCAAAACTAGCAGTAGTTAGAGCCGGAAAAGAGGTAGCACTCAATTGTGCAAATTTACCCCCCGAATTAATATCAGCAAAACCATCCGCTGAACCATTGGGGTTATAAAAGAGACTACCATTAACGCTATTGTAAACAATTTTCGCACTACTAACTGCTGCTAAACTATCGCTCGTCACTGTGGCAAAGTCTGCAGAATCTAATGCAGTTGGGAAGACTGAGTTACTGAGAGCGGTAAAGGTATTTTTCGATAGTTGGATCTTGTCTTGATCAGGAGTGAAGTCATTAATAGTATCAACTCCGAGTTCCCTAATATCAAATTTTGATCCAGTTGCAAATGCAAACTTATCTGAACCTGCGCCTCCTGCTAAGATGTCGTCCCCACTATCTCCCTGTAGGTAATCGTTGCCGTTGTCACCGATCAGAATATCTTTTCCACTACTGCCAAACAGAGTATCATCACCATTGCCCCCCAGGAGGTTGTCGTCATCACTACCTCCATCTATTTTGTCTGCACCAGATCCACCCAAAAGGATGTCAGAACCGGCCCCTCCATCGATATAATGGTTACCAGCAACACCAGAAAGTGAAATATTGTCATCACCGCCCCCAGCAAAAATAACCTGATTGCCAGGCGAAAAATCCCCTTTATTAAAGGTATCGTCTCCATTTGTGGTAGCAACATCAGTACTGATCACATTTCTGGATCGAGCAATTGCCTCTTTTATGGCATCACCAACATTCTCATTTTTAGAACCAAGAGTCAGTACACTACCTCGACCAAGCTTGGTAACTAGTCCCTGGTAATCGGCTACAACATCACTCGTAGTTAGAAAAATGGGAATAATGTTATTTGCTTCTAGCGCAGTTTTTACTTGTCTAATCTTTGGATAATCTTCATAAGGATCAATTACACCATCTCCATTATTGGCAATAGTATCACTTGGACTAACTGCTGCACGATCGCCGGCAACGTGGTAAACACCATCGGTGGCTAGGAAAACAATGCGAAATGAACCGACTCTGTAACCGAGACTGCCACCGCTATCTAAAGCTGCGTACAAGAGTGCGTCTAATTGTGATTCGCGCCGATCATTGCCACCAAAAGCTTCAAAGCCAAAGATTTTGTCTTTAACTGTTGTTACATTATTTGTTAAAGGGACTTCTGCTTGATATATATAGTCAGCGTAACCCCCAAGAGGCGGAATTGGCTTATCCTTGAAAGAGGCAATACCAAATTTTAGGTCATTACCAAAGATACTTGCTAAAATCGGGTTTGTTAACCGATTTACCGTCGCCGGAAGTACGGCTTTTAGCTCGACCAATTGTTGCTCATCTGACGCTGTTAAGTCTTGTAGCAGAACAATATCAGATACTAGAGTCATAGTTTATTCCTCTGACTATTTTAATTAATGGGTTGCATTGCAAAGTGCATAAACACTATTTCAGCTTGATACTAGCAGGGTTAATTGATTTTAGATAGTACTTAAATTGAAAAAATATAATCTTTTTCAACAAATATTTGCAGTGTCCTTACTCAGCCTTGATTTTGTTTGTCTGGGGCTTGTCAAGCGGAGTTAGTTAATTGATTGTACCTTACTAACGTTATAGTCGCAGACTTAACGAGAGAAAATGTCAAAGTAATTCGTAATTGATAATGATGCTCTTTACGAGACGCGCAAGGGACGCGGACTCGCTAACGTAATTTAATTGTAATCAGTGCTTACTTTGTAACCTCCACTATCTTGTTGACCACCAAATCGGAGATTTTGGTGGTTGCTCTGTATCTTGTTAATTACGAATTACGAATTAGTAATTATTTGGTCACAAGATATGAGTTAATAAAGTGCGTCAATGGGTCAGCAGTGAAGATAATGCTTTGGATTAGAGGATGAATCAGTATTTTGCAACGGTTGCTCGCGGATTAGAAACCCTTGCGGCTCAGGAGTTAGAGCAATTGGGTGCCCATTCCGTGGAGCCAGGGTTTTGCGGTGTAGCCTTTGAGGGCGATCGCACCCTGCTCTATCGCGTCAACCTCTGGGCAAGGCTGCCGTTCCGAATCTTGGTGAAGATCCATGAGTTTACATGCCTTGATGCCAAGGATCTCTATCGCGGCATCCAGAGCATCGATTGGCTAAACTATTTGACGCCAGACATGACGCTGGCGGTGAATACCACAGGCAAAAACGATCGCCTCAACCATACCCACTTTACGGCCCTCCAGGTCAAAAATGCGATCATTGACCAGCAGCAGTCAAATCTGGGTGAGCGTTCAAATGTAGAGCTGCAAGCACCAGATGTGCGGATCAATGTTCATATTGAACGCGACTTTTGTACCGTCAAACTCGACAGTTCTGGAAATAGTCTGCATCGCCGAGGTTACCGCCCTGCGGTTGGATCAGCCCCTCTCAAGGAATCTCTGGCTGCTGCCCTGATTCAACTTTCGGGTTGGCAGCCAGACCAGATGTTCTACGATCCTCTGTGTGGGTCTGGCACCTTACCCCTGGAAGCTAGTTTAAAGGCACTGAACATAGCACCAGGGCTGTTTGGCGTTCGCGCAAGCGCTGCTAAAGCAGGTCGCTTTGGATTTGAAACTTGGCTCGATTTTGATCTGTCCCTTTTAGAAAAGCTGCTCGAAGAAGCTAAGGACAGCCAACTGGATACCCTGACTGCGCCTATTTGGGGAAGCGATCGCGATGAAAACGTGATTAAACAGGCGATTAACAATGCTCAAAACTGCGGTGTTGATAACCATGTATGGTTTTCTCAAATGGAGCTTGCTGATGTTGTCGCCCCCGCAGACAGTGGGGTTTTATTCTGCAACCCACCCTATGGCGAACGCCTGGGGCGAGATAGCGATTTGGGAGCATTTTACAAACTTTTGGGTAATGTCCTCAAACAACGCTTTAAAGGCTGGACTGCATTTGTGCTGAGTGGCAACAAGGAACTGTCTCAATCGATTGGACTAAAATCATCTCAACGGATTGCAGTGTACAACGGAACGCTGCCCTGTCAGTTAATGAAATATGAACTGTACTGAATACAGCATTTGATTAATTCGTAGCGAATTAATGAAAGGCAATACCTTGCAATGCCAATGCATCCCAATACAATACCAATGCATCCCGATACAATCTTAATGCGTTAAGATGCAATGCCAATGCATCCCGATACAATCTTAATGCGTCAAGATGCAATGCCAATGCATCCCAATACAATGTTAATGCGTCAAGATGCATTAAAACGCTACGCTTTTATGCAAAACTGTACTAAGACAGAATCGACCAGATTTTGCGATTTCCGGTTTGTAGTATGTTTAAGGCGAGCGCTCTTAACTACTTCTGATCACTAAAAAATACATTGCCTCGAAATTTAGTGAGACTGGGGATGTGCTGTATTGTCGAGGTTTAGTGAAAACCGCAACCTAAATTCGCTCTTGTGTAGCATTGGCTATCTCAATAGACTCATATGAGTCGCTAAGATTTTTAATCCTCTTTAAGAAATTTAACTTGAGCTAAAAAAACTTCAATTCTTCTCTGAGCATAGATTTTGAGAGTTAAGATCATAAATACTTTAAAAAAGTGCCAGTATGATCTATTACTGACAATCTGCAATTTATTTATTGTTAAAAGGCTATTTATGTCAGACCTATTCACCTTTACCGTTACCAATAAAACCGAACTAACAATTACAGAGTTATGGGTATCCGTCGATGATCAAGAGTGGGCTTCATTTAGCTTGGGTGAGTCAGGGATTCCATCAGGTCAAACAGCAACAATTGCTTGGGCTGAATATACGAATGGTTCGCCCTGTGAATGGTACATCTCTGCTGTATTTGAAGATGAATCAGAAAGTGAGTCAGCTCTATTTAACTTCTGTAAAGAACCAGCTTTAACAATCGGATAAATTCCCCACTCGCGCTTGATACATGATTGCATATCGACTCCAGACATAAAAACAAAAGCCCTACCTCGAAAGCATCTAGGTGGGGCTTGATATTAAAATTGATACATAATCGATCAGATTTTGCGATTTCCGGTTTGTAGTATATTTAAAGCGATCGCTCTCAACTACTTGGACTTCGGACTCTTGGCAGCTTACAGTAGATATCGCGATCGCCTTAAAGAAATTGACAATCTAGCTACTTGAGTAAATGAATAAAGCTTGCTTTGTCATTTGCCCTACTTTGTCGGGCTGAAACAGGTTTCATCCTTACTTATCAGACAAAGCTGTTTCTGACCCAGATCGGTTTTAAATTTCACCTGATAAGTTTCATTTTCCGCAGGCAAAGTTTTCGTGTAGTTATTTGCTCTGTCGCACGAAAAGTCACGAGTGAAAGATGCTGGAGACCAGTTAATTGTCATCGTACTGCCGCTCAGACTGACTTTTCCTTTTCGAGATTGGAAAATTTGCTGGTTGCAACTGCCGTTCATTACGTTCATTATTCCTGTAAATTCAACCGTTGCGTTCGGCAGAAATTGATAAGTGAAACGCGAACCGTTCGAGCCGATATATGTACCATTCGTACTTACAGCACTGTTTCCGGTATGCGCCCAAACCCATTTTCCAACTAGAGACGAAATCTCTCCAACGCTGCCAGATGAATCATCAGCATTATTTGAAGCGGTTTCGCCTGCGTGTGCGCTATCGTAAACAGACAGCAAAAGTTTAGCTTCCGCATCATTCGGTAAATTTCGCAATTGCCCTACAAATTCTCCGTTAAATGCTTGCCGAATCCGGCTTTGTTCCTCTTCATTATTAGCACGAGCTTGGGTATAATTGGAAATTATATTGTCAATGCTTTTTCTAGTTTCATCTGGATTTTGGCGAAACTCATTTAATTTTATTGACTGATATTCATTGCGCTGTTCGCTAGTGAATTTTGCTGAAAATGCCCATTCGTAAAAAGCGATAACTTTATCAATATCCGATTTGTTGAGAGATTCGTTTTGAGCCGTTACTAAAACTTTACTTCCAGCAGCCTGGGCAGAAATATTTATAGTCGCTCCGTCCATCAAAAGGATATATAAAAATAAGATGGAAAAATACTTGAATTTGTTCATCATTACTGTAATTCTGTTGCCATTAAATTAATTTTCCCAACAAGTGGGGAGTTTACAGTTCTTTGCAAGTAAATTAAGTACACCTTCCCAAAGCATCGGGGAGGATGCGCGACAGCGCGGCTGGGGTATTTTTGTACCTCACAAACTTGCAATCTGCTGTATATGTAAGATTACACCTGTAAGTGTGTGACACACTAGTTAAGTTGCCATTAAATTAATTGTAAACGTTCAGGGGATACAAATAAGAATAAAAACATCAAAGACTAAATAATTTGTATTACATTCGCAAGTTGTTAAAACTTATCAAGAGTAAAATCAAGCTATTATAAATGTACTTAATGTAGTAACTAAAAAAGGCATTAGCGCTTGTCCAATATAGAAGTCATTTCTGTGCAAAATCAGGAATATCTACACTCAGGGAGGTAATTAGTTATAGAAGCTGATATATGTGTATTTGCTGTATACAGTTCGACTGAAATTAAGTTTTTAATTGTTGTGATATAGCAATCCTAAATGAGTCGTGAAAAATATAGATAAAGTATAGCAATCCGAATTGAAACGTGAGAAAATACGGAAATTAAAAGTACGTATTTATAGGCATTTCAGCAATTTTGTCTCTCACGAATGATTTAGGATTGCTATAGAAATTGCAAAAAGTTTATGCAGTAGGACTGCTAGTACAGCTTGGCAAAAATAAATTTTTTCTCACTAACTGCATAATATTGATTTCTCACACCAATAAATATATAGAAGTCAAGTTTCACTTACAAAACAGAAAAAAACATCATGAGCACTCTTGGCAGCTTACCGTAGGTATCGCATTCACTATTTCAGATTTTGCGCTCACAATTTTTTAAAATACTTAAAGCCACCGCCTCTGCAACCTTGATACCATCGATACCAGCCGAGAGAATTCCCCCTGCGTATCCTGCTCCTTCACCACCCGGATAAAGACCGACTGTATTCACGCTCTGATAATCTTCTTTGCGTTTAATCCGAATCGGTGATGATGTGCGGGTTTCCACCCCAGTCAACACGGCATCGTCCATCGCAAATCCTTTAATTTGTTTGTCAAAAGCAGGAAGTGCTTCACGGATGGCGGCGATCGCATAATTTGGTAAACTCTGACTCAAATCTCCCAAATGTACTCCAGGTGTATAAGACGGTTTAACTGTGCCCAATGCTGTAGAAGGGCGATGGTTAAGAAAGTCTCCCACCAACTGCCCTGGAGCTTCATAAGTGCCACCGCCCAATTCAAAAGCCTGTTCTTCCAACCGCCGTTGCAAGTCAATTCCCGCCAAGGCATTTCCCGGATAATCTGTGGGGGTGATGCCCACAACGATCGCACTATTGGCATTGCGCTCATTGCGAGAGTATTGGCTCATGCCATTGGTGACGACTCGCCCCGGTTCCGATGCGGCAGCAACCACCAAGCCCCCCGGACACATACAGAAACTATAAACGGAACGACCATTTTCACAGTGGTGAACCAGTTTATAATCAGCAGCACCTAAAATTTTATGACCCGCTTGAGCGCCGAAACGACATTGGTCGATCAAAGACTGGGGATGTTCGACGCGAAAGCCGATGGAAAAAGGTTTAGGCTCAATGTAAACCCCGCGATCAAATAGCATTTGGAAAGTATCGCGGGCGCTGTGACCCACCGCCAGAACCACATAATCGCTGGCGATATATTCCCCACTGGCGAGGGTGACTCCCCGCACTTGTCCATTTTCGATGTTGATATCTTCCACCCGACTTTGAAAGCGAATTTCACCGCCGAGGGATTCGATTTTAGCACGCATACTTTGGACGATTCCCACCAGTTTGAAGGTGCCGATATGCGGTTTGTTGATATAGAGAATTTCCGGTGAGGCTCCTGCATTGACAAGTTCGGTTAGTACCTTGCGCCCATAATGCTGAGGATCTTTGACTTGACTATAGAGTTTACCATCGGAAAATGTACCCGCTCCACCTTCGCCAAACTGAACATTGGATTCTGGGTTGAAGTCTGATTTTTTCTTCCAAAAGTTAAAGGTATCAACGGTGCGATCGCGAACTTGTTTGCCACGTTCTAAAATAATTGGACGAAACCCCATTTGCGCGAGCATCAAACCCGCAAACAAGCCACAAGGCCCTGTACCAATGATAATGGGGCGAATCGCCAAATTGCTGGTAGCTTGTGCCACTGGGCGATAACTCATGTCTGGCGTGACCATCACATGGGGATCTTTTTTCAGGCGCTTGAGTAGATGAGTCTGGTGAGTCGTTTCTACATCCAGAATATAAACAAGGGTGATCTCTCCTTTCTTACGGGCATCGTAGCTACGCTTGAAGATGGAATAGCTGATCAATTCTTCAGCCGTGATTTGCAGCTTTTTGAGGATGGCAGACTTGATCTGATCTTCAGGATGATCAAGCGCGAGCTTTATTTCTGTTAGTCGTAACATAGCGAGGAGAAATGCATACTGTCTATCAAAATCTTAATCAAAATCACTGTGGCGCGTTAGCGTAGCTGGCTGTAGGCATCACTGATTTCCTTCGGGGCTTAAACAAACGTGAGTTCGATAAACCTCTCTCTGCCTTGAACTAAAGTTCAAGTCTGTCCCTCTGCAATTCGGCTACGGTGTACACACAAGTCCTAAAAATTTAGCTTGATAGGGCTTTCCTTATTCTCATGCAAAGCATTGTCAGTTGATGCATTGGCATTGTCAGTCGATACATTGGCATTGCCAGTTGATACATTGGCATTGTCAGTCGATGCATTGGCATTGCAGGTTAAGAGATTTGTGTACACTCTAATTCCGATTCAGAGAGCAATACGCTTGGGTTAAGAATTTCTTGCTTCTGTTTGCGTCCTTTGCGTCCTTCTCTACGAGACGCTGCGCGTTGGCGGAAGCCTCTCGTAGAGAAGGCGGTTCGTTAGAAAAATTGACTTGAAGAAAGAGTTTTAGCCTTAACCCAAACGTATTGATTCAGAGAGGGACGGTTTTGCGTAGTAAAATTTCTAAGAGGTCTTTTTATGATGGCTAATTAGACAGATAAGATATAACCCGTCGAACTCACGTTAAACAAGACTGACAGCCGCCTCTAACATTTGTATTATCGCAGCATCAGCATCTATTTCCACTTCTACACCGATTGGCAAGGTAAATTTATCTTTAATATGACCAATCATTGAACCGTACCAAGCAGGAATACCTAAAGGAAGTATGTGGTCTTGCAATACTTGCATTAAGGTAAATGATGGTTCATCCCCAAGACTACAATTAGTACATTGCCCAAAGATAAAACCAGCAATTTGATTAAGTATTCCAGCAGTTTTTAACTGCGTCAGCATCCTATCTACACGGTAAATATCCTCGCCAATTTCTTCCACAAACAGGATGCTTTTGTTCCAGGAAGGTAGGTAAGGTGAACCTACCATCGCTGACAGCACTGATAAGTTTCCACCCACAAGTTTCCCCTTCGCCTTTCCTGGTGCGATTATCTCCACCGGCACTTCGCTAGGGTTGAGATTTTGCATAGTTACAGCTTCACCATTAAATAGGATGCGCTTGAAGTAATCGACTGTAAATTGATTCCAAGTAGATGTGGCAACTGGCCCATGAAAAGTAATCATTTTACTACGGGCATTAATTGCCAATAACAGCGTCGTAATATCGCTGTACCCTATGAGAATTTTCGCATGGGAGCGGATTAGCGAGTAATTTAGTAGGGGTAAAATGCGATTACAGCCCCAGCCACCACGCATGGCAATAATTGCTTTTATGGAGCGATCGCTAAACATCAAGTTTACATCCTGGGCGCGATCGGCATCTTTCCCCGCTAAATAGCCATAACGGTCTAAAATATGCTTCCCCAGCTTGACTTTTAACCCTAACTGTGAAATCGATTGCTGCGCTGCTTCGATGTCCTTGGCGTCAACAATACCCGCAGGGGCGATTAATCCTATGGTATCGCCCACTTGCAAGCGGGGCGGCTTGCGGATGGTGTTTGGAGATAGCTTACCTTGGGCAGTAAGTGATGGTATTTGGGTGGCTAAGGTAGCCAACCCAGAGGTTGCGAGAAATTGCCGACGCTTGATAGTCATAACCATTAAGTTGGGGACTGGGGACTGTTTTTCTAATAGCTAATACCCAGTTTTGTACAGAGTAGTTATAGCAAGCGTAAATCATTCATTAACAACAAGATTTCTGACTTATTAAAGAAGTCAGGAATCTAAGCCTTTAGATTTTCAAACATTAAATAGGATTGCTATAGCAGTCCTAAATCATTTGTGAAAATTATACAACAGATTGTAACTTAGTGAGGTACAGATTATTGTAAGGGCACAACAATGTTGTGCCCCTACCTGTGTACCTCATTTACCTGAAAAACGCTGTATATCTTTTTCTTCTTTCTTCCCTTTTTTAAATTTTTATACTTTACGCAAAGCTGTAATTAGTAGTTAGTGATACCATTTATTTGTGAGGCGGCGCTAAATTTTGTTGACTTCTTATTTGTTTCTTTCTTTGTGTCCTTTGCGCCCTTTGTGGTTCGTTCCTCATGGCGCATTTTCATCCAGAATTGATATGAGCGCTAAACTCACTAACTATAAGCTACAAAAATCCCAAATTATCTGTGTTTTCCTGATATTAATACTAAACCTCTGCTATTTCATCAACTAACCCATCTGAGTTCACAAATCCATTACTAGCAAACTTGCCATTAGTGTCTAATGAACTAGGAGTAGCATATATAAAATCTGCAATACCAATTATAGGCAAAAGATGGTCAGATAATTGCATCGTCTGTAAACAACTATTGATACTAAAAGCTGCTGAATTATATGCTTGAATATTTTCTTCCAGAACACTTAATAATCGCCGATTATTCGCAATTTTTTCTTCAGCTTCTTGTTGAAGCGTTTTCTCTAAATAAGCACGCGCCTGTGGGTATTGCTGCAAAATTACATCTGCTTGCTGATCTGCCATTGGTAACAACTGAGTTTTGAGAGTTTGATTAATGGTTTGACGGAAAGATTTACGAATAGTTTGAGAAACTTTAGGTTCAAAATCTAACTTCAATAATTGCCTAATTGCTGGTTCTGCTTCCACAATACTTTCAGCGTCGTAACCTTGAGAAGTTTGTAATAAAGTCTGACGAAATTGATATATAGAAAAAGTGCCTTCATCATAAAATCTCGGACTTTCTCGCACAAAGCGATCGCACTCTACACTAGCTGCACTCATCAGTGTTTGAGTAATTAGTTTTTCTAAAATTCTGATTTCTTGTTCAATTCCGCCATCATGATCTAATAAACTATACAAGTGGCGATAATATTCTGAATTGCGAATCTTTTCAATCAACCTCTGGAAAAAATTGGCGGCTAATTGCTGAGAAGATTCAACCAAAATATCTTCTAATTGATTTGCTAAGTAATAAAATGCCTCTACTAAAATAGCAATTAAAGGTGCGGTAGCATTGCGAGGATGACTGATAGTTGCACGTCGATAAGCAGAAGCTACAGAAAAAGTATCTAGCAATTCATCTAAACGGCGAATCATTCGTGATTGCAATTGCTTAAAATCTGCTTCAAAATCATCACAAGAATTATTAATTATTTGGTTAACTTCTTGTGTGATATGCTCATTAAATTCTCTCCCAATTTGCTGAAGTTGCTGATTTAAGCGTTGCAACTCTTGCGCCTTCATAGCCTCAATTTCTTGGGGCTGACTATCTAAATTACGTTGTACACTCTGATAATGTTTTTTTAGTTTAATACAAACATCTTCCAAATCATTAGCAAGATTTTTAAATAATTGTGGACGCTTTTCCTCCATAAGATAGCGAGTAATAGCTGTGCGAAATTCCTCAGTACCACTATCTTGTATTAACTGTTCTATAAGTTCATTTCCCCAATCTCCCAAAATCCGCAGATAATTTTGATTTGGGGTTTCAAAACCGTTAACTGAGACACGGAATTTAGTGGAAGACAGTTTTCCAGAATTTACACAGTAGTTGTTAAACGCATAAACAAATTGTGGTGTTTCTTCCTTACCATCTAAACCTTTAATACTTTCTGCAAAAACAGAATCTAAACCAAATCTATCTCGTTGGCTTGTCTGTTTAATCTGACTGCCGTAAAATCCTAATAATCCACTCGTTTTATAAACTTTGCTTGAATTGCGAAACTGCCCACTAATTAAATCATCTAATCGTTGCCGTAGTTGGGTATTGTACCAAGCCTCATCGATCCGGTTGAAGATATAGAAAACGCGATCGCGTACTCCCCCATTCTCCCGCATTAATTCCAAAAGTTCTGTTTCTTCTTTTGTCATGTCACCCGCCGAAGCAGGTTTTAGTACACACACCACCGCCGAAGTATCAGGATGTTGAATTTTGGCATAAGTTAGTTGTGCATCTTTCTCTACTGGCGCATCTATACCCGGCGTGTCAATAATTACATTACCATCTTGTAGCAGAGGATGATTACAGTAATATTCTATCCGCTTCAATACTGCACTATTACTACCACGACGCGCATATCCAGCAGCTTGCTTGAGATTGGAAAAGTAAAATTGCTCCATTGAATATGTAGCATTATTAACCGTGTTGATGCGATCGCGGTTTGCTATATATCCCTCTAGTAATAAGATTAACGCCTTCGCCTGTTTTGCACGTTCTGATTTACTCTCACCACCCTCTTGCTGAATAATAGCTTGAGAACCTTGACGTAGCAAGTTAATTACATCAGCTTGGTTAATATTAGGTACTGTCTTAAATCCTAGCTGCTGACACAAATAAACTGCTTGTTCCCGAATCTCTGCTTCACTTAAAAACGTCAAAACAACACGTTCTTTATCTACTTCTGCATACTCAATTTTGCATTCTGTACCTGTCGCGTGTCCCTCTGCACTATACAGTAATTCCCTTTCCAACAGTGCATTGATTAGCATTGATTTACCGGCACTAAACGCACCCGCAAACACAATCTCAAACTTTGGAGAAATCACTTTACTTAAAGAAGTTTGTACAGGTGTAATATCTTGATAACGTACCGTTGGTTCTTGCTGTAAAAGTTGTAATATAGACTCAACCTGCTCTTTCAAATTTTGGCACTGAAGCGGTAAATCTGACATATTCAGCATCCTGACAATATTTATGTATATATTAGTAATATTTATTGTCTTGAGGGTTCAGTAAAATTTCTGAGAAAATCTTTGCGGTTTATTTGTTAGCTCTTACCTAATACCATGCTCTGGCGAGGTGGGGTAGTGCGGATATTATGGTTACTCCAACGGACATGGTATGATTTAAGGTTCATTGATTCGTCTGATGCTAAAGCGAATGGTATTTTAAGCTTTTGTTTACGAATCAGCTTTAACGCCTCATATTATGAAAAAACCCCCTCAGGATTTCTGAGGAGGGTTAAGAAGAGTGTTTTTTCATCAAACAATTATGCAGGGTTAGGTTGAGTTCTGCTCTGTAGTAGCTGAATAACCGCTGCTTTTTCTAAAATTCCCACTAGCACGCCGTTTTTACGAACTACGGGAAGCGCAGATAGCTTTTGTTGTTCGAGTAGCTGCACTACTTCTAATAGTGGTTGATCCGATTGGACTGTGGTAGATTGTGAAATTGGTTGCACTACTTCCCTAACTTGAGTTTCTGACCACATAGCTGTCGGGATGGAACGCAGGTTATCAACAGTGATTGCACCTATTAATTGTCCCCCATTATCAGTCACTAAAAACCGACGCCAGTTTTCTCCACTCATGACCCGCTGATCGGCAAACTCTCTCAGGGTAAGATTAGCACAGACCACTGGGCTATCAACCGTTACAGCATCCTCAGCTGTTAAACCTGTAAGTTTTTCCTGCACTCTGGCAAATTGCGCCGCATTGCCAGCATTCTGTAACAAGAAGAAACCAATTAATAAGTTCCAGAAGTTACCCAAGCTGCCAAATAATAATAGTGGAACTATACCAGAAAGAACCGCTACCCAACCAAAGATTTGTCCAACTCGACTGGCAAAAACTACACCTTTATAAGGATTACCTGTAATTTTCCAAACAGCAGCTTTGAGGATATTACCGCCATCCAAAGGCAAGCCAGGAATCAGATTAAATAGTGCTAATGCCAAGTTAACAGAAGCCAAAACACCCAGAATTGCTGCTAATGGCCCAGATGCAGCGGTAGCAAAACCAATAGCTGTAACGCTACCAAATAATAGTAGACTGACTAAAGGCCCGGCGATCGCAACCCAAAAAGCTTCACTTGGAGTTTTCGACTCTTTTTCTAAGCTAGCCAAACCGCCAAATATGAAGAGTGTAATTGATTTGACATCAATTCCCTGGCGAATGGCGACGAAACTGTGTCCTAATTCGTGGGCGACGACAGAGGCAAATAACAACAGCGCTGTCATCAATCCTAGTAATACAGCTAATCCCCCGGATAATAAGGGAAATTGCGCCGCCAGTCCACTGCTATAGCTCCAAGTTACTAAACCTAGAACTAAAAACCACGATGGATGGATATAGAAGGGAATTCCGAAGAGATTACCAACGCCAATTGTGCCATTCATGTCGTTCACCTTTGATTTGCGAAACGAAAAGTTAACTTTCGCTCCTCTTGATATCTGTTAGTGTAACTAAATGTTAAGTAGCTTTTAATATTTGTAACTGTAGTGGTGTCCGTCCTTAAAGGTGCGGTTAGTGGTAATTTTAGTTTAGCGATCGCCTTGCTTGGGCAAAAATGCTTTACCGAATCTGAGAATATAGAACTCAGAGTGGTTAGTTTAGATAATCCCAATAGAACAAATGATCATAGCTGACTTTATCTTGTTAAATCTCTCAAAATCCCTGCCAACCCTGACTCTTGTCGTGTAATGTTAACCAGCCCATCGACGAACTCACGTCTGATTAAGACTACGGTGAGGGCAACCCATGCGCCTCGCCGTAGTCGGTGAGTTACTGCCCACTAATACTTAGAAAAAGTATCTACTCAATCTTCAAGTTGAAAGGCAAGCGGGCGTAAATCCCCTGTGGATCGTTCATCTTTTGCAGAATCTTTACTTCCTGTTGCAATTTCTGGAATTCAGCAGTGAGGGGATTGGCTGATTTCAGTTGCGCCGCCTCAATTCCTAAAGCAGTCTGCACCTCTTGAGTTGCATGCCTAAAAAAGCGTTCTCGGAAGCTGCTAGTACGAGGATATTCTTGGACTTCCCAGTCTTCTCCTAGTTTCGCCTGCTTGGCAGCATATGCGATCGCAGTATTCAAACCACCAATTTCATCCACCAAACCAATTTCTTTGGCCGCCACACCAGACCAAACCCGTCCTTGGGCAATTTCTGCTACTTTTTGTTCTGGGAGTTTGCGACCTTGAGAAACTTTATTCAGAAACATATTATAAATTCGGTTAACATTGCGTTGATAAAGTGCCAACTCTTGAGGCGATTTCGGACGCGAAACTGTTTGACTATCAGCATAGGTTCCAGTTTTCACCGAATCCCAGGTGATGCCGTTATCATTAGCCAGCTTTTCACCATTGAATAGCAACCCAAACACACCTATTGAACCTGTAATGGTATTTGGTTCGGCAAAAATGCGGTTAGAGTCGCTAGCAATCCAATAACCACCAGAGGCGGCGACATCACCCATTGACACCACAACTGGTTTGGCCTCACGAGTTAATTTCACTTCTCGCTGCATGACTTCGGCTGCGGTAGCGCTACCACCAGGACTATTAATCCGTAATACAACAGCCTTCACATCTTTATCTTGTCGTAGTTTGTTGAAGATTTTCGCAAAGCGATCGCCTCCTACTTGCCCATCTTCTCCTTTACCATCGACAATCTCGCCCTCAGCATAAACAACGGCAATTTGATTTTTTGAGTTACGTTCTACACCCAAAGATTTGCCGGAAACTTCTGCGTAGCTATTCAGGTTAATTTGTCGGAATGTTTTGTCGTCTTTATCGCTATCTGTGAACTTTTTGAGGTCAGACACCACTTCATCGGCGTATGCTACTCGATCAACTAAACCACTAGTTTTAGCTTGTGTGGCTTCCAGTAGCGCCTGATTATCTGCGATCGCCTGCAACTGTTCCGGTTCAATTTTCCGACTTGCGCCCACAGCAGTGCGCCACTCTCCCCAAACATCATCCAACAATTTCTGAGTTTGTTGGCGGTTTTCTGGACTCAATTTTGTGAGGATAAACGGTTCAACAGCTCCTTTGAATTTCCCCACCCGCACAACTTGCACACCAATGCCATATTTCTGCAATGCCCCTGCTAAGAACATCGATTGTGAACTCAAACCGTTGACTTCCATCATTCCCAGAGGATTAAGTACAATGGAATCTGCTACTGAACTAAGATAATATTCTTTTTTACTCCAATCACTGCCATAGGCGACAATCTTTTTCCCAGCAGCGCGAAACTCCTCTAGGGCTTTCCGGATTTCTTTAAGGGAGGCATAGCCGACTTTAGTAGCTTGGCTTGTGGTCGTTGCATCTAGATAGATCCCAACAATTCGCGGATCGCGCCGCGCCTTTTCCAAAGTTTCCACAACTTTGCGGAGTGCCATTGTATCTTCATCCACACCTGATATTGTGTTTTGAAACAGTTCGCCGGAACTAGGTTCGCTATCAGTAATTTTCATCGACAAGTCAAAAACCAGCACTGACTTATCTTTTACATATGGCCCACTATCTTTAGAGGAGGTAGCAGCCATTATCAGCAAGAACAGTCCAGTGGTTCCCAGACCAGCAAAAATAATTAGTCCTAGTAAGGTGCCAACTAAACTAGCAAAAGTTTGTTTGATAAAATTACGCATTAGTTATTAGTTATTGGGCATTGGGCATGGGGCATGGGGCATGGGGCATTGGGCATGGGGCATTGGTGTTAGCGTTAGCTAGTCATCGATGTCAAAGGCGAACGAACATCAGCGGTAGTGACGTAGGAACGTCGGCAGTCTAGTCTTCTCCCAAAGGGAGAGGCTAGCGCCTGCCGTAGGATGCCGGTTCGCGGAGCGTCTCGTAGAGAAGGGCTGTAGGGGGTTTCCCAATTTGAGGCGACTGGCGTCATTGGGGATTGGTCATTGGTCACTGGTTATAACCAATACAGGATAAAGGACTAATGACAAATAACAAAAGACTAATGCTCCATGACGCCAGTCGCTCATGGGGGAAACCCCCAAGACCGCGCTGGCTCCCCCATGCCCCATGCCCTATTTCCTATTCTATGCGCTGTAAACTGCCAGAGTGCTTTAACTGATACAAGGTGGCGTTGCCAGTGCAAAATAAAACTGTGGTGATTTCGGCGATTAATACTTCAGCCAGTTCGGCAACTGCTGTCTGTGATATTGCTGCTGCTTGCAAGAAAGGCATTGCTAAACCAGCTATATCTGCTCCCAAGGCGATCGCTGTTGCAACATCCAGTCCATGACGCAAACCTCCCGAAGCAATTAAAGGTACATCTGGAGCGATCGCTCTAATAGTTGTAATGCACTCTGCTGTCGGTAAACCCCAATCGGCAAAAGTCCTCCCTAAGCGACGTTGCAAGGGATTTTCTGCTCGTTCACTTTCTACTTTTGCCCAAGAAGTACCCCCCGCACCAGCTACATCAATTGCTGCTACCCCAGCGGCGATCAGTTTCTCGGCGATCGCTGCTGAAATGCCGTTACCAACTTCCTTCGCAATCACTGGTACTGGTAGGGCAAAACATAATTTTGATATTTTGTCAAGTAAACCTCGAAAATTAGTATCTCCTTTGGATTGAATGCACTCTTGTAGAGGGTTAATATGTAAAATCAGAGCATCAGCCTCTAGGATATCAACTACCCGCAAACATTCATCTAAGCCGTACTTATAATTAAGTTGCACAGCGCCCAGATTCGCAAATAGCAGAACATCGGGAGCATACTTGCGGACAGCAAAACTATCAGCCACCTGGGGTTTTTCTACCGCTACCCGTTGGGAACCGACACCCATTGCAATTTTGTAATGTTGCGCGACTTGGGCCAAACGTTGGTTAATCATTCCGGCTTGTTCTGTTCCGCCAGTCATGGAAGAAATTAACAAGGGTGCGCCAAGGTGTTTCCCCAGGAAAGTTGTACTGATATCAATATCGTTGTGGTTTAGTTCGGGTAAGCAAGAATGGGTGAAACGATAACGTTGCAGTCCATTGGTGATTTGATCACACTGAACATCTTCCTCTAAGCAGATGCGAATGTGATCTGCTTTGCGACTCTGAGTTTGTGCAGAGATATTGGTAGGGGCGTTCACTGGTGGGTATGGTTAAAAGTATTGGCTTGCGATCGCTATTGTTACATTGTCTGCAATCGTATTTGTATAACAAAAATATTTATTTTCGCTATCTTTCGGGTACGTTACGCTATTGATAACATAGCCATTCCCCTATTTTGTGAGTTAATTAATATGGTTTTACAAATAGAAAAGCGCTACTACACCCCAGAAGAATATTTGGAATTAGAAGAGAAAGCTGAATATAAAAATGAATACAAAGATGGAGAAATTATACCAATGACAGGGGGAACAACCAACCACAACAAAATTGCAGGTAATTTTTATAAAAAATTTCCCCTGACAGTGCAAGGACAAGAATATGAGATTTACATAGGCGATGTAAAATTATCAATACCTCGTTATCATCTTTATACTTATCCTGATATTATAGTCATCAAAGGTAAGCCTATTTATGAGGGAACAGGTACAACAACTATTACTAATCCCTTGTTAATTGTTGAAGTTTTATCAAATTCAACTAAAAACTATGACAAAACAGATAAGTTTAAATATTATCGTTCAATTCCTGGTTTTCAGGAATATATTATGATTGACCAGTATAGTTTTACTGTGGAACAATTTGCCAAGCAAGCAGAAGGACAATGGATTTTTAAGGAATATGAAAGTGAAGATGCAGTTTTAGTTTTAGATTCTATCGATTTTCAAATTGCCTTGCGTGATATTTATGAACGGGTGAATTTTGAGTTGATTGAGGAATAAAACAGCGTAGAAATAATGAAGACGTGATAATTATTACTATCTGTAAGTTAATAAAAGGTGCAATATTCTCTTTGTATAAAATATTATTTATCAAATTTAAACAATAACGGTGATCAAATGGTCGCCTCGACTAAAAAAATTTCCCAAGCGAGGTACACCGCGATTTTCTAGCTTCATTATCGTATTCGGCTGGGTTTTTGGTGGAATGATAAGTTCCACTAGTCCATCTATCGTATATACTTCTAAACGGCAGCCTGAGAGTGCTTGTTGGTGGCCAATTCTGATTTTTGAGAGGATGTTAATGCCATCACGCTCGAATTCCTCATCCTCATTCACAAAAAAGTAGACGTATAAATCCCCAGGAGAACCACCACGTAAACCTGCATCCCCTTTTTGTGAGATCCGCAAGCGCGTACCGTTGTCCACCCCAGCAGGAATAGTAATTAAAAGTTTCTTGATGACTTGATTTGTGCCTTTGCCATCACAAGCATCACATTTGTCTTCAATTACTTTGTCTTCAAGAAACATCCCTGTCCCATTGCAAGTGGGACAATTCTCGACTTGTCTGAAACTACCAGAGGGTGTTCTGATGATCTTGCTTACTTGACCGGAACCAGTACAAGTAGAACAAGTCTGAGGGCGCGTTCTTGCTTTAATACCTGAACCATTACACACTTCACACTTTTCTAGATGCGAAATGCGAATTTCTTTTTCACACCCAAATACCGCTTCCCGAAATTCCAGTTTTACATCTAACCTTAAATCGTCTCCCCGAACTTTATCTTCTGCCATTTTGCGTCTTTAGAAGTAGAATTAATTACGCTTTTCACAAATTATAGTATCGCTTTTCACAAATTATAGTATTTTTGCCTTATTTCCCTGAGAAACTAACTCCAATATTAATCTAACCGAAAACTATTTCCTATTCCCCTATTGACGGGTATAACGATGTTTCACCCCAATGGGGAAATATTCGGAATCACCCATTGGTGCTAATGTAACCTGTGGTGTTTGATATTCTGGGGGAACATAATTAGCAAACTCGCTATTTAGACGTAGTAGTTGTGAAAGAATGGAAGATGCGATCGCTTCCCTTAGAGCTTCACTACCCTCTACCCCTGGTGCTAACTCCACAACTACAGATAAAAATCGATTCTTATCTGCATCTTCCTTCACCTGCAACACAAATTTACCTGTCACCCAATCTTGAATTACTGGTTGCTCTAATCCCACCGTCACATTTTCTGGATAGATATTTGCGCCAAAGTAGGAAACTGTAAAGTTGGAACGACCGAAGACATAAACGAAAGGTAGCTGATGAATACCTCTAGGTGATTGTTGAGTGTCAGAACGGAGATTTTCAAGCGGGTTAAATCCCCATTCAGCTAAAAATTGCAGCATGGCATCATAACTAATTATCCCGCCAGTATCCAAGATGTCATAACGCGCTAAAGGAATACCGTTGTCTCCCGAAAACAGCAATCCGCCATTTTCAACTTCAAAAAAGCGACTGCAAGGATCATACTGTACTAGTGTAGGTAAACGTGATTCCCCAAATAAAGCTCTAGCTGCATTGGGATTTTCTGCCAAAAAACGGCGAATGCAAATACTTAACGGTGTTTCATTCCCTAAAACTCCCGCATCCGCAGTGCCGTAGAGTGATGCAAAATCAGAGTAAGGATTTTGTGAACCAATTCTTTCAGCAACCAAACTCCGCCATTCTTCACTAAATACTTCTCCGGCCATCACTAATTTAATCTGATAT
Organism: Nostoc sp.; assembly: GCF_036916575.1. GTDB lineage: Bacteria > Cyanobacteriota > Cyanobacteriia > Cyanobacteriales > Nostocaceae > Nostoc. Next base: position 69,655 of record NZ_JBALGC010000036.1, read on the forward strand.
TGCTGCCACTCCACACCACGAGCGATACCAGTATCAATCACATCTTTTAAAAATGGTGGGTATCCCAATAACACCACTTGTTCAAAAGCTGAACCTAGTTCCTCGACAACTCGCAAGATTTCTTCTTTGTTGTTACCAGGAGTAATTACAGTGATGAGATAACCTTTGCTAGCAAGATAACGACAGCAATTGGTGGTGAATATTCCACCTACCCAAGTGCCCAAAGTGAAACAAATCACTGCTAGGGTACGTCGAGTATCTGCATGAAAACTATCGTGAAAAATCTGTTCAAAGCGTGTGGCTATTTGGAGTTCATCTGTGAAAAAACGCGGCCAAAATGTCGGTTTTCCACTAGAACCTGATGAAGCAGCTATCATGTCGCACCCTTGGAGTTGCCCGTTGCGGCACAAGTCAGCTAAAGGATAACGCAGTATATAATTTTGTTTAGCGATCGCTGGGAGTTTTTGAAACTCCTCTAAGGTTTGAATAGTCGCGGGATTAATTTCCCTTTCTGCTAAAAAAGCCTTGTAGGCTGGTACATTAGCCGCCACATCGTGAAATAAACTCAAAGCTATCGAAGTTTGAGTGTTGAGATGCCGTTTTAATAGCGTTTCTAGGGGAGTAGACAAAAAATCTTCAAATGCTTTAATTGCTCGCTGCTGTTGTGATTTGCAGTTCATGACGCTTGTTGTTTATCCTGAAGTAGAACCAACACCGTTAAAATAATTCGTAATTCGGAATACTCGCCAAGGCGCGAGAAGCAAGCTATGTAATTCGTAATACTTGCCAAGGCGCGAGAAGCAAGCTATGTAATTCGTAATACTTGCCAAGGCGCGAGAAGCAAGCTACGTAATTAAGTTTTGCAACGGGGATAAAGAGAAGAGCCACAAAACTTGCCACTTGTTAGTTGCTCTTGACTTAAAGCCCGATAATTTGTTACTTGCTGCTAGTATTTTAGCTGTTATCTGATACCTTCAAAACTCCAGTGATTCTTAGCAACACGGATTTAATATCGGAACATCCTGCTCCTAACGTTTGGTAGGATATCCGAAAATGAGGGTAGGCGCGTTGTAGTCACTCAATAAAACCTTAATTTATCCTTCAGCACCATGCAGCTCTATTGCAGTAAACAACACACAAATAATGGTAGTAACCGCTTTTGTACCCATTGTGGTGAGCCATTACCTCTTGCTGTGGGACAGGTTGTGGATAATCGCTATCAAATTATCCGTCATCTAGGGCAGGGTGGCTTTGGACGCACCTATTTAGCGGAGGATAGAGATAAATCTCATCAAACATGTGTGCTGAAGGAATTTGCACCCCAAGTCCAAGAACAGCAAGATTTACAAAAAGCTAAAGAGTTATTTGAGCGAGAAGCAAATGTTCTGAAAAAACTCCAGCATCCACAAATTCCGCATTTTCACGCCTCGCTACAAGTGAAGATAGGCACTAAAGATTTTTTCTTTCTAGTGCAAGATTATGTGGATGGTGACAATTACTACCAATTATTAGAACAGCGTCAGAGTCAAGGAAAAGCCTTCAGTGAAGAGGAAGTAATTACCCTACTGCAACAGGTTTTACCCGTGTTATCCTACATCCACTCACGAGATGTGGTTCACCGTGATATCTCTCCTGATAATTTGATTTGGCGGCATTATGATAATCTGCCAGTGCTGATTGATTTTGGTGGTGTCAAGCAATTGCCAGCTTCACAAGGTTTTTGGCGTACTAAGCTAGTTGGAAATAACACTTTGTTGGGTAAAAAAGGCTACGCCCCAGAAGAACAGCTTAGGCAGGGAAAAGTATTTTTTAGTAGTGATTTATACTCTTTAGCGGTGACGACATTGGTGTTGCTTACAGGAAAAGAACCGCAAAAATTATACGACAGCTATCAGGGAATTTGGGGATGGGGAAAGGAAATCCGAGTTAGTCCCCAACTGGAAGCGGTGTTAAAAAAGATGGTGGCTTATAAACCGAGCGATCGCTACCAACGAGCCGAGCAAATCCTCAAAGATTTACCATCGCTAACTGTGACTAAATCCCCAGGTAATTATATTACCACCAAGATTAAAACAATGGTAGTTGCTCCTGGAAGACAAGGTGCCAGTGCTGTTTTGAGTAGATTTCAGAATAAAACGCAAGCAATCGCTAAACCGATATCTTGGCCTGTTTGGATTCGACCTTTTGTGATCAGTCTAGGGGGAACAGCTTTAATTGGATTAACTTTGGCGGTGGGAAATGCAATCATTCGGAGTGTAACTTCAATCACTATCCCATCAATTTCCTTACCGCAAATTCCCCAGTTTCCACCCAGCGGTAAACCAGTCAGCGACAAAGGAAAAAATGGCGACCTCCAGGAAATTACCAGTCGTCGTCAACAGCTAGAAATTACTGAAAGATTTTTTATTCCCTTCGTAGATAATTTATTTTATACAAAAAAACCGGAATTAAAGGGACGTAGCCTGACATCTAAACCTGAAGACGCTGGTTTACGAGATGAATGGTCAGGTATCGCTGACGATTTATTGGATAAACTAGAACAGGCTAACCTCAGTACAGCAGCTCGTCGGAAATTGGGTAAATATACTGAACAAGGTTACGAAATATGGAGACGGCAAGCGCGGTCGGGGCAGTTTGGGAAGTATACAATTGATCAACTGAACAAAGACACAAATGAAAAATTTGATCGGTTGTTTCCTGGTCAGCAGCGTGGGAAACTGAATCAACAGACTTTTGGTCAAATTTGGTATGCGATCGCAGCTGATCAAATCAGTAAAGTACAATCTGGCAAGTAAGGGGATTAGGGAAGAGTCACTAATAACTAATGACTAATAACTAATGACTAATGACTAATGACTAAAATATATTGTTCTAAAGGACATGAAAATTCCCCAAGTAGTCGCTTTTGTCTCCAGTGTGGTGAAAAGTTGTTGGGTACGCCCATGAGTTATAGTATCCAACCAGGACTAACTTTAGGCGATCGCTATGTGATTGTGCGTCAAATTGGTCAAGGTGGCTTTGGACGCACTTATTTAGCTGAAGATGTCAATCGTTTCCGCGAACTTTGTGTTTTAAAAGAATTTTCTCCTCAAGTTCAAACCGCTTACGTTGTCCAAAAAGCAGAAGAACTGTTTGAGAGAGAAGCAAGTGTTCTCTATAAACTGCAACATCCCCAAATTCCCCGCTTCCGGGAACTGCTTCGCATGAACTTAGGGGGCAAAGAATATCTGTTTTTGGTGCAAGATTATGTAGAAGGGGAAACTTACAACTCGTTGTTAAATGCCCGGATACAGCAGGGTTTGAGCTTTACAGAGACGGAAGTGCGCCAATTGTTGCTTTCAATTTTGTCAGTGTTGGAATACATCCACTCACTAGGAGTAATTCATCGAGATATTTCTCCAGATAACTTAATGCTTCGGACTGTTGACCAACTGCCAATGTTAATTGATTTTGGCGGTGTCAAACAAGTAGTAGCAACCGTTGCTTCCCAATATTACCAACCCGGCGTAGTTGCATCTTCCCCATCACCAACCCTATTGGGTAAAGTAGGATTTGCGCCCCCAGAACAGATGCAAACTGGGTTAGTATCTCCCCACAGCGACTTGTATGCTTTGGCAGCAACAATGCTGGTTTTACTGACAGGAAAACAACCTCAAGAATTAATTGATACCTACACTCTTACCTGGCAGTGGCGACGCGAAGTTAGCCTGAGTCCAATTTTGGCCCAGGTATTAGATAAAATGCTATCTGCCAGACCAAGCGATAGGTATCAATCAACCCGTCAAGTACTCCAAGCCCTCAACCCGCCCCCAGCTAACTTTCCCCCAACTCAGTATCCCACTGCACCAGAACCCACATCTGCCACCGTCGCCATCTCTCCACCTTCCCCATCCCCCACCCTGCGGGAAGCTAAAGCTACATCTCCACCATACTCTCAGCCCACAACTTGGTGGACACCAACAAAAACTTTCCTTGTGGCGGCGGTAGTAGCTGGGACTGCTGGATTAGTTTGGTGGGGAATAAATAGCAGGCGCGATGTCGGGGAAGTCAAACCTACTCCCACAGCCAGCCCAATTCCAACCAGTGACCAACCGACCGATCCTTCAGCGCAATATTCACCAGCAGAACGGCAGCGCAAAGAAAGATTAAGCGATCGCCGTCAACAGTTGGATATTAATGAAAATTTCTACGTGAACTTGGTGAATCAAGTTTTTTGGGACAGAAATCCCAATTTACGGGGACGCACTCTCAGCGATGGCCCTAAAGATGAAAGTTTGCGGGCAGAATGGGATAAAACAGCCTCAGAATTACTGGAAAAGCTAGCGCTACTGAGTTCAACTACACGCCGACAACTGGGAACTTATACAACTGCTGAACGCGATCGCTGGAAAGTGGAAGTCAACAAAATCAACGTTGGTAGTCGTTCCTTGTATGATTTGGGAGATGCTGCTTTCTTAAGTGCATTCCCTGAACAGCGTGGTAAAGATTTCCGCTCTCAGCCCATTGGACAAGTTTGGTACGGTTTTGTTAACGATCAACTCAGTGCTATCCTCGCCGGTAGCGCTTTCCAGAAACTTGTATTTGATCCGGGCGCTATCGGCAAAACAGTCAGCGGTAGTCTCCAACCTGGTGGTGGTAAAGTATTCATTGCTGGACTTGCCAAAGAGCAATCTTTGGACTTGAAGCTACAAGCAAATTCCCAAGTTTTGTTATCAGTCTATTCACCCTCTGGCAAAATCCAATTTTTAGAAGATTCTAAAGAGCGTAGTTTGTCAACTAAATTACCAGAAAAGGGATTTTACGAGTTTGTCGTGGTTTCCACAGCATCGAAACCAGTAGATTATCAACTCAACATTATAGCGGAAAATCCCACTCCTCCTCCATCGCCCACGCAAACACCTACGCCCACGCCCACGCCCACGCCCACGCCAATTCCTACACCTACACCAACTCCCACAGAAACCGCCACTCCGACACAGACACCGACGCAGAAGATAACACCTCAGTAGAGAGCTATCCTCTATATCTGGAGCGTCTCTACGTGAGATAAAAATTATGTCTTGTCCACAACCCCTAAACGCAACGCAATCCGCTTGTATTTCGTTGGATCATAGGGTGTACCTCTGTGCATCACCTGTGAGTTGTCCCAAAAAATAATATCTCCTGGCTGCCAAACATGGGAGTAGACTGGTGTGCAGTCTAGAACAGTCCCAAACAAATCCTGCCAGAAACGTTTTGCTTGCTCTGGTCTATCTTCCATCCCAACTGCGATCGCAGTGTCCGAACCTAGATATAATCCTTTTTTACCAGTGACTTTGTGAGTAGACACAATGGGATGCACTTTCCTCGGTACATCAGTCTCTACATTGGTACTCTTAGAAAACATTGGTGGTGAGTGATACATCGACATCTGCTCTAACTGCTGCTGATGTTGACGATCTAGGTTATTATAAGCCTCTATCATGTCGAGGAACTCTGTGGTATGGGGCTGCCCATTTACACCTTCTGCAGGCACTTCCACACCATAAAGCATGACAACATATAGCGCATTCATATCTAGTCCCTCTGTGCAAGGAACCCCATCTTTATCATGATGCCATTCCCAAGCAAACTTCCCTACTGCTGTTTGAGCAAGTCCCTTGGGATTACCTAAGATATTCACACATTGGCTTTGGAGGTCTGGACTGATATCGGGATCTAATGTTTTGGTTTTGGAATAGCCAAACATTAAGTCACCAAAGGTCTTCCTGGCAAATTCTTCTAACTGCTTTGCGGTGAGGTCTTGCTGTCTAACTACCACAAGGCCATGTTTCCAAAGTGATTCTTTTAATTCATGCGACTCTAGATTTGTGAGGTAGCTAAGATTGCAACCCCGCAGGACTTCAACTCCGAGTCTTGGTTGGTGTTTAGTTATTGGAGTCATTACTATGCAACTATTTTTGGAGCAAACTATATAGTCAATTAGTCTAGATAGGAAATTTGTCTAGTAGTATCTTACCTAAGAAAGTTTGCAAGTAAAAAAATATTGTACTAGAGTTTATTCCATAAGTTTAACCTGAGTACAACAGCTAAAACCCGACAAAAATAGACTACTTTCTTATAAGTAGGTGTGTGTGAAAATTTATAACTATATCATTGCGTTGGCGTAAGCCTTCCCGTAGGGTACGGAGCAAAGCGAAGTGAAGCAATCACAAGGATTTAGAGTATTTTACATTTCGTTACATAGTTAGGTTTATTTGAGCCAGCCGACTTAGCACTGTGCCTCGTGCGTGATTGGGTGTTGATTATAAAGATTATTCTATCTGTCTGGGCAAATTCTTTAATATACAACCAACTTGTGGAGAAACTGTTGGTAAGAAAAGCAAAGTTATCAAAGGTTTATATCAGATTGAAGATGATAACCCTAACTCTGATTCGATGAGAGCGATTATATTAGTTAGGTTTTGCAATTATTGTTATTAATCTCGGAATTGGGAATTAACCTACTTTGATGAAAGCGTGTCAATATCGGTGGTTTCAAAATTAAAATTTACAAGTTTAAACAAAAAAATTCAATCTATAAGTCTGAAATTAGCGCCCTTCTATTATCGTCAAAGCAAAATCTCAAACGTTTGTCTACATAGACTTTTGCTGATTGAGATTTGTTTCAACGGTTTCTGTGGGTATACGTAAGCGTAGCCCGCCGCAGCGAAAAGTGTATCGCGTCGTTTCCCGCCGTTGGCGCAGCTCGCCGCAGGCATCTGTTAGCGACTGTGCGTAGCGTCACTTTTCAAGACAAGCATCACTAATTTTCTGAACCCAAATAACTATAGGACTCCGATTTGATTTTTGAAAACATACTGAGACTGAAAAGCCTGTTTTATCAAGGTTTCATTTGAAATCTTGTTTAGAAATCAGACAGGAGCCCTATATATAAAATTTATATAAAGTTTAAGTGTTATTAAGTGCAAAACTTTATAGATAAATCTATAAGTTAAACTTATCTATTAAACAATGCATTTCTTTAAGAAAAAGTATTTTCTTTAAGAAAAAAATATATATTCTACCAAAAAATCTGATGTAGAAACTTAACTAAACAATGATACCGCGTTTATCTAAAAATCTCACAATGCTTACCAAAAGAATCAATAGTTTTAAACAAGATTTCATGAAGTCTTATATGTTTTGTCACATGTATATATCAATGTATTATTAATTGCATTTATTGAGATTTTGAAGATTTGGTAAATAAGTTGATGTAACCTTGTACTTCATGTTAATTAAATAATTACAACGTCGGTTCAAAAAATTTGGAAAAATAACCAAAATATTTAATCTAATTACTTACAAAGAAAGACAGAGGACAGAAGGCAGAAGGAAACAAGTATTAATGAAAACTTTAGTAGTGGGTCATTGCCCATTACTATAAAAATATTTGTGTCGATAGCGCAGCGTTAGCGAGTCTTCTCCCAAAGGGAGGCGCCAAGGGCGAACGAGCGTCGCGGAGAGTGCCATGAGACACAAGGGAGCCAGTGCGGTCTTGGGCTTTGCCCAAGTGGAGCATCTGGCGTCGTCCTTGCTTCAATCCCAAGCTTTTAAACGTGGGAACATAGCTGCCTTATGAACATTTTGGTAATTAATTAAGGGATTTTCAGGAAATAAATTATCTAATTTTGTCAGATAGGTGTCTCGCTCGTCCCTAACTAAAGGTGGGCTTTTCGGGACAGCCTACAATCGGTAGTTGGATATTTTTTCTTTATAAGTTCCTAACCAAATAATTAATGTTTTCTTCCCTTTAATTACGCAAAGGGCAAGTAATTTACATTGAACTGATGAATAGTTCTTTGACTAAGGCTGAACTTACGTATTAGTGATAAATTCAGGAGAAATAATATGGCATTTATTTTCGGCACTACAGGTTCTGACACGAGAAATGGAACTTCGGGAAATGACACGATAGTTGGTTGGGCTAGTGGTGGTAATGCAAATAGTACCTCTGGTAACGATACCTTGAATGGTTTGGCTGGTAACGATTCCCTCGCCGGTGGGACGGCGAACGACAGTCTAATCGGTGGAGATGGCAATGACACACTTGATGGCGGCACAGGAAACGACACTCTAATAGGTGGTGCAGGCAGTGACACCTTCAAAGGCAGTCAGGGTAACGACAGCATTAATGGCGGAGATGGCATTGATACGGCAGACTACAGTCAACTAGGTCAAAGCATTACTTTGTCAGGTGTCGGAACCATTAAAAAAGCTGGGGGATTGGGGCAAGACCAACTCTTTAAAGTAGAAAAGGTTATTGCTAATGCTAATGTTGCCAACAACACCATAGATACATCCCAATCTTTGCCTGGGGTATTTATCACCGTTAACCTGCAAACTCAAAATTTGGCTGCCAATAACGTTCCTGGTTTGGGAACATTGTCATTTATTGCAGTTAACTTTGATAATGTCATCGGCACAAATGCAAATGACCTCATTGTTGGCGACAATCAAAATAACCAATTATTCGGTAATAATGGCGATGATACACTTGATGGCGGCACAGGTATTGACACCTTAAATGGGGGAGCAGGCAATGACACTTACATTGTTGACACTACTGTTGATACCATTACGGAAACTGCCAATTCAGGCACAGATACCGTTCGGTCTTCTGTCACCTACACACTAGGCGCCAATCTAGAGAACCTGAGGCTGACAGGAACTAGCGCCATCAACGGGACAGGTAATAGTCTTAACAACTTCCTCTTTGGTAATACTGCTAACAACACTCTGAATGACGGAGCAGGCAACGACACCCTAGATGGTAATTTAGGCGATGATATCCTCAATGGTGGCGACGGCAATGATAGTCTACAGGGCGGACCCGGCAATGACGTACTCAATGGCGGGTCTGGAAACGACACCCTCATCGGTGTTTTCCCTGGTAGTCTGCTTCCACCTGGATTAGGGGAAACTGATAACTTGATTGGCGGGGCTGGGGCAGATACATTTGTCCTGGGGGACGCTAAAAATGTTTTCTACGACGATAACAACACTACGAGTCCTGGTTTTGGGGACTTGGCTACTATTAATGACTTCGACTCTAGCCAAGATCGAATTGAACTCAATGGACTTCCACAGGACTACCTTCTGCAAGTTGTTGGAAGCAACACACGAATATTTTTAGACAAACCGACAGGAGAGCAAGATGAGCTTATAGGTATTGTCCAGGGGGTAGTGGGTCTCACACTTAATAGTGACAACTTTACTTTTCTATGAGCGGGAAAATACTGGAGAGGGTACGAAACAACACACTGGACAGGGCTGAAGGATTAGTTAGGTTCCTTATTATCAGGCTCAAACGTTAATCTTTTAGCCCAATTAGCAACAGTTCAACCGGAGAGCAATCTTGATTTTGACTTTTTTACATTTTCTTTAGCAAATCCGGGAACTGTTACTACCAGGACAGTGACATCGGGAGATACAATTCTCAGACTGTTTGACAATGCTGAGAATTTACTGGTATCTAATAACAATGGTGGCAGTGGTGATTCGTCATTAATCACCAGTTTCCTGGGTGCAGGTACGTACTCCATTTCAGTGAGTGACTTTGCTTTCTTCCCTGAAAATGGTGGAAGTTGCTCTAATAGCACCTTTGACCCTGCTTCTTATACGTTAGAAATCAGTTTTGCATAAGAACGTTCTCAACTTCAGAAAGTACTGACATCAGAGGGCAGATTCAAGGATACTTTTCCTCCTGGCTAGGGGAACACGGCAATGTGTTCCCCTTACTCGACGAGAGACTATTTACAAGTGTGGGCTATTTGATTCTAAATGTAGACAGGATATGGTAAGGTGCAGCGCTCTCTTTTACTTAACGTATTAACTCCCGTGTGTCAAATCGCAATTATAGAAGCCTTTGCTGGACTGGAAGACCCTCGTCAATTAGCGCTTCTCTATTACTCTGGTCAGAGCAAAATCTCAAACGTTAATAGAAAATTATCTCTTGGTAAAAAAATTGAGATTGAAACTTAACTTCACGACGATATCGCGTTCATCTGAAAAATCTTGTAACGTTCACTAAAAAAATCATTAGTTTGAAATCATTTTTAATTAAAATTTATATGCGCGTTCAATGTATTTTACAATACATTAATATTTTGAAAATTTGGTAAAAAAGTTGACGTAACCTTGTATTTCATGATACATGATAGTTAAATAATTACAACGTGGGTTCAAAAAAATTTGGAAAAAGAACCAAAATATTTGATCTAATTACTTAACGCGATGTGCAACTTATTCTTCAAACCCCGCTTCCATTACTTTCCCTGTTGGCGTCAGCCTGCCGTTAGGCAAGCAAAGAGAGGCTTTAAGTCTTACTCCCCTTCCCTGTCTTCTCTTCTCTACCTTGGGCTACGCCAACGCGAACAGCACGCTGCGCGAACGTAGAGAATGGGTTTGGGGTTGGGTTTGAGAGCAAGTCGCACACTGCGTTACTTGCCATTTGGGTAATCAATTAAGGAATTTTCAGGAATATAGATTATCTAATTTTATAGAGTAGGCGTCTCGATTACCCATAAACAAAGTCAGGCTTTTCAGGTCAGCCCACAATCAGTAATTAGATATTTTTTCTTTAGAAGTTCCTAACCAAATAATTAATGTTGTCTTCCCTTTGATTACGCAAATGGCAAGTAATCTAGATTGAACTGATGAATAGTTCTTTGACTGAGGCTGAACTTACGTATTAGTGAGAAACTCAGGAGAGATAATATGGCATTTAAATTCGGCACTACAGGTTCCGAAACGATAAATGGAACTTCAAGAAATGACACGCTAGACGGTAATTTCGGCAATGATATCCTCAATGGTCTGAACGGCAATGATAGTCTACAGGGCGGGCCTGGCAATGACGTACTCAATGGCGGATCTGGAAACGATACTCTCATCGGTGTTTGGCCTGGTAGTCCGCTTCCACCTGGAGTAGGGGAAACTGATAACTTGATTGGCGGGGCTGGGGCAGATACATTTGTCCTGGGAGACGCTGTAAATGTTTTCTACAACGATAACAACATTATAAGTCCTGGTTTTGGGGACTTGGCTATTATTAATGACTTCGACTCTAGCCAAGATCGAATTGAACTTAAAGGACCTCCACAAGACTACATCCTGAAACCTTTTGGAGGCAGCACACAAATATTGTTAAACCAACCTACAGAGCTAGATGAGATCATAGGTGCTGTGCAGGGGAGAAACAATCTCAGACTTGATAGTGATGACTTCCTTTTCTATGAGCGGGAAAATGCTGGAGAAGCTACAAATAACACACAAGACAGCGCTGAAGGGTTAGGTTCCTTATCATCAGGCTCAAACGTTAATCTTTCAGCCCAAATCGCAACAAGTCAACCGGGGGGCAATCCCGATTTCGACTTTTTTACATTTTCTTTAGCAAAGCCAGGAACTGTCACTATCAGGACAGTCACATCGGGAGATACAGTTCTCGCACTGTTTAACGGTGCTGGGAATTTTGTAACTAGTAACGACGATGGTGGCGGTGGCAAATCGTCATTAATCACTAGTTCCCTGGGTGCAGGTAAGTACTCCATTTTAGTGAGTGACTATGCTTCCTTGGTTCAAGATGGTGGAACTTTGTCTGGTAGCACCTCTAATGCTAATTTTCCTTATACGCTTGGAGTTAGTGTGGCATAAAAACATTCTCAACTTAAAAAAGTACTGACATAAAAAGGGCAGATTCAAAGATACTTTTCCTGTTGGCTAGGGGAACACGGCAACGTGTTCCCTTTACCCGACAAGAGACTATTTACAAGTCCGGGCTATTTTATGAGTCAGAATTCAGAACTCAGGAGTCAGAATGAAACCATGAATTCTGTATGCCAATTTTCGGAATGTAGAGGCATTTAATCAAAGTCTGTCGGTAAATCTGGTTGGCGATAATGCTGGAAAAGTCGCGTGATTTGCGCTGGTGTCACACGTCCGATAGAAAGTTCTGGTAACGCATCTTCAGGGAAAAAACCTACTTCTTCAGTTTCAATACTTGATGATGGAGAACCACCAATAAGTTCACACTTAAAAAACAGCTTGTAGACATAAAACGGAAACGGTGGATGTCCCTGTTTATCTCTGTCATAGACTGCTAGTAGTTTGATAGCGCGGGCTTGATATCCAGATTCTTCATATACTTCTTTCACAACTACCTGACTGGGCGACTCGCCGACATCAGCCCATCCACCAGGTAAAGTCCAACAGCCGTCTGCTCTTTCCTTGACTAACAATATAGTATCATCCCGAAAAATTGCTCCTCGCACATCAACTTTGGGAGTTGCATATCCTACTTCACGGCTAAACAAATCGAGGATATAGCTGTGTTCTACATTTGAGTAAGTCGCCATCATTTCTGTAGCGATCGCCCGCAATTGTTTATAGCGTTCGATATCAAAAGGGTTTTCAGAATAGGTTAGACCATTTTGGGCGATCGCTTGTAACTTTTGTGCCCATTCTAGCCATTTTGTTTCCACAATTTTTTCCGATTTTGTATAAGTTAGTGCCAGCAAGTATCTGATTAATAAATTTTATTTGACGATGCTTCTTAGTCCATCTCGAAAAATCTGAAAACTTCTAGAGAGGTTGTTTTCTACATCCATATGCAAATAAATTTTCTCAGCAAAGTTGATTTTTTGTAAACATGTCTCATCGCCATATTTTTTGATATATTTTAGAGTAATATTTTGCAAAACCCTATAGTTTTTGACTGAAATTTCTTCAATTCTTGCCATTACACTTTCACCTCTCCAATTTTGGTAGTATGGTTGCCAAAAATGCTAATAAATATAGTAAGGGTACGGTATACCGCACCCTTACTACAATTGTCAAAAACTACCAGATTTTTTCAGTAGCTTAAGAGCTAATTTTCTTAAGCATCATCTAAAGCTGCAATTCCAGGCAATACCTTGCCTTCAAGTAACTCCAAGCTAGCGCCGCCGCCGGTGGAGATGTGGCTCATTTGATCGGCTAAACCAACCTTTTCCACAGCCGCCACTGAGTCACCACCGCCAATGATGGTGGTTGTGCCAGTTTTGCTGATTTTGGCGAGGGTATGAGCGATCGCTTCTGTACCTACCGCAAACTTATCGAACTCAAACACACCCATCGGCCCATTCCAAATTACCGTTTTGGTATCTGCAAGGGCTTCTTGGAAAACTTTTACCGAGTCTGGGCCAATATCCAAACCCATACCATCATCGGGGATATTGTCAATGCTGACGGTTGTCGCATTTGCTTCGGGAGCAAACTTATCTGCTGATACGATATCCGTGGGTAACAAGAAGGTAACGCCCCGTTCTTTAGCCTTAGCTTCCAAAGACTTCGCTAGTTCTAGTTTGTCTTCTTCTACCAACGACTTACCGACATTCAAACCACGGGCTTTGTAGAATGTAAAAATCATCCCACCGCCGATGATCAGCTTGTCGCACTTTTCCAGCAACGTTTCAATCACGCCAATTTTACTGGAAACTTTGGAACCGCCAATAATTGCCGCCAAAGGACGTTGGGGATTTTCAATCGCGTTTTGCAGATATTCCAATTCCTTCTCAACTAAGTATCCAGCCACAGAAGGACTCAGGAATTTAGTTACACCTTCAGTAGAAGCATGGGCGCGGTGTGCGGTACCAAAAGCATCATTTACATAAAAATCAGCATTAGCTGCCAATTTTTTCGCAAATTCTGGGTCGTTTTTCTCCTCTTCTGGGTAAAAGCGGACATTTTCCAGTAACAGCACTTGACCATTTTGCAACGCGCCAACTTTAGCTGCAACTTCATCCCCAATGGAGTCATCAGTTTTAACGACTTCTTGCCCCAGCAACTCCGAGAGACGCTTGGCAACGGGAGTTAGGCGTAATTTATCATCCACACCCTTGGGACGACCAAAATGGCTTACGAGAATCACCTTAGCACCCTTCTGCGTCAAATCTCTGATGGTTGGCAAAGCTGCGCGAATGCGAGTATCGTCGGTAATGTTGCCTTGATCATCGACAGGCACATTAAAGTCAACCCGCACTAAGGCACGTTTTCCAGATATATCAGCCGAAGATAAACTTGCTAAACTTTTTTTGGACACACCAAACTCTCCTGATTGCCTTTTTGTTATTGTTTTGAAAGTAGAACCATCCAGATTTTACCGGAGTCAGGGGTGTCCAGGTGAGAGAGATGTTTAAGACAGTACTATTTCCTATTGATCAAAGCCGGGAAACGCGGGAAGCTGCTGATGTGGTGACCAACGTAGTCAAAAAATACAGCAGTCGCTTGGTGCTGCTGTCTGTGGTAGAAGAACCACCTCCAGATGCGCCTAGTCCAGATCCGATGGTGTCACCAGAGGTAGTTGCCAAACTGCTAGAAAATGCCCAATCTTTATTTTCTGGGCAAGGAATTCAATCCGAAATTCTAGAAAGGCAAGGCAAACCAGCTTTTACTATCTGCGATGTCGCTGATGAAATCGGTGCAGATTTAATTATTATGGGCTGTCGGGGGCTAGGCTTGACTGAAGAGGGAGCGGATGATAGTGTCACCACTCGCGTGATTAATCTTTCCCCTTGCCCAGTGCTGATTGTACCTTAGTAGTGGTCAGCGCTAAGGAGCCAGTGTGTTGCTGAATACTGGTAAATTTTTAGCGCGATCGCTAATAAAAAGTTCTGCGATTGTGACAACAACGCGGCTGGGGAAGGTTGTCTAAATACGGGCATCAAAGTTTACGATTGGCAGTCGAGAAAGTCGCCAGCCCGCACCTGGCACTTTCAAGACCTACAATTATTACATTTTATTGCTCTGAATTTTTTGATTATTATCTAATTTTGTGATTCCTCCAAAAACAATTAACCAAACTACTACTACAACCCAGTGAATTAAAACTATCACAAACAAAGAGCCTGTTAGGGTATATGCAACAGTACATATAATTCCCAAAATTGCAGCTAAAACAAGAAAAACATGATTATAAAATGTGGGAATTCCAGCTTTAAAAAATGTTTTAGCATTTAATGGATGATACAAAATAAATAATAATAAACTCACTATTGCCCACACAGTCCAGCGGAACCAATTGGTGCTTTCGCTAGGATGAGGAAGCAAAAAAACGCGAAAAAAGAGTTCTTCAACAATTGCAGGTAAAAACAAACAACGTAATATTAACAAGCATTTATCAATCCAATTTGCCGACCAAATTTGGATTCGTAAAAATTCAAATTTCCAACCATAAGGTAGAGCAATAATACTATAAATTGTCAGCAGTAAGACAATAATTATCCAATCTTTTAATGTCGGAACTGCTAAGGATGCTAAAGTGCGATTTAAAAGAATTGAAAGTGGTGAAATATTGGTAAAGGGAATCTCAATTTGTCCTAAAAATACTGTTGGTGCAATGGGTGTAATATTAGGTTGCCAACCACCTACTTGATTGGTTCGCAATACCTGCATCATTGCACCATGTTTTAAAAATATTGCGGCGAGGTCGTCGTGTGCAAGTCTTGGCATTATTGTTCGCCATGTTGTCAAACCAGCCCAAATACTACCATCTTGAAATGGTTCTGTCGTTTTTCCTATTCCCGTACCTGCGAGTATACCTGCTTGACTGTGCCAATCAGTGCGAACTATACCCAAGGGTGCTAATTGTTGTTCCAAAGATTGACCTAATTCAATTAACTGCTGAAAGCGTAACGCTTGCGGGTGATTAGGATTTGCGCGTACCCAAGTTTGAATTTGAGGAGTTGTAGCAACTTGGTTTTTAATTGCCAGTATCGCAGCATAAAGTGCTTGGCTTGAGTCTTGGACACATGAAGTAGCAGGTGATACCATTGCGCCACCAGTTCCATCACCAATCCGATAACGTGCCATTGTTATCTGTAATTGTTGCTGGAATTGTTCTAAAGGCGAAAGTTTAACACCATCAAAATCATAATCCTGCGTTACAGGGTCGAATTTGATCAGAATATCTGATACTGGACGTGTTGCCAGCCAACCACGTTGTAAATTACCCATATAATCAGCCCATGTATGCGTTCCGGCAATAATTCCATCGGGGTTATGGGCATAAATTTGGTGGTATTTAGTCTCAAAGCGTAATTCGTTAGTAAACTCATCGCGGACAACTTCTGCAATTCCAAAAGCAAAATGTCCAGTAATAGTATAAGGTATTCCGACTGGTTCAGCTTTACGTCCGCCAATTCCACCAAATAGGTGTAATACAATAGCTTTATTGCCTTCTTGCCATTTTGATATAGATTGATTAGGTGAATTTTGTGTTTCTATAGGTTTTATCAATACAGTATTGAATTTACCTTTGTTTTTCTCGGTATTTCGCCAATTTACATCTTGGATGTAATTTAGCCCTAATTCCTCACCAGTAATGATTTGACGGGGTTGAATTTGCAACAGAGAACGAGGTGCAAGTGCGCCTACAGTAAATACGCCCTTTGCATCGGCAGCGCCATAAATATACCACCCATCCTCACCCGCAGGTGATTGTTCGATTTGCTGCAAACTTGAAGGAGCAAAATTTCGCTGATCTATTACTTGTTGGGGAATACGAATAATTTCTTTAAGACCATCAAACTTATTTGAATTATGATTATAATGCTGGATCAAAAAATAATCGTTATACTGCTTTACTTGGGGAAATAAAATAGTTTTGGAGCTAAATTTAATTGGTTTAACTATTTTTACAAAACCATAAAACCTACCAGTTGCCAAAACAGGTTGGCGTTCAATTTGCAAAATATATTTTTCTTTACTTGCATCAATGATTGTACTTGAATCTAAAGCAACAATTGCATTATCATCTGGATTTGCACCAGCCAAAGAGCGTAAAAGTCCTACCTGACGAACTCCATTTAGTCGAAAAGGATGAATGTTCCCTTGTTTTTGACTTTTAATCACTTCGGAAGTGAAATTTATATCTCGCGTTACCACTTGACGCAAAGCAAGCAAATTTTTATTCTTTTTCCATTCCAAACGTACAATACTCCCTACCAATTTTTGTGCTGTAGGTGGTGCATATTGCACTTCTATCCATACCCAATCTAAACTATCTTGTAATTGCTGTTTTGTTGGTAAAATTAATCTTCCTACCCAGTCACCAATAGGTTTATAGAGATTTGCAGATGGAATTTGGGCAACGGGATAAAAGCCAGATTGATTAAAATTTTTGCGAATATGGAGCGTGTAATTGCTTTCTTAAATATGCTTTACCTAGAACCCTTGTAGAAACTTAGTAATGCTACGTCTCTACATTTTTATCTCACTCCTATGTCTAATGACAAACAGAAAGTTCTGAGCGCGGCTTCCGACGCTCAGAACTTCAAAGACAAACCTTGCGTGTAACATGCAATGTTTATTAGCCTAACAGTTTAAAAGCGATAGTTGCGATCGCGCACCCACATACTAACTGGCACTGCATTACCCTGTGGATCTACTTTCGCTTTCACCACAATGGGTGGTAGCTGTCCTCTGCGGGCGCGTTGGGCTTGCAAGTCGTTGGTAATCTGCCGCCGTTGGTTTTCTTTTATGTAATATGTTTCCAAGCCGTAGTTAACAGAGCCATCTTGATAAACACCTTTTAAAGCTGCCTGATTGGCTCTAAGAGTTGTGGGGCGATCGCTAGTCACTCGTATCGGTCTCCAAGCTCTAGGAACACCGCTACCAGAGGATAGTTGCTCTTGCAAAATCACGTAGATGTTGGTTCCTTCGGGCAATCTTCGGCCACTTCCACGACCTTTGCTGACTAATGTTTGCCAACCAGGCAGTCTGCTCAAATTTGCGGTACGGGATATGTTGTAATCTAACGCTAAGGTGTTACCATCCAGCACATTGTTAGGATCTACAGGTACGGTTTGCAAAATCACCGTCTTACCTGTCACGTCTGTATAAACTGCTTGGGCTGGTACTGCCATAATTAGCCCTGTTTGCAGCGCCAAGGGAGCTAGTAACCGCCAAAAAGGTAAGGGCTTATTCGATTTTTGTTCAGTAGCAATCAAGTAATCCCGAAAAGTCACTTTATTGGAGAATTCGGCTTCGGGAGACAAGGGTTTATTTTTAGATTCAGGAGAACTATTAGTCATGAGCGTAGTCCTAAAAAGCAGAGGTCATGAGGAGGTCAAGAGTAACGAGATTAGGACTGACGCAGAGAAACTTTAAAAATTTTGATGCACAGAGATTTTGATGATCGCCAGATTTCAGAATTTGGGATTTGAGATTTTAGATTTTTTATTCAACCCAAAATCTAAAATTCGTCCGCAAAATCTAAAATTGGCATGACTTGTTTCATCTTTTGCACTACTTCTTACTTGTAGAGCTACCACCAGGTAGGCGGCGTTCAAACCAAAGTCCAGCGCTAATTAAAGCGGAACCGCACAAGACAAATACTAGGGACTTGAAAAGTAAGTCGGTATTGTACTCTTGCACGCGACTGATAATTTGCAGTGTTAATAAGAGCATACCGCCCCAAAAGGAACTTCTGTTGCTTAATTTCAATCCTTCTTGAATTAGTCCCCAGGCTAATGTTGCTAGAAGTACATTGAAAATAAAAACACCAAGTTCATCAACCCGGCTGATAGTTTGATGCCAAAAAGGTACTAGGGCAATAAAGACAAGAAAGGTACTAATGACGGCAGTCGTGAAAATCACTTCGCGACGCGGAGGGTTATTTCTTTGACGCAGTAGAAACAACCATTGCAATACCGCCAAGCCGCTGAGAATCCCTAAATCGATAATCGGCAGAGACTCGAACAAGTTTGTCACATTCGTTGGCTGATTATAACCATAATTTGGAGATTCCCAGACCCAACGAAAAGACAGAACATAAAAGACAACGCCAAAGCTCACCAACGCTAAATTACGGGCCAGGGATTGAAACAACCTGTAATTTATGGTTGGGAACAGCAAATCATCATAACTCCAGAATAATGCAGGTGGGAGTGCAAAAGCAAAAGATGCCACCCAAGGGGCTATATCAACATAATTCAGGAGTGGCAGCGGATTAAGGTTGTCTTGTAAGGAACTAGCAAAGACAAAGGCTGCTAGACCAAAAATCCAACGCGATCGACAGAAGTAGGCTAAGGGTACAAACACCAGCCATGCCAACAAAGGCATATGCTGCACCACTAGTCGCGACCAAGTTAACTCACCTGAAGAGTACCACAAGTCTTCTAATCCCGTCCAATACCCGATTTCCACGAGAACAATTGACAGAATTCCTAAAGAATTTAAGCACAAACTGAAGGCCATGACAACAACACCCAATCCCCAAGCGAGAAACAGTTGGGAAGTTGAACCGGCAATATTGAACATCTGGGCCATTAGCAGTAAATTTGCACCGAAAATGAAGGCACTTAAAATTAGCAACCCCTCTCCCAGTAAGCGTTTGCTTCGTTGTGGCTTCTTTCCTTCAGGCTGTCTCCAGGTGTAAAAACCAGTGATAGCGATCGCAAAAAACAAACTCATCATTAGAATAAATTTGACTTCTCGTGATCCTGCCTGCCAGTTTCCTGCTACAAAGGTAATTATGCCTAAGCATAAAAGTATGCCGCCCACTGCGATCGCGATCGCTTTATTGCGATCACGTGCGGCAGCTTCCAGGTTTTTAAATTGATAACGTTCTGCTATTTGTTCATACTGCGAAGAACTAATTAATCCTTCATCCCTCCATAGTTGTGCTTCTTTGCGTAATTTTTGAGGAAAATTATCTAATATCATGACCTTCTCCGGTGCAGTGGGGTAGCTTGGCCATTGCGATCCCAATGGCGGTCATTATATTTTGAGTATGAAGCCAAAAGCCTTAATTACATTGTTCTTGTGTAACAGTTTTATTTCGATTCTGATACAACCTATGAATTCGTAATACTCGCTAATGGCGAGAAGCAAGCTATGTAATTCGTAATTAATAAAGTCAGGTTACAGATAATTGAAAATTACTATTCTGTTTACTCAGATGGAAAAACCTTCTAATTTATTACTTAAAGTCTCGCGGCGTTTGTTCACTAATTTAGATGAGCAAGAAAAATTTATCGAGGCTTTAATGAATCCTCAGCCTTTTTCACCCAGTATTCTTTGGTGTCAAGAAAAGCCAGAAATTTCGCTTTTGGCAGTGGAAACACCAACCTCTTGGCAACCACAATTTATAGACCGCTTATATTTTGGAGAAAAACCCGGTCAGCATCCCTTGCATGAAAAAGGATATTTCTATTGTTTAGATTTTTCTTCGGTGTTTGCAGCTACTACTTTGTTGTCTATTCCTCAGTCAGTGCGTTTAGTTTTTGATATGTGTGCCGCACCAGGAGGTAAAAGTATCTTTGCTTGGAAAGCTTTACAACCTGACTTACTCATCAGCAATGAAGTAATTGGCAAACGTCTGGGAATGCTAATTTCTAATTTAAAGCGTTGCCAGATCAGCCCTAGTGCAGTGGTTAATAGAGATTCAAGTATATTTGCTCAAATGTTTCCCTGCTCTAGCAATCTAGTAATAGTAGATGCTCCTTGTACTGGACAATCTTTACTCGCTAAAGGTGAAAAAGCACCCGGATGTTTTCACCCAACCGCTATTAATAAGAGTGCAAATCGGCAAAAACGCATTCTAGCTAACTCTGCTAAAATTGCTTCATCACAAGGCTATCTTGCTTATATGACTTGCACATATTCACCCGAAGAAAATGAGCAAGTTTGTGAATGGTTTTTGGAACGCTTTCCTCAGTTTCAGGCTATGGAAATTAGTAATTTAGCTAAATATCAGTCGCATTTAACTACAATACCTTGTTATCGGATGTTTCCTCAAGATAGGTTAGGGGCTGGTGCGTTTACAGTACTATTTAAAAATACTAGTGAATATGAAGATGACCATAAAAAAGTAGATTTAAATACAATATCTTCACTGTATATCTACCAAAATATGAAAAAATCAAGTTAAATACATTGGTGGCATATATTCTGACATTAAGCCAGAACATGTGATGTTTTGAATAATGCTGCATTTGTCAATCAGCCATCAGGAATACACAGAGCCGCAAGGCGGAAGTCAAAAGTCACTTGTACTGAGCGTAGCCGTAAAGCCTGCGGCATAGCTACGCTTAGGGCGCAGCCCAAGGTAGAGAAGTAAAAGTCAAAAGTATTATAGAATAAGCTCTTTAGGGCTTTTCAATGGTCTGCTTGTCTTGCAAAGTGACGCTCCTGCGTCGCTTTAAGCGAAGCTATGCCGTAGGCTTTACGCTGCGCTAACTGATGCCTACGGCGGGCTACGCCAACGGCGGGAACCGCCGCTCAACGCCAGTTCCTTTAAGTGGGGGAACCCCACCAACGGACTGGCTCGACTTTGCGCTATTTCCGCCGAACTGTACTAGGGCGTTGCATGAAACAGGGATGAATTATTGAACCGCGAAGACGCAAAGTGCGCGAAGGAATTAGGTTTATGAATTCACAAAAATTAAAAAACATCCCGCAAATATGCAACGCCTGTACTAGAGCCGCTTACTAAGAGCAAATTTAATCAATTTTATATTGCGTAACATAGTTTGATTTATTCTTGCCCACTTACTTTTTTGGCATTTCTAAGTTTTACCTAGAAACGATATTACGAGATTAATAAAAAACTTTTAATAATTAACTTTTATAGATACAAAAAACTTTAATCTTTTCATAACCTTTGATTAACTAAAATTTATCCAATATCAGCTCTCGACTTTTTGAAATAAACATTGTACAAAAAAGCTAGGCTGTACAGGATGCAAATTATATGAGTCGAAAAGTCAGCAAAGTATTAAAACAGTCTGGGGTGATTCCCTATAGAGTGAACAACGGTAAAGTCGAAATCTTGCTAATCACAACCCGTAATTTTCAACACTGGGTGATTCCGAAAGGAGATATTCCTAATGGCATGAGTCCGCCTGATTCAGCAGCCAAAGAGGCGTGGGAAGAAGCAGGGGTGATTGGGCAGGTAGACGCTAATGAACTGGGCACTTATAAGTACCGCAAACGAGGCAAAATTTACCTGGTCAAGATGTATTTGTTACCAGTAGAGATGCTGAGTGAAAATTATCCAGAAGCAAGTCAAAGAAAACGGCAGTGGGTAGAAGTGAATAAAGCTATCAGGCGGGTTAAGTTTAATTCACTCAAACGAATCCTTAAAGGTTTTTTCCAGGTCAAATCTCAGTTTTGTGCATTTCGATGTTAGTCAGATATAGAAATACATACTATTCCAAAGCCTTGGCAGCAAAGTCAGGGCTTTTTTAGAAGTGGCTAGTACCGCAAGGCAGAAGTCAAAAGTCAAAAGAATTGTATTCCGGGCTTTTACGCCATTTAAAATGGTGAACCAGCGCTGCGGGAGGGTTTCCCTCCGCAGACGACTGGTGAACCCAAAGGGTATGTTTATTTACACACCCGCTGTACTCGACTTCAAACAAGTGCGATCGCTAATTAAAATAAGTAAACATTAGACGTAAAACATCATCCATGTTTACATTCATTTGATGGTAACTATTGGTCTATTTATTCAGTGTACAATCCGTTCTAAATCCACAGTAAAGCTACCCAAGTTTTTATACCGACAATTCCATCAGCTTGCAATTTCTTAGATGTTTGGAAACTAACAATTGCATCCTTAACTGACTCACCAAATTGCCCATCAATGGCATCAGTATATAATCCAATATTTTTTAATTGCTGTTGTAATTGTTTGACTATTAGCCCAGAATCTCCTAGCTGCAATCCATTAAATCTATTCAAATCGGCTCTACCACTAACACCTGGTACACCAGATATATCACCTTCATATTGATGGATTAGGTATTGCCCCTGCCAAGCGCTAGGAACAGTTGGGTTCTTAGTTCCGTAGTGGGCAATCCATAACGGATAATTAGCAAAATCAGATGGATTGCCAAGTTCTGTCCAGAAACTGGGGAAGGTATAAATGATTGGTTTGATTGGTTTATTTGTTTGTTGTAGAAGGGCCTTTTCCACCTCTGCTAACCACTGCTTCGCTCCATTGATTACAGCTTGGTTACTTCCTTTGTCAGTTACCTCTACATCCAGAACTGGTGGTAAGTCTCCAGGTTCTAATTTCCCCAACGTTTTTAAGAATTCCTTCGCTTGCTGAACCGGGTCAGATGTATGGGGGTGAAAGAAATGATAAGCACCTCGAATAATACCAACAGTTTTCATGGTCTGCCAGTGATGAGCAAAAGCAGAATCTTTGATGCTAACTCCTTCTGTGGCTTTGACAAACGCAAAAGTTTTACCAGAGTTTTTTACTGCTGTCCAATCTACTCTGCCGTCTTGATCGGCAACATCAATTCCTTCCATAGAATTTTTTAACCTTTTTGATTAGTACAATACTGAACTTATCAGAGGCTTTGATTAAATTTATGCTTTTTTTGGGTCTTTGAGTAAATTACAGAAATTTACTAGGGTTGAGTGTTAGCGGCTCGTACTGGAGTCACTCTAACTTTACCTGTACAAGGCTTGATTTGTTCTGTGAGGGTAAAGTGCTCGTAAGCATTAGGAGGTGTGATTTGAATTTTACTAGACATTGGGCAGTTTTTCTCTGGGGAACTAATGTGGTTATATGCTATCTGAAATGAAGCTTGTTTTCCAGGAGCTAGAGTTACTTGTTGTCGAGGTTGCTTACTTGAAAAGTAAGTGTCCTGGGAGCGAATAACTTTAATCCCCTGCAAAGGTTGATCTTTTGCATCCAGTAGTCCCAATCCCGGATAACCATAGAGGGTACAAGGGGATGAACCGTTATTAGTGAAGGCGTAGGTAATTGCAACATTTCCAACCCCAGCATCGTTGGAAACTCGGCGCACTGATAATTGACTAGTTTCACAGCGCGTCGGATTTGTAGTAGTAGTGGCTTCAGGGGTAGAATTCTCTGTAGTTTTTTCAGTCGGTGTAGGTGTTGAGGCCAACACAGCTTCTTTCGTTGGTTGTTCAGTGATTGTTGGTAAGGCTTGTGTCTGTTTGGTAACAGAAGGAGAACCGACACAGCCAGTTGTCACCGCAGTCAGGAGCAATAACAGACTGCTTTCCCTAATTAGAATTCGCATATCTCTTTTTTTATAGTGAACTACTTATACTGATGCTTCATATACAGTATAAGTTTCCAATTTCACAAGAGTTATGCACGTCTGCTCCAATGACTTGTTCTGCTGCGTCATTACATAACGAATTCAACAACTTATCCATCTTTTCGGGCAACGTGAACAGCAGAAAGAAACGAGAGGTTTACACTGTCTCCAAAGTTTCTCAGCTTTTCCCGCAATTTTGCAAATAGCAACTCCTTCGCTTCTGGCTCCAGTCTACTCATGGTACTTAATAGCTTAAAGAAGTCATCGATGCTGTACGTAACCTCACACGCGATTTGCTCAGTCACCAACTCCTTAAAATAACCAGAGTCTAGAATGTCTTGTTCAAACCCTCTCAAAATTTCCGCTTGAGTTTCCGCACCTTCATACCGGACAAGTGAGGGAGCATAAACTTGATATATTTGCTCGATCGCTTGGTAAACTTCGTATTTCAGTTCAGGTCTCAGATTCCATAGCAGGATGAGAAACCCGTTGTCGCGTAATGCTGTCGCTGCCTTGGCATACCGAATTTCTGACGGTATCCAGTGAAAGGCATTAGCAGATAGAACGGCATTGAACTGTTTTGCTTCCAGTTTCCACTCCTCAAATGAGGTGTTGTGGATTGCAACGTTTGGATAGGTTGCACAGTTGCGTTGTGCCAAACGACAAAAATCCTGGTTTGGCTCAATACACGTCATTGAAAAACCAAATTGAGCAAAAGCTACCGTCGCATTTCCTGGGCCACAACCGACCTCAAGAATCGATGCATCTGAGTCAAGTTGAGCTAAAACCACAGACCGCTCAATCTGTTGCTTTGGATATTGTGGTCTGGCGTTGTAATAAATATCAGCAACGGGAGAATACCAATTCCTTCGCTGTTCTAAATCTATAGAAGCTCTGGCATTTATTTCTTGTTTAGAGTCTTGCATAAGCTAGTACCGCTGCGCGGAAGTTAAAAGTTAAAAGTCAAAAGTCAAAAGTATCGTATTTCGGGCTTTCACGTTATTTTAAATGGTGAACCAGCGCTGTGGGAGGGTTTCCCTCCGGAGCCACTGCGGTCTTGGGGTCTCCCCAAGTAGAGCATGTGGCGTCAGGCGACTGGTGAACCCGAAGGGTATATTTATTTACGCCGTGTTGTACTAGTTTTATCAGCTTTTACAGCAGTTTTCATGTATTTGAACCACATCTGTCGTAGGGGCACAGCAATGCTGTGCCCGTAAAGCGTGGTCTATTTACCTGAGAATAGCTGTAAGTCCAACTTCATTTTATTTAGTTTCGTGGATCAAAGACCAATTTAATATCGATTGTCGCGATAATGTTTGCAAGACCCTCAAAAGATTGGGATTGTCTTGTCGTCGGTTTAGTTTTACATTCGCTCCTTTGGCAAACTCCCCATCCCCCAAGCTAAGTATTCAACCGAATTAAATATTATCTGTTGCCTCAATCAAAGCGCTGCAAATTCCTGGCTCACTCATTGAATGCCCGGCATCAGGAACCACTATAAATTCGGCTTCCGGCCAAGCGCGATATAATTCCCAAGCTGAGATCATCGGGCAGATTACATCATAGCGTCCCTGAACAATTACAGCCGGAATATGGCGGATACGGTCTACATTTAAGAGTAATTGATCTTCTGTTTCCAAAAATCCCTTATTCATAAAGTAATGGCATTCAATTCGAGCAAAGGCGGAAGCAAATTCACTCTCGCCAAACTTTTGCATGAGTTCTGGGTCTAAGAAAAGTCTACTGGTACTAGCTTCCCAAATTGACCAAGCACGCGCTGCTGTTAATTGAATTTCTAAATCTGGATTGGTCAAACGTTTGTAATATGCTGCGATCAGATCATCACGTTCATCTACGGGAATCGGTTTGACATATTCTTCCCAAGCATCAGGAAAAATATAGCTAGTACCCTCTTGGTAGAACCATTGCAACTCTTTTTGCCTCAGCATAAAGATACCACGTAGGATTAATGCCGTGCATCGAGAGGGATGGGTTTGACTGTAGGCTAATGATAAAGTGCTACCCCAACTACCACCAAAGACCGCCCATTTTTCTATACCTAAATGTTGGCGCAGTTTTTCGATATCACTGACTAAATCCCAAGTAGTGTTTTCCCGTAATTCAGCATGGGGCGTACTTTGACCACAACCGCGTTGGTCAAACATCACTAATCGCCATTTTTCTGGGTGGAAATATTGCCGATAGAAAGCTGGACATCCACCACCAGGGCCCCCATGCAGCAAAACGATGGGTTGACCTTGCGGGTTCCCTGACTCTTCAAAATGAATGGTATGAAGGTCAGAAACCTGTAAACTACCTTCTAAGTAAGGCTCGATCGCTGGGTAAAGTTCTCGCATTTTCGATATTTTATCAGTAATCTTGTGATTGCGATCGCTAAACCCTGAGTTGTCAGATCGTTGGCGCGATCGTGTTACACAAGGAAGATTATCTTCTAAAAATTCCTAGTTTTACACGGCTGAATTTAACGACGAAGCCGGGGTAGGATTTTGGTTAGAATAATCCAGAAAACAAAGCTGGCGATCGCACCTGTGCCAATACTGTACCAAAAAGCTTGTGTTTGGTAGAAGGGGATGTCTTTGGGTGGAGTTTGTTGAGCGAGAATGACAGAGGATGCAATCTGGCTTGTTGCTAGTCCAACACCTACAATTGCAATAGTCGTGTTGAGGTTGCGATCGCGCTGTGCTTGCTCTATCTCTACCATTCCGCGAATTGTAGCGGTCAAGTTTTCTAATATTGGTAATCCTGGATTTAGACTGAGATAGTCTTTTTCTAATTGTACCTGATATTTGTCTTTGACTATCTTGCTGAATTCTTCTAAAAATTTATCGTTTGGAAAAATTTTTTCACGCTGTTTTTCGTAGTTACGCTCATTAACTTCAACTGTGTGCTGTTGAGTTTGCAGGAGGTTTATATCTTGGACGTAATTAAATACAGTATTAATGTTTTTTTGCAATTCGCTTTTTAGCTCTTGCAATCCTTTGGTTGATAAACTTTCTAAACTCTTCTGGTCTATTAAACTATGCTTATATTTCTCCAACAGCCTTAATTTTAGTTCCCGTCCTTGTTCATAAGCCCAAAGGATTTTATGTCTACAGTAAAATAAGTATCTCCATGTGTTATAATAAGCACCAGCTTTTTTAAATAGCTTTTTATCAGGATAGAAAACAACTATCACATGACTGTCTTTTTCAATTTTGTCCCAACGCCCTTCACCACGCCACATTTCATAGACTGTAGCGCCTAAAAATTCTCCTAAATTTTGATATTGATGTCCTTGTGGAATTAAGGCTTTGTAAGCTTGATGAGCGTTTGCTTCAAGATTTGGGTTATTAGCTGAAACTATCCAGCCTGATATCATCCAAGTTTGCCCTAAGTAGCCATTTTCTGAAAGTCTTCCAGGTGCTAAATTACCAGTTTTTGGGAGAAGGGCTAAATCTTTGATTTGAGTTAAGGTATGCTCAATATCAGATAATTCAACTTGCTGATCAACAGAACAGCTATAGCGTAGGCAGTTAGTATCGTCAAAATTCGCTAGACTGTAAGAACCATCAATAGCACTTGAAATTGTGTCCTCGAAATCAAGGCGTTGTTGATCTTCGTCGTTGGGTTTAGCTAAGAATCTCTTTTGTTTAAGTTGTTCTTTAAGTTTTTCTGCAAGCTTTGACCAATAATCTTGCTCCTTGCTCGAACCATCTGCAAGATTATAAATGAATAAATCTAGGGTGGGATACTCTATTTTAGACATTAAGAATTTTTTGGGATAATTTCTGACTTGTGCTTCTTAGCTTCAGCACTGGAATCAGGAGCTTTAAAAATTGCGATCGCAATATTGGTAAGATGTTCTGGGGGCATTGTAGGTTGATTCTGCTGACTAGGTTGATCGTATCTGTTAAGTTCTTGAGTTGTATATTGCCTCTGAATATTCATTCGCGCATTACGGTAAGACTTCTTAAGACATTCGTTTTCTGCCAATTCTAACAAGCGGTTAAGAGCATCATCCTTTTGTGTATTTACAAGCATTTCACCAACTTTATTGATTTCCTGCTGTAAAGCTATTGGTAAAGGAGAATCTAATTTTACCAAAGCTCTTAAAAAGGCGTGGAGGGTGACTGTTTGTAGTAGGTTAAGCATAGAAAGGGAGTGGGAAGACAATGGGAATAAGGTTTAACCGATTTTGTCTGAGTAATTATAGCTGCTTATATCTTGGGAAAAACAAAATGTTGTAGGCACAAACGGTGTTTGCCCCACAGTTGGGTGTGCTTTTACCCTGTTGTACTGGGTTTACCAGTTAAAATAAAGCCAGCCCAATAATAAGGATGAGCATAGGGAGGTTCGGTAGATTCCTTCTTATTTGTGTCATTTTCAATAATTTCCGCTTCCGTGTTCAGATACTCTCTCGATTGGGGTTCATTTTTATTCAATTCTATGGCTAAGTCTCTATACCACTGGACTAATTTTTTATAGGTTAACTGACGTAGCCAATCTTTTGCTTTTCTCAGTGCTATGGTAGGGGTTTGTCTTTGCTTAAGTAATTGGTAAAATTTAATTATGAGTAAAGCAGTGGAACATTCATCGACTCTCCACAGAGTACTAACAATGTAGTTTGCTCCTTTAGCAAGAAAGCCACTTACTAAACCAACATATTCATCGATTATCCTCTCTTTGCTGAATTCCTGGCTAGTGATCCCAGTTTCGCAAGCAGAAAGACAAATGAGTTGATACTTTCGTAAGTCTAATTCCTGACAATCAAAAATGTCACCCAAAGTCAATTTTTCTGTATATCCTAACTCCAAAGCTGATTCTCTCGGCTTATTTAAAATGTGATACCCATGTCCTGTAAAGTGAAAGTAACCTTCATACTCTCCTAAAGTAACGTCAGGAACTCAAGGGCTTCTTCATAGCTTTTTTTTGCTTCAGATAAATCTGAGAAAAGACTTGGTAGTTGCATCATGCAATCTTGCAACTTTTTCGATTTTGCAAGATGTGTGCTGATAGTTTCTTCATCATCAGATGTTCGTATATGTTCCGAAGTTTTTATAGCAGCTTCCTTATTTAGAGCAGATATGTTTTTTAAATCCTGATTCTTATTCCAAGTTTCCCACCACTGAGGATCTATACAGTTAAGAGCGCGATCATAAAATTCAATGGCTTCTGTATCCCGCTTTAACTTAACGAGTACATTTCCTTTGTTAACCAAAGCTTCATGCTTATCTGGTTTGAATTCAATGGCTTTGTCGTAGGATGAGTTCGCTTCTTCGTAGCGTTTTAAATTTCTAAGTGCAATCCCTCGATTGTACCAAGCCGAATGGAAATCTGGTTTGAATTCGATAGCTTTGTCGTATGATGAGATCGCTTCTTCGTGGCGTGTCAAAGACCCCAGCACAATCCCCCGCATGTACCAAGCCCAATCTTTGTCTGGTTTAATTTTCAGTGCTTGATCGAAACATACAACAGCTTCTTCGTAGCGTTTTAAATTCCTCAGTGCAATGCCCCGGTTATTCCAAGCCCAATCGTCGTCGGAGCTAAATTCTATGGCTTTGTCAAAACTGGTCAGTGCCTCTTCATACCGTTGCAAGTAATCGCATAGCACAATGCCCTGGCTGTTCCAAGCCCAATCGTCGTCTGGTTTAATTTTCAGTGCTTGGTCGAAAGATGCAACAGCTTCTTCGTAGCGTTCTAAATTCTTCAGTGCAGTCCCCCAATCAATCCATCCTTGAACACAAGTGGGAGCAATATCTTGAGCTTTCTTGTAGCTGGCAACTGCCTCTTCGTAGCGTCTCAAATGGCTCAGCGCAATCCCCCGGTTGTGCCAAGCCGAATGGTTGTCGGATCTAAATTCTATGGCTTTTTCAAAACTAGTCAGTGCCTCTTCATACCGTTGCAAGTTATCGCATAGCACAATGCCCCGGTTGTTCCAAGCCCAATCATCATCTGGTTTAAATATTAGTACCTGGTCGAAAGATGCAACAACTTCTTCGTAGCGTCCCAAATTCCCCAGTACATTGCCCCGCATGTACCAAACCCTATCGTTGTCAGGTTTAATTTTCAGTGCTTGATCGAAACATACAACAGCTTCTTCGTAGCGTCCCAAATTCCTCAGTGCAATGCCCCGGTTGTGCCAAGCCGAATGGTTGTCGGAGCTAAATTCTATGGCTTTGTCAAAACTGGTCAGTGCCTCTTCATACCGTTGCAAGTAATCGCATAGCACAATGCCCCGGCTGTTCCAAGCCCAATCGTCGTCTGGTTTAATTTTCAGTGCTTGGTCGAAAGACGCGAGCGCTTCTTCGTGGCGTTCTAAATTCTCTAGCGCATTCCCCCGGCTGTTCCAAGTTGAATTGTTGTTTGGTTTAATTTTCAGTGCTTGGTCAAAAGATGCAACAGCTTCTTCGTAGCGTTTTAAATTCCTCAACGCAACGCCCCGGTTGTGCCAAGCCGAATGATTGTCGGAGCTAAATTCTATGGCTTTTTCAAAACTGGTCAGTGCCTCTTCATACCGTTGCAAGTAATCACATAGCAAAATGCCCCGGCTGTTCCAAGCCCAATCGTCGTCTGGTTTAATTTTCAGTACCTGATCGTAAGATGCAACAGCTTCTTCGTAGCGTTTTAAATTCCTCAACGCAATGCCCCGGTTGTGCCAAGCCGAATGGTTGTCAGGTTTAATTTCCAGTGCTTGGTCGAAAGATGCAACAGCTTCTTCGTAGCGTTCCAAATTCCCCAGCGCAATCCCCCGGTTGCCCCAAGCCCAATCCTTGTCTGGTTTAAATTGTAGTGCTTGATCGTAAGATGCAACAGCTTCTTCGTAGCGTCCCAAATTCCTCAGTGCAATGCCCCGGCTGTTCCAAGCCCAATCGTCATCTGGTTTAATTTTCAGTACCTGATCGTAAGATGCAACAGCTTGCTCATAGCGTTGTAATTCATCTAATGCAATTGCTCTACCTCGCCAGTCTTCTGAATCTTGGGGGGTAAGTGCGATCGCTCGATCCAAATCTGCTTGTGCTTGCTGCGCTTGGTCAATTTGTTGGTAAGCCAATCCTCGCCATACTAGCACCAAAATGTAGTTTGGCTTAATTCCCAAAGCTTGGTTCAGGTATTCAATGGACTCGTGGTATTGTTCTAGACGATAACAAGTCAGACCCAACCCATAACTTACTTGGGGGTTTTCTGGTTCCAGTACAGCAGCTTGCTGAAAAATCTGTAAAGCTGCTTGGTAGTCTCCTTGATCAAGTTGGTTGTGTCCTTGCTCCAGTAAACTTGCCACGCTAGGATTTGGCATTATTGCCTAAAGTCCAATATTTTGATTAATATTATAACTTCTTGGCTGAGTAAGAGGCTGTTTATACCCGCATTTCTCACAAGCTTTGCGTAGGCGTAGCCCGCCGCAGGCATCGCCTATCTCGTAATCTTTACTCAGAACCGATTTCAAGCCTTTTTCGCGGCTAATAAT
This sequence comes from Nostoc sp., assembly GCF_036916575.1. Lineage (GTDB taxonomy): Bacteria > Cyanobacteriota > Cyanobacteriia > Cyanobacteriales > Nostocaceae > Nostoc. The sequence continues at coordinate 101,203 of NZ_JBALGC010000036.1, forward strand.
TTTAGCACAGTGCGAAACGCATAAATCTAGGTTTTATAAGGCTTTGAGAGATGTGGTGAGAAATCCGGGTTATAGAATCCATTTGGGATAACTATTACAAGAATGATAATGTCTATTGCTAAAATCACCAAACAAAGCAACTAGAAAACGTTACTGGCACTCTGTACGATTTCCATTACAAAACCATTAAATAAGTATCTTTTCCTTCCACTGGCAAAACTTGCAATTTCTGATTTTGTAAATCGGGTTCTAATCCTAAATCTTCTAAAGGTATTAATCCCAATAACGGATCTGAATCTTCTGGTAATTCAATACAATTGAATGTCCCTTCTCTTCCCTCAACTGAAAGATTCAACATTTTAAAAATCCGAGCTTTTTGTATTCCTATAGCTATTTTTACATCTATTTCTCCTTGCAGAGGCAATCCCAAATCAATAATAATATTTTTAGGCAAGCACAGCCTTGTTGCACCTGTGTCAACTAAAACATCATGTAAAGTAATTGAGCGTATCTGTTCTGTGGGAATAAATCCTCTTTCTGCGAGAGTTTGGTCAATTTGGTTAGTAATAGTGATTGTGGTAGTTACTTTGCCGATTTTTTCACTTTTGCTATTTGTCATATCATTTTCCTCAGGACTTACGCAAAATAATGAAAAAACGAACCGCAAAGGACGCAAAGAACACAAAGGAATAAGAGTTTTAGAAAGTCATTGCGTAAGTCCTATTCCTATAAGAGGATGTTTAAAAAGTGGTATGTTGTGATTTTAATCGAATTATTACCCCCCTTAATCCCACGCCACTTGCTTTAAGTCGGCAGAGCCGACGGCAGTTGCTTCAAGTCGGGAAACCCGCTGTTAGCACCTGCCTCCCCAACGCAGTGGCTCCCCGATGTATTGGGGGGAAACAAGAAAAATCCAGTTCCCTCCCCAATAGATACGGGGAGGGTTAGGGTGGGGTAAAACCCAGATTTATCAAGCAACAGCCCCTTGTTTAGGCTGACGCACCGGACGCTTGCGATCGCTTCGACGAACGCCTCCTGCCATTTTGTACTCATCGCTATTCTTGCCATACTTTGCAGCTACACTAACTAACTAACATATGTTCTGTTAATTCCATCAGCGACTTTTCGGCAAGTTCTAAGGTTCCCTGAGTCAGATCCACGGTGGAGAGGCTTGAGTTATATGCTTCTAACTTGTCTTGCGTTGTTTTAATGGCGGCTGCAAAGGAGTCAATTGTTATCCCATTGCCTAAGTCTAAGCTGGGACTAATCGATTTCAAAGCTGCAATCCGACGCTGTGCTCTATCAAGTACTTTCGACCCGCGTTTGGGACGTGACATAAATCACTTTCCTGTTATTAATGATGCGCCAGGAGAAAAACTGAGTTCTATCCTGAACTGTACAGGACTAGGATAGACAAAATTTGGGTTACTTGACACCCGCATAATTCAGTATAAAATGATTTATTTATTACAAACTTATCGAGTAGCTTTATGTAAATTCTTGGTGGTTGCCCGAATTCAATAAACGACTGCCCGAATTCAATAAACGACTGCCCGAATTCAATAAACGACTGCCCGAATTCAATAAACGACTGCCCTGCGGGAAGCGAGCTACATCCCCCAACCTCTTCTCCAAAATTGGAAGAAGGGAAGCCAAATTCAAAGTCCCTCTCCCAAACTTGAGAGAGGGATTTAGGGTGAGGGCTTTTGATTCATGCAAGAAGTCTAATATTAAGAACTTAGCAAACTTGCTTTTATTAAACACAAAAGCAGAACGCAAGAATTGAACTGATACAAAGCGTAGACGCTGCATCGGCGAGTCAAGAGACATCGCACACAAATTTACACCAATTCCTCAGGAAAATCTATGTAAAAATACTTAAAAACATATTGAAAGTATAAAAATATACTATATCTTGAAATAAGAAAGGCGATCGCCCTCGCCCAAGAGTCTGTGATCGCCTTTCATTTAACCCCTACAATTGGAGTCAAGCATGATCATGGCACAATCAAAAAAGTTTGCCAAATCACAACCAGAGCAGTATTTACCTACCCAAGGCAACAACGCACCCCTTTTGAATCAATCTGACCAAAAGCGATGCCTGCGGCGGGCTACGCCTACGCCAAAAAGAGAACCGATTAAACATTTATTGATTGGTTCACCAAAAGCCGTTACCAGCACAATTCACTTGTTGCAAGTTCTCGGCTATGCCAGCGTTGGTGACTGGAGTGCGCTACTACCAACAGGTAATCCAGATGAAGTTATGAGTATTTTAAGCCGTCAGATTTTGATGCAATAACTCAGTCAAACACTAAACTTCTTGCAGAAGTCGGGTAAAGGGTAAGGGGGTAAAGGGGAAAGGGATAGATTTTTCTTTCCCCTTAACCTTTCCCCCTTTCCCTACAAGAGTGCAAAAGGTACTTTTGCAAGAGGTCTACTATCTAGTACCCTCCCTTTTTTAAGGGGAGGGTTAGGGTCTTTCAAGGGTAGGGATTTAAGAAAGGGGCAGTTTAATCGGTAAAATACAGAACTGAAGTCAAACCGCAAAAATATGTAAGAGAAATGCGGCAA
>NZ_JBALGC010000037.1:0-153404 GCF_036916575.1 Nostoc sp.
TTGGCTGCTGGTGATCTTGCTCCTGTAGCTCTAAGTGCTCCTGCTATCAACGGTTAAATAGTAAAGTTTAGCCTTCATCAAAAAGCGCTCTCCCGCAAGGGGGGGCGCTTTTTATTTAAGTTAGGAACAGATGAGGTATTTACTGATATATAGCAATACAGTTCAGTTAAGGCTTAACTGTTTATCAAAGTCAATTTTTTTAACGAACCGCCAAGGGTGCATTCGCGTAGCGTCTCGTAGAGAAGAACGCAAAGGAAGAGAAGAAAGAGAAGGAAGAAATGCTTAACTGAATTGTATTGTGATATAGAGTTGGGTAAAGACTCGGAAACACTGTTGCATAAATCCTAAAAAATAGCGGAAAGTTCTACAAAGATCAGAACAAAACAAACTTTTGCAAGAACTCTAGGTAAAATACATAAGCCTCACCTTTTTCCTCAAAATCATGGGCAACACTTTTGGTCATCTATTTCGCATCAGTACTTTTGGCGAGTCTCACGGCGGCGGTGTGGGGGTTGTGATTGATGGTTGTCCTCCACAACTAGAAATTTCGGCAGAAGAAATTCAAGTAGAACTAGATAGAAGGCGTCCCGGACAAAGTAAAATTACGACCCCTCGCAAAGAAGCGGATACCTGCGAGATTTTATCAGGGGTATTTGAAGGCAAAACACTAGGAACGCCTATAACAATTTTGGTGCGGAACAAAGACACTCGTCCCCAAGACTACGACGAAATGTCCGAGAAATATCGGCCTTCTCATGCGGATGCAACTTATGATGCAAAATATGGCATTCGCAATTGGCAAGGTGGGGGTAGGTCGTCAGCGCGTGAGACAATCGGAAGAGTAGCAGCAGGTGCGATCGCTAAAAAAATTCTCTATCAAGTAGCCAATATTGAAATTATCGCTTACGTTAAGCGCATCAAAGACTTGGAAGGTGTAGTTGATCCAAATACTGTAACCTTAGAACAAGTGGAAAGCAATATCGTCCGCTGTCCCGATGTTGAATGCAGCGATCGCATGATTGAATTAATTGAGCAAACAGGTAGACAAGGTGATTCTATCGGCGGTGTAGTAGAATGTGTGGCGCGAAATCTGCCGAAAGGTCTGGGCGAACCAGTATTCGATAAATTGGAAGCTGATATCGCTAAGGGTGTCATGTCTCTCCCTGCTAGCAAAGGCTTTGAAATTGGTTCCGGTTTTGGGGGAACGCTGCTAACGGGAATTGAGCATAACGACGAATTTTATATTGATCAAAATGGTGAAATCCGCACACTCACAAACCGTTCTGGTGGTATTCAAGGGGGGATTTCCAACGGGGAAAATATCATTTTGCGAGTTGCATTTAAGCCGACAGCAACAATTAGAAAAGAGCAAAAAACTGTAACTCGTGAGGGCGAAGAAACGCTATTAGCAGCGAAAGGACGCCATGATCCTTGTGTATTACCGCGTGCAGTTCCAATGGTTGAGGCAATGGTGGCGTTGGTGCTGTGTGACCATTTGTTACGGCATCATGGGCAGTGTAAAGTCTTGTAGGCACTACACTTTGACTGACAAAAAATATTTATTTTCTTAAAGTGGGTATCTTACTCGCCCTCTCAAAGAATATTTAGACTCTGTCAACTACCCACACTGACTTGGAACTCATAGGCGAGTGCCTAAGTACAGCATTTCATTAATTCCTAGCGAATTAATCAAAGGCAATACCTTGCAATGCCAATGTATCCCGATGCAATGTTAATGCGTCTCCCTGCAATGCCAATGCATCCCGATACAATGTTAATGCGTCGGCCGCATTGTTAATGCATCCCCTTGCAATGCCAATGCATCCCCCTGCATTAAAAACGCTACGCTTTTACGCAAAACTGTACTAAGCTTAGACTTTCGTCCGAGCTTTTCTTCAAGGTTTCGATATTAGAGGGAATATCGCACATACCAGCGCACAGACAGTAGAATAATCTTGCATTGGAAGTGTCACCATTTGAATAGTTACTTGCAGTTCATCAACAGGGTATCTTTCGCTGCTGATGAACTGCCTTCTGCACTTTTACCAGACCAGCACTGGTTTTTGCAACACAACCGTATTTTCAAGTCCATCTGTAAAATATAGGTTGTTTAACCAGATACGTTCTTAAGACTTATCCTAGCAACTTATCGAGGTAGAACATGGCTCAGATATTACGCCCTTCCCAGAAATGTTTGAGGAAAAGCCTTTTTACATCCATTGATATTGCCTTGAGCTTATTGTTATTGATGCCTACAACAGCCTTAGCTGATGGGAACAATAATTCTAACGATCCCCCACCTCAGACTACAGGAACTTCAGGTGGCTCTAGAGGATGCGAAACTCAGTCCGAGACATCTTCAAGTAGCATTCCAGCCCTGATTTTGCTTGCACCTTCCCAAATTTATGGGCAAACTTTGGCAACACGTCCTACATTCGCTTGGTTTACCAGCAATTCTACCTCCTGGCAAATGGAGTTTCGGCTTTATGAGTATGACCCAGTTAGTAAACAATCTAAGTTGGTAAAAGAGATTAAAGACAAAAATTTTAAAAGTTCACCAGGAATTATGATGCTATCTCTGTCCAGTGCAGAATTGTTAGTTGGTCAAAGATATCTTTGGCAAGTCGAATTAGTCTGCGATGCTAATCGCCCGTCAGCCAATCCATTTGCTACAGCTGCGATGAAAGTAGTTTCAGTTCAACCAGATTTGGAAAAGCAACTCTCTCAGAGCAATGATATTTTAACTAAGGCAAATCTCTATAACCAAGCTGATTTGTGGTACAACACTTTAGAAATCGCTTTAACCTCAAAGGATGAGCCGAAGCTGAGAGAATTAAATATGTTTCTCCTAGAACAGGTAGCAAATGGCTCTGAAACTGATCTCAAAGAACAAATTAAAGTAGAACTTACAAAAAGCCCAATTCATCAATTGCAGCGCTAGTATAAACGTTTAAATTTCAATCAAAAACACTTAAAAATTTCGGTTCTACCGCTCCCCTTATGCTGTGGTATTAAAATTCAGATTTTATAAAGAAACTTCAAAACCTGAAAACTCATTCACTCTAAAAACCACAGTCTATAAGACCAGTTTATTTATTCTTAGAGTCCATAAAAGGAGCGATAGAGCCAAAATTTCAAATTGAAGACAGTTATTAGCTGTTCACTGTTCACTGATTTAAAGCCAGTTACCAATAAGGATGAATGGTGCCCAGTATCCAGGGTGACTTTCGGGTTGCTGCTGATGCGCTTGTAGCCAAGCTATTTGAGTCATCTGTAAGGCTCTGGCCTTACTTAGTCCACTGTGCCAGCTTTGATAAAATTTGGCTATCAGTTGCGCGGTTGCTGCATCATCAACTTTCCATAGAGAACCTATGGCGCTTTGAGATCCGGCTTGGATGGCAATACCAGCCAGACCTAAAGTTTCCCGATCGCTACCTACTGCTGTTTCACAAGCTGTCAAGGTCAGTAGCTCTATGGGATTATTGCGATCGCGACTATTACTAATTAGTTGATAAAGGTCGGTTATTGTCAATTTTTGATTATAAGTCTCGGTTTTGCCAGATTTTTGATGATTTACTTCAACTTTTTTACCAGTTACCAAGAACGTTTCCCTATCATCAATACCAAACTTGCCGTGTGTTGCTAGATGAATTACTGAGTAAGTATTTTTTTCTAACTCTTGTTGCAATCGCTCAGGTGTAAAGTCTTGATCAAGTAAGCCCTTGCTTTTAGGTAAACTCGTTGTAATGGTTTTAAGCTCTAATTTTACTTGATTAAGCGGCTCAAAAACTTTTGCACCCGCATCCGTTTCAACTGTAGCTGCCTGTGTCAAGCCGAAAGCCAATATTCGTAATTTTTGATGGTTATAGCGGATTGGCTTGGTTAGAGTCAGTGCTGGGGCAGTGGCGATCGCATACTTTTCAATCAAGAATTGCTTGCCGTCAAACAGCGCTGCCATCGGGATATTCCGAAGAATTCCATCTTGGATAAACACTAAAGTTTCGATTTTCTCTGTTTCTAAATCTTTGATAAAAGGACGAATTAACCAGTCATACACTTGTTGAGCTTTGGCTTTATAACTGTTTTCCAAATCGGAGCGCTTTTCTAGTTTGATTCGTAGGTCATTGATTGCATCTTTGACCTCTTGATTCTTAGCAGGCACCCAAAAAAGTCGTGATTTAAATTTTTTCTGATCGTCAGCCAAAGTAAGAATGATCGCCAGGCGCTCTTTCAAAATAATCGAACTCAAGACAGCAGTATTTTTCCCCACTAATGGGACTGGTTGCTGAATCAGTGCTAAAGCACAATCATTACCTAAATAATTTTGTAGTTCTGCTAGCCTTAACTCATCTATTGCTAGAAGGACAAATTCTAAATTCTGTTGAATATCAGATTCTTGAACAAGATGTTCAGTTTGCTCTAGGCGTAACTCAAGCAACTCGCGGTAAACTGGTTCAACATTGTCTCGAAAGTCAAATTGAAAATCTCGCTGTTCTAAGGTAAGGTCGCTGCGAATACTTTTGAGGCTGTCAATAGATTCTTCATAAAAATTAATCGCTTCTTTCACCCGACCTGTGGCTCTAAATAGGCGTGCCGCCTGCCAAGCCCACAAGTAAAGGCTCTCGTTTGCGACAGTGCCAATAAGCGCTTCTTGAGTCAAATTTATCGCTTGTTGATAATCTTGGAGGCATTCATAAACGTGTCCTAACCTGCCTTTAGCAAAAGATTCTGCCTCTGGTTCCTGTATTTTTTGAGTGATTGCTACAGCTTTGTTGAGTAGTTCAACAGACTTGGGTAACAATTCTGACTCTAAGCATTGAGTTGCTGCATCAGTACTGACCGACTTAACTTTCTGGCTGACGAGTTGTAGAAGATTAGCCAGTTGAATTGCCGCATAGGCTTTCTCGTGAGAATCGGGCATCTGTTCTAGGACGACGATCGCTTGCTGTAGTGTATTGTTAACTATGGCTTTATCCTGAGGATGTTGGCGGTAGTAAAGCCTAACTAGACCTAGTAGCGATCGCAGTTCGTTTACTCTATCGTTCTGGCTACGAGCTAGATTCAGACTTTGTTCAAAATATTGTGCAGCTTGGTTATCATCACTAACCGTGTATTGCTGGAATTTTTCGGCTGCTTTTTGATCGTCTACGTCGTTAGCGAATTCAGCCCGACGCTGATTGCGCTTTGCAAGACTAGCGTAGGTATTGGCTAAACCATTTAAGGTAGACGCTACATAACTTTGATTATTGATCCGCTTGGCTATTTCATAGCTATGTTCAAATTCTTGAATAGCTTGCTTGTACTCGCCTTGGAGACGATGAGCATTTCCCAGACTACCCCAAGCAGCTACTTCGCCAGGAAAATCTGACTGGCGGCGGGCAATTTCTAGGGCACTATTTTGAGTACATGGCAGATTGATTTGATTTTGACCGCACAAAATGGTAACTGCGCGTCGCTGCTGTCCCAGGTTACTGTAGAGTTGAGCCTGTTCTGTCAGCATCCGTCCTACTTTTATCGGCTTGTTTGTTTGACGATAGTAGGCGATAACTAGCTTTAATTCGGCGATCGCTTCCGATATTTGACCTACTTGTTGGTATGCTCTGGCAAGGTATGTCCGGACATTTATTACCTCAGCAGAATCACTATTACGCTGTTGATTGGAGGAGAGGTATGCTTGCCAAGACTTGATTGCTCCTTGAATATCGCCAGCTTGATATAGCTTAAGTCCTTGCTGTACTGGCTGTGTTAAAGCCGACGATTTCGCTGTTGCTATCTCTGCGATTCCCTTATGCCCAATTGTTAGAGAAGGATGTGCTAACCACAAACATAAGGTTAGCGTTGTCAGGAAGAGAACTGCCCAAATGCGACGAACACGGTATGGTAAGCGTTGCATGATGGCACAAAGTAATACTTTAAAAAGTGAATTTCTTACTTAATCAGCGATCGCTTTAGGCAATGCACAGCCTTGGTGTTGCGATCGCATAACTAAATACAGTATTTCATAAATCCGTTAGAAATTACGCACTGTACAAATAGGCAGTAGTATGCATTGGCGCTACTTGTAGGGTTAAGAAGTTTTGCCTCACTCCTATTTCTCCAATCAAAAATGTAGTTTCCAAAGTTGGAAATATAGTTTTCGTTCATAACGTATACCTTGCTATAGCAATCCTAAATTAAATAAGCTAATCGTCATTCATTTTTCCAGAATGATTCGCTTGTAGTAAGGGCTTCAGCCCTGCTTTTATGCAACTTAAATGCTGATTAGCTTACAAAATAATGGTACATTTATACCAAAATGAAGTTCCTTACCAATCAATAAGAATTTGATTTTCCTAAACTGTATCAGGATCAACACTGTTCGGATCTCAAATAAGATTGCTATAGCTGACTCAACTTATTCTTTTAGTTGTCAGGCAAAGAAATATCGCAGTCACAGAAGTATGTGAAGAAAATTGGTATTCAAGGGGTTGGATTCGCTTTTTGTAAAGTTTTAGCAGTTTAAGTAAAAAGCGATCGCTGAAAACAGTATTTTTCTAAAATAAAAATTATTGCAATTAACAAGAAAAATTTCATGACTGAATACGATTATATTGTGATTGGTGCAGGCTCGGCAGGCTGTGTTCTTGCCAATCGCCTCACCGAAGACGGTAAAACTACTGTGTTATTACTGGAAGCAGGCAATCCGGCTAACTTACCAGAGCATCAAGTTCCTCTAAACTGGATAAAACTATGGGGTACTGAAGTGGACTGGGCATATTTTACGGAAGAAGAACCGTACCTAAATAACCGCAAAATCTATTGTCCGCGCGGGAAAGTCTTAGGTGGCACCAGTTCGATCAACGCCATGATTTATATTCGAGGCAGTCGGCATGATTATGACCACTGGCAGGAGTTAGGAAATCCGGGTTGGAGTTACCAAGATGTGTTGCCATACTTCAATAAATCTGAAAACCAGCAGCGAATCACATCCGAATTTCACAGTGTCGATGGATTATTGAATGTCACAGATCCAATTGCTCCTAGTGTGACATCACAAAGATTTGTGGAAGCAGCCGTCGCACTAGGCTATGAACGCAATCCTGATTTCAATGGCGCACAACAGTCAGGGGCAGGACTTTATCAGTTGACAGTCAAAGATGGTAAGCGAGAAAGTACAGCAACTGCATTTCTATTGCCAATTCTTGAACGCCCTAACCTAACAGTCACTACTAGTGCATTAGTCACTCGGTTACTGTTTGAGGGAACACGTACTATTGGAGTGGAGTATCTGCACCAGGGAACAATACACCAAACCTTTGTGAATCAAGAAGTGATTCTAAGTGCTGGCGCATTCGATTCACCTAAACTGCTGATGCTCTCTGGGATTGGCAATGCAGAACATCTGCGATCGCTAGACATTCCCGTAGTTGTTGATTTGCCTGGTGTTGGGCAGAATCTCCAAGATCACCTTCACGTCGCCGTTGCACATCAAGCCACTCAGGATTTACAACCTGACCCAACTAGCAATATTGCCGAAGCTGGATTGTTCCTGCATACTGAAGGTCGTTTAGATGTTGCACCAGATTTACAGTTTTTCTTTGGCCCTGTTTTGTGGGCACATCCTGCCTATGCCCGCGAAGGCCCAGGATTTGGAGCTACAGCCTGTCTGACTAATCCTCAAAGCCGTGGTAGTCTCACGCTGCGTTCTGCTTCTCCCCAAGACCCACCGATCATTCGGATGAACTATCTTCAAAGCGAATCCGATTTGCAAAAGCTGCTTGCAGGGATCAAAATTATTCGACAGATATTCCACTCAAATGTATTTGATCAGTTCCGAGGTGAGGAAGCTGCTCCCGGTGCTGATAACAAGAGTGATGAAACATTCCTAGCTTACATTCGGGAAACCTGCGACAGTGTATACCACCCTGTCGGCACTTGCAAAATGGGAACAGACTCCGATTCAGTGGTAGATCCCGAACTGCGCGTACATGGTGTTGAAGGGTTGCGTGTCGTGGATGCTTCAATTATGCCAACTATCAGCACGGGAAACACCAATGCACCCACAATTATGATTGGCGAAAAGGCAGCTGATTTGATTAAAGCCGCAGGTGGTGTTTCACAACAAACGTTTTTAATAACTGCGTAGATGCAAAGGAAAATCTCTAAAATGACTGTAAACCTATTGGTGACAACTTAAGGTTATAAGCTATTTGTCAATAAGCAATAGTGCTTAAAAGATTGTCCGAAATCGAGGTTAGAAACACAATTTTTAAGCTAGCGCTCACCTCATATTTAAAAGCATCGTTTACCCTTGTTCTCAAACCAGAGTATCAAGCTAAATGTGATACTCAATATTCAGTTTATTTATAGCTTAATTACTGTTGACAAAAATAATTTTGCTTTAAGTTGTCACCAATACTGTAAACCTATGAGTGCGATCGTAGCGATCGCTCTCAGCATAGGGGAAAATAATTAATATTAGTAATAATTAATGCCTTCTTGCGGTTTAAGTAGAATGCATTGACCTGCAGTGTCAATGATCGACTTACAATGCTAATGCATCGACTTACAATGCCAATGATCGACTTACAATGCTAATGCATCGACTTACAATGCCAATGTATCGACCTGCAATGTTAATGTATTGAGGCGAAATTTGATGAAAAGGCTTTAATTACAAGAATGAGTTCTCAAGAAAAGTATTCAAAACTTCAGATGTGCTTTTTTCAGTTAACGTAAGTCTCCAACGGAGGCGTACGTTAACTTATATTGGGACTTAGACAAAAAATAGCTAGAAAAAACACTCAAATGTATATACAGAAAGACTTTGACATCGTTTTGCCTATTTTATTGATATATCTGGGTTTCAAGCATTTTTAAGCTTTTGGTGTATTTTCCTTGTCCTGTAAGGGTTTGAGGTTTGTTTCTGCTTCAAAAATGTTTAAGTCCCAATATCAGTGTGGGCAGAGAAAAATTTCCAATTGCCTGGAGACAAAAATCGTTGCCACCAAGTAGTTGCTACAGGCCAAGTCAACTCGCAGACAGTGCCTTGTGGAGAGTGAGGAAATCGTCGAAACTTACCTCTCAATTTCCGGGCTAAATATTGAGCTTGGTCTGTCCCACTACCACCACTTTGATAATTAGATTTGGATAGAATACCAACTCCATTATCAATTATTTGCAAGCAATACTCACTTGCTGAACGTGTACAAACAACATCAAGACGGGTAGCTCGTTGCGAATGTTTTCCGACATTACATAATGCTTCTTGCAAAAACAGGTACAAGCTTCGCTTTTGATCTGCATTTAAGTAGCACTCTTCTAGTGGCTCAAAATTGGGAGGAATAAAACTTTGAATTGTCTCAAATCCTTGAAATTTTCTTTGTAAGGTACTGTCGTAAATATGATAAAGTAACTCAGCAATTGGAATTTGGAGATCGAGAACCACATTTCCCTCTAAGTAGAGACTGTCATTGCGACTCAGCATTTCTTGACTAAGAGAATCAGGGATACTTCGTAACTCCTGATTCAGTTGTTCAAGTTGCGATCGCAATTTCTCAGTTTCTATGTCTTCGCCAAGACTCCTTAAAATGACAGCCAGAGTTTGCAGAGGGCCATTATGGATTGTCTGAAAAGAGCGCTTGAGAGTTAGACTGCGTTGTTCGAGTAATGTTCTTAAATCTCGGTCGAAAAAAGATGTTGTCAGTCCTGCACCTGCTAGAGATAACAAGGTTGGTACTAAAGGAATCCACCAACCCACAACTAGGAGAATATAACAAATTCCCACAAGTCCGATACTAGCTAACCCAAGGCTCAACAATGTTTTTGCAGGAGATTGCAGGATTAAACCCAGAATTATGCCAACTAAACCCCAAGCTAAAATCCATAAATATTCCCAAAATTTTGGCCATACTTTTAACAGTGGTCGTCCGTCTAAAACATTACTAATAATTTGGCTCGTGGCATGGGCATGAATCTCTACACCAGAAATCCATTGAAACTGATTAGCAGAATTTTCAATTCCTAAATCTCTAGTATAAAGTGTACGTTTGACTGCGGAAGTAGTAAATTTATCTTTAATACTGGAGGCAGTCATGCCAATAATCACGATGCGATCGCGAATCCAATTAGGATCAATTTTTTTAGTGAGGATATCTCTCAAAGATAAGGTGCGAAAAGGTTCGGGATGAGAGCGAAAGTTTAGTAATATCTGAAAGCCATTAGCATCAGTTCCCACATATCCACCAGAATTGGGGAGAAAGCGGACTAGCCGACTCGAACCAAATTGGATAGGGTCGTAAGAACGACTGCCATGATGAAATACGATTCCTTGTTCGCGCAAATAGAATCGGGCTAAACACAGAGGTAAGGAGTATTTAAGTTTTCCCGTGTGAGTCTTGGCTGCCAACACGTTACGTCGTAGCTTGCCATCAGGGTCAACTATTAGATCTGCAAAGCCAACTCGTTCGGGAGGTAACTCAGGTGGTGGCTTAACATTAAAAGTTCGTTTCTGATTTAATGCAACTTCAATTCCAATGATATTTGTATTTTCTCTTAGGGCAAGTGCCAAGTCTGCACGATCTGAATTACTATGTTTGTCCTTAAAAAGATCCAAACCGATGACTCTAGGTTTGTAAGTATGTAGAATGTTCAACATTTTAGCAATTTCTCTATTCGGTATAGGATAGCTTCCTACATAGTTAATATCTTCTTCATCAATACCTACAATTACCACCCGTTGATCGATAGCTTCATTAGGCCGCACCCGTAATAATTGATCGAATACAAGCCACTCTTGTGATTGCAATAATCCTATTGAACGAGCAAGCATAATAAATCCTACTACTGAGAGTCCTGGCATCACTACTTCTCGCCAGAGTGGCAGTTGGTGGTGAACTTTTTTCCAAAAATTGCTTTTTATAGTAAGTGCGAACTTCATCAATTAATTAATTAATCCGATTTTTCTAGCTGCGATCTCAATTTGAATTCTCAATTCTTTACCAGGTTCGTCATAAACACCCAGAGAATCTTGCAATCTAATCCAATAGTTTCTGACGGTGCGATCACTTACTTCCATTTGTTGAGCGATCGCTTTATCTGTTAAGCCTTCTTGATATTTAAGCGTCAGTACCTCTATCCATTTTCGGTCAAATTCTGGGCGCGATCGCAGTTCTGAAGATAAATAAATAGAGCCGCGCAATGCCAAGTCAACGAACTTTAACATTTCCCGGATCGGCAAGGACTTATCCATAGCAGCAAACCCACCTTCATAGGCATTAATCATCGGTTTGAGCCGTACTAACGGTTTGACATTGGTACTCAGCACCACTAAGTTAGGGGCAAGAGGGCTTTCCATCAAAGTTTTGATAAGTTGCATACCAACCTCCGTCTGGGCAATAGCTTGAGGCTTTTCTGGTAGACATAAATCCACAATTAATAAATCTGGGTGGTAGCGTTGAAATTGCTGATACGCCGTCTGGGCATCTTGAGCTGCGAGGATTTCTGCTTCTGGATATTTCTCCTTTAGCGCTGGGATTGTACCTTGAAGAATTGCTTCGTGGTCGTCAACGACTAAAAACTTTTGCAAAGTTTGCTTTGACTGTTGGCTCATAACTGGTGTAATTTTAATAGCTTTATTTAAAGTACCAAAACTACAGGACATCTAACTTTTTGTGACTATAAATTAACTTGCCATTTAAGTAAAACTAATGGTTCAAGACTAGGATACAAATAATCAACTGACCACGTGTTGCAGTTTGAGGAATTTAGTTTTCCAAAATTGGAAAATCAGCACTTTAGTTAAGGAATATGACAACTTGTTAAACTTGATGACGTAGTATGACTAGTGGTTGTGGGGAGTCAAGAAGTCTTGTGAAAGCTAAATTAGGGTCTTATCAAAGCTGGAAATCGCTGCTATTTGGTTCTGGGGCGATAACTATAACGGGATGCTGTGTTTTTGTAATGACTAGCCCCGTGTACGCCCAAATTATTCCTGATAATACACTTGAGGTCAATTCCAGCGTCGCACCAGGATGCACAGCTTGCACGATTGAGGGAGGAACAGTTCGGGGAAACAACCTGTTCCACAGTTTTAGCGAGTTTTCCGTACCTAAAGGCGGGGAAGCATTTTTCAATAATGCGATGCAGATTCAGAACATCCTGACTCGCGTTACAGGTAACTCAGGCTCAAATATTGATGGGATGATTCGGACAAATGGCACTGCAAATTTATTTTTAATCAATCCGAATGGAATTATCTTTAATTCCAATGCCTCCCTGAATATTGGCGGTTCGTTTATTGCAAGCACAGCTAATAGTCTTAATTTTAGTGATGGTATTAAGTTCAGTGCTGTAAATTCTCAAACTCCACCTTTGCTGACTATCAATGTACCCATTGGCTTACAATTTGGAACGAATCCGGCAAAGATTCAGGCACAGGGTTCTAGTTTAGAAGTTAATCCTGGTCAGACCTTAGCACTTGTAGGCGGTAATGTGCAGCTTCATGGTGGTAAACTCATAGCTCCGGGTGGAAATGTGGAGTTGGGAGGTATGGCAGACACTGGTACAGTTGGTTTGAGTATTAATGGCTCATACCTTGGTTTAAGTTTTCCTGATGGCGTTGAACGAGCTGATGTATCTCTGAGCAATGGCACTGATGTTAATGTACTCGCTGGTGGTGGGGGTAGGATTGCGATCAATGCCCGTTTCTTAGATATGATTGGAGAAAATACAAAGCTAGAGTCAGGGATAGCATCAGGGTTGGGTTCTGTTGACTCACGGGCGGGAGATATTGAAATTAAGGCAACACAGGCAATAAACCTGAATGGAAGTGGTATATCTAATACGGTGCAATCAACGGCTGTAGGTAAAAGTGGTGACATCAATATTAAGACCGGCTCGCTTTATGTAAGAAATGGCGGTGTACTGAATACCGAAACCTCTGGACGAGGGAATGCGGGCAATATAAAAATAGTTGCCCGTGATACCGTTTCCTTTGATGGGGGGACTAGCTCCAATAGTAGATCCAGTCAGGCATCCAGCGCTGTACAAAGTCAGGCATCCAGCGCTGTACAAGAAACAGGCGTGGGCAAAGGTGGCAACATCGACATCACAACTGGGTCACTCTCTGTTACAAATGGTGGTGAGCTGGTTGCTACCAACTATGGTGGAAAGGGGGATGCAGGCAGTGTGAATATTACTGCCGGGGATACCGTTACCTTTGATGGGATAGGTCGCAAATTTCCGAGTGGAGCATTCAGCAATGTGCTCAAAAAGGGGGTGGGCAACGGTACCAGCATCAATATTACCACTGGGTCACTTGATCTGAAAAATGGCGCTGTATTGAATGTCACAACCGATGGAAAAGGAAATGCAGGCAATGTGAATATATTTGCCCGCGATAGAGTCTCCTTGGATGGGGTCAGCTCGGTACTCAGCGCAGTAGAGAAAGGAGCCGAAGGTCAGGGAGGCAACATCTACATCACAACTGGGTCACTCTCTGTTACGAATGGTGGTGAGCTGATTGCTACCAACTATGGTGGAAAGGGGGATGCAGGCAGTGTGAATATTACTGCCGGGGATACCGTTACCTTTGATGGGATAGGTAGCAATGGATATCCGAGTGGAGCATTCAGCAATGTGTTCCCAAAGGGGGTGGGCAACGGTACCAGCATCAATATTACCACTGGGTCACTTGATCTGAAAAATGGCGCTGTATTGAATGTCAGAACCTATGGAAAAGGAAATGCAGGCAGTGTGAATATATTTGCCCGCGATAGAGTCTCCTTGGATGGGGTCAGCTCGGTACTCAGCGCAGTAGAGAAAGGAGCCGAAGGTCAGGGAGGCAACATCTACATCACAACTGGGTCACTCTCTGTTACGAATGGTGGTGAGCTGATTGCTACCAACTATGGTGGAAAGGGGGATGCAGGCAGTGTGAATATTACTGCCGGGGATACCGTTACCTTTGATGGGATAGGTAGCAATGGATATCCGAGTGGAGCATTCAGCAATGTGCTCAAAAAGGGGGTGGGCAATGGTACTGGCATCAATATTACCACTGGGTCACTTAATCTGAGGAATGGCGCTGTATTGAATGTCAGAACCGAAGGAAAAGGAGATGCAGGCAGTGTGAATATAGTTGCCCGCGATACAGTCTCCTTGGATGGGGTCAGCTCGGTACTCAGCGCAGTAGAGAAAGGAGCCGAAGGTCAGGGAGGCAACATCTACATCAGGACGGGGTCGTTTAGAGTGAGCAATGGCGCTCAACTCAGTGCTGCCACCTCTGGACTAGGGGATGCGGGCAATGTGAATATATTTGCTCAAGATACAGTCTCCTTGGAAGGAGCGGGCAACAATGGAAGACCCAGTGGAGCATACAGTACTGTGGAATCAACAGGTGTAGGCAAGGGGGGTGATATTAACATCACGACCAAGACACTGTCTTTGAAGGATGGTGCTTTTTTAAGTGTTAGAACCCGTGGACAAGGGGATGGGGGTAACATCACCTTGTGGGCTAATACATTAGAAGCCATTAGTGGTGGACAAGTTATTACCACCAGCAGTGGTAGTGACAAGGCAGGTAATATTAACCTTAATGTCACTGACAGCATCACCCTTTCTGGTAGCAATGCTAACTATTTTGCTCGACTTGACCAATTTATTGCCCGATTTGGTTCAAATCAAGTTCTAACTGTAGACCCTGCAAGTGGGCTGTTTGCCAATACATCTGAAACTTCCACAGGTAGAGGCGGAGAATTAACAATTAATACTAACCAGTTCAATATTCAAGATGGGGCCAAAGTTACGGTGAGCAGTCAAGGGTCAGGAATTGCAGGCTCATTAATAGTTGAAGCTAACTCTATCTATCTTGACAACAAAGCAACAATCAGTGCTGACACAAAGGGAGGACAGGGAAATATTAATTTGCGATCGCGCGACTTGTTGCTACTACGCCGAGGTAGCAGCATTACTACCAACGCTTTTGGTAATGCCACTGGTGGTAATATTACGATTGATACTAACAACCTAGTCGCTGTTCCAAAAGAAAATAGCGACATCAGCGCCAATGCTCAAGATAGCTTTGGTGGTCGAGTAATTGTCAATGCTTCGGGCATCTTTGGCACACAGTTTCGTCTACAACCCACGCCATTAAGTGACATTACAGCTAGTTCTGCTCGTGGTTCCCAATTCAATGGCGTAGTGCAACTCAACACGCCTGATGTTAACCCTAGTCAAGGCTTAACTGCTCTGCCCACAAACATCATTGATACTTCACAGTTGATTGCCAATAGTTGCATTACACGAAATAAACGCCCAGAAGGGAAATTCATCATCACGGGGAACGGAGGTTTGCCAGTGATGCCAGATGACCCCTCAATTGCACCCTATCAGACTTATCAGATTCCAACTGTCCAAAGCGCAAGTATCTCAAGGAGACAAGAAAACGCTCTCGACCCCGAAAACCCTACTACTAGCAACAAACCTTACGATTCTGTTAAATCTGCGCCACTGATTGAAGCTCAGGGATGGATGTACGGATATAATGGTGAGGTGATTCTCACTGCCTCTGCACCTACTGTTTCTCCTCACAATTCTTGGTCACAACTCCCTCCTTGTTCGGGTTCCTAAAAAAGTTTTAGTTATCTTTAGAAATTGACTTTCCCAAATTGGCAAATCAATTTTCTGCTTTGACAATGTGTATCTAATCAAATTTCTCTATCTTAACAATACCTTTGCTAAAAAAAGAGGATTTAAGAGACAAAGAGCCAAAACCCTTGATAAAACTTAGCTTTAACTTTTAACTTATGAAAATTTCCACTATTTTAGCTGTGCCACCTACTACAGTAATTTGATTTTTAGTTGAAAATGACTTAGTAGCAAAATCTCCAGAATTAGCGCTGCACCTGCTTAAGACTCTACCAAGCTGAATGGGTACACTAACTCTAACAAAGTAACTGGGACAGTATTAACCCACTTTTGAGGAGTACCCAAACTATGCTCACGCTTTCCGGCTATCAAATTATTGACCAAATCGATGAAAGCAGCAACTCTTTGATATATCGAGGCTACAGGGAAGCCGATGACCAACCTGTAATTCTCAAAACCCTGCGAGATGCCTATCCTTCACCAGAACGCATTGCTTGTTACCAGCGTGAATATGACATTATCCACAATCTCCATCTCACAGGAGTTGTCCAAGTTTACGCTTTGGAAATTCACCAACAACGACCAGTCTTAGTATTA
This sequence comes from Nostoc sp., assembly GCF_036916575.1. Lineage (GTDB taxonomy): Bacteria > Cyanobacteriota > Cyanobacteriia > Cyanobacteriales > Nostocaceae > Nostoc. Next base: position 16,225 of record NZ_JBALGC010000037.1, read on the forward strand.
GAAAATTTCGGCGGTAGTTCTTTAGCTCAATTGCAGTTAGCTGGAGAAATGGAGTTAGAACAGTTTCTCCAGTTGGGTATTTCTATCGTCGAAAGCCTCAGAGAAATCCATGCCGCTAACATCATCCATAAAGATATTAACCCCTCAAATATTGTCTTTAACCCCAACACCAAACAACTTAAAATTATCGATTTTGGTATTTCTACTGTTCTGTCACGAGAAACCCAATCATTCAAAAATCCTAATATTCTAGAAGGCACTATTACTTACATTTCTCCTGAGCAAACAGGTCGAATGAATCGGGCGATTGACTATCGCAGCGATTTCTATTCTTTAGGAGTGACTTTTTATAAGTTACTAACAGGAAAAGTGCCGTTTGAAGGGGATGATGCTCTAGCGTTGATTCATTCTCATATTGCTAAACAACCAGATCAATTCAAAATTCAAAATTCAAAATTCAAAAATGAACAACCTATTCCCCAAGTCCTCTGTAATATTGTGATGAAACTGATGGCTAAAAATGCCGAAGACCGCTATCAGTCTTCTTCTGGCATTCAGGCAGATTTAGAAGAATGCTTGCATCAACTGCAAATCAATGGCAAAATCGATGTCTTTCCGTTGGGTAGTCAGGATGTATCTGATCGGTTTATAATTCCGCAAAAACTCTATGGGCGGGAACCAAAATTAAAGACACTATTGGCGGCTTTTGATCGCATTACCAACGGCACTACTGAACTGATGTTAGTTGCAGGTTATTCTGGAGTGGGCAAATCAGCTTTAGTAAATGAGATTCATAAACCCATTACAGTCAAACGTGGCAATTTTATTACTGGTAAATATGACCAGTACCAAAAAAATATTCCCTACTACGCCATTTCTCAAGGGTTCAATTACCTGTGTAATCAATTCTTGACTGAAAGCAAATCAGTTTTCAAACAATGGCAAGAAAAAATATTAGCTGCTGTCGGCAATAACGGACAGGTTTTAATTGATGTCATTCCCAATTTAAAATTGGTGATTGGTGAACAACCTCCTGTAGCTCAAGTAGGTGGACAAGAAGCCCAAAACCGTTTTAATTTAGTCTTTCAAAATTTTATTAAGGCTATTTGTCAGGCTGAACATCCCCTAGTTTTCTTCATTGATGATTTGCAATGGGCTGATAGCGCCTCGCTCAAACTGCTCAAGATTATTTTAGGCGATCGCAACATTCAAAATTTACTCATCGTCGGAGCCTATCGAGATAATGAAGTAGATTTCATCCATCCATTGGTAATGACTTTGGACGAGATTGAGAAGGAGGGAGGATCTATATCCAAGATTCATCTAAAAAACCTGACTCTAAAGGATGTAAATGCTTTAATTGCAGAAGCATTGTCCTGTTCAACTATATTTAGTCAGGCATTAACTAATTTGGTTTTTGAGAAAACTCAGGGAAATGCCTTCTTTACCAGTGAATTTTTCAAATCTCTCTATACAGAAACGTTACTCAGCTTTGACTATACACAAAGAAAGTGGTATTGGGATTTAGAGCAGATTCAAGCCAAGGACATTACTCATAATGTTGTGGAGTTAATGACCAGACAAATTGTCAATTTAGCAGAGGATACTCAGAAGATTTTGCAGTTAGCTGCTTGTATGGGCAATAACTTTGATTTGTCCACCTTGGCAGTCATTTCTGAGCAATCAGCCAAGCAGGTCTTAGACCACTTATTACCAGCACTAAAAGAAAGTTTAATTGTCCCTGCAAATAATCAATATTATCTGAGAATTATCAAGGATGAAAAAAAAGTTAGTGAAGCTAGTTGTAAATTCCAGCACGATCACGTCCAACAAGCTGCCTATTCTTTGATTCCAGAAGCACAAAAGAAAGCAACCCACCTGAAAATTGGGCGACTGATGTTGAGCAACACATCAGCAGCACAGCAAGAAGAGAAAATTTTTGAAATTGTTAACCAATTAAATATTGGTGCAGAGTTAATTAACACTCAAAGCGAACAGGATGAATTAGCAAATTTTAATTTATTAGCAGGACGTAAAGCCAAGGCATCTGCTGCTTATGAAGCGGCTTTGGGATATTTTTTAATGGGCATTCAATTACTAGCAGCAGACTCTTGGCAAACAAACTATGACCTCACATTAAAGTTATTTGAGTCAGCAGCAGAAGCAGCACTTCTGTGTAATGACTTCACACAAATGAATAGATGGGTAGAAGAGGTACTGCAACACGCTAAAACTTTGTTAAACAAGGTGAAAGTTTATGAGATCAAAATCATAGCCCTTACACTTGAGGGCAAGTTGCAAGCAGCTACCACAACTGGTTTAGAAGTGCTACAAGCTTTGGGAATTAACTTTCCCTCTCCTCTGAGTCCCTTAGAACTGAGCAAAGCGCTACAGCAAACAGCAGTTCATTTGGCAGGAAGGGAAGTTAAACACCTGATCAACTTGCCTCAAATGCAGTCAGATCAACAACTAGCAGCGATGCAAATTATTTCTAGCATCATGTCACCTGCCTTTCGGGGAGGACATGAGGTAGTCCCATTCTTGATTTTAAAGATGGTGAATTTATCTCTGGAACATGGCAATACGGCACTATCAACAATTGGCTATGTGACGTACGGTTTAATTCTCTGTGGAGCCTTAGCAGAGATTCCATTGGGCTATCAATTTGGTCAACTTGCTTTGAGCCTGTTAGAACTTTACGATGCTCAATATCTCGAATGTCATATCAACTTTGTCTTTAATGTTTGTATCTGCCATTGGCAACAACCAGTCCAGAAAACCATCAAGCCCTTAAAAGAAGCCTATCAAATTGGTAGAAACCGAGGAGATATAGAATTTTCCGGTCTTTGTGCTGTTTATAATATCGCGCATTCCTGGGTGTGTGGAGAAAACTTGGTAGAAGTTGAACGGCAAATTGCTAGCTATCATCATACCTTCCGTCAAGTTCAAAACAAAATGGCTGTTGAATATCTAGCTATTTATTGGCAGTTAACCTTAAATCTGCTAGAGGCAACTGAAAATACTTGTCTTTTAAGTGGGGCAGCTTATCGGGAGGAGCAAATGCTACTCTGGCATCAGCAAGCTAGCGATCGCAACGGTCTGGCACATTTATATTTTTCAAAGCTTGTTCTGTGCTATCTTTTCCAAGATTTCCCGCAAGCCGCAGCTAATGCCCAAGAGTTGGAAAAGTATCTAAATGCAGTAATGGCATCCACAATCGTACCACATTTCAATTTATACGATTCTCTGACAGCCTTAGCTTTATATTCTCAGGCGCTGCCGTCAGCACAAAAAGGCTTATTAGAAAAAGTCACAGTCAATCAAGCCAAAATGCAGAAATGGGCGCAGCACGCGCCGATGAATTTCTTGCACAAATTTTATTTAGTGGAAGCTGAACGGCATCGCGTCTTAGGGCAAAAAGCAGAGGCTATTGAGATGTACGATCGCGCCATCGCCAAAGCCACAGAACATGAATATCTTAACGAACAAGCGATCGCTAATGAACTCGCTGCCAGATTTTATCTCCAATGGGGCAAAGACAGAATTGCCCAAGATTATCTACTCAATGCCTGTTATGCCTACACTCACTGGGGAGCTAAAGCAAAAGTAGTAGATTTAAAAAAACGCTATCCCCAATTTTTCACCCAAGCCCAAAGAAACTCTCAATTTTCAACCTTTCAAACCATCTCTACTAGTAGTACCACTCAATCAACTTCCTTAGACTTAAATAGCGTCCTCAAAGCTTCCCACATTCTGGGGCGAGAAATCAAGCTCGATACTTTACTGACTAGATTAATGACAATCGTCATCGAAAATGCTGGGGCAGAAAAGGGTTATTTACTTCTCAACCAACAGGAAGAATGGCAGATTGCAGCATCAGGAACAATTGACTCAGATGCAGTTAAAGTCAGAGAAGCTATCCCTATCGAAACCTTCAGTAAACCAATATTATCTAATGCTATTATCGATTACGTTGTTCGTACCAAAGATAGTGTTGTATTAAGCGACGCTGCTAATGAAGGTAACTTCACTCGTGATTCTTACATTCATCAACAGCAACCTAAATCTATCTTGAGTTTTCCCCTGCTCAATCAAGGCAAATTGATCGGGATTGTCTATTTGGAAAATAATCTCACAACTGGAGCCTTCACTCCAGAACGGATGGAAGTTGTGAATTTGCTATCTTCCCAAGCCGCTATCTCTATTGAAAATGCTACCCTCTACAACACCTTAGAACAAAAAGTAACCGAACGAACTCAAGAACTGTCTCAAGCTCTAAAAGACCTGAAAGTTACCCAAAAGCAACTGGTGGAATCTGAGAAAATGGCGGCTTTGGGTGGTCTTGTGGCTGGAGTTGCTCATGAAATCAATACACCTGTCGGCACCAGTATCACTGTCGCCTCTACCCCTTTTTCATCACTCTGGTCAAATAAAAATTTTAACTAACTTCTAAACAAGGCACAGAAACTGGGTTTGGAGCTTTATTTTCTAACATTATGGACAAAATCATCTCTTTGGACTGAAAGTCTTGTGTAGTAAGGATTATTGTTTTATTCTATCATGAGAGTGATGAAAGAGCGCTACCCTGGCTGACGAAACCCGTTTGTTTGTTACGGCTGTCGAACAAGGTCAATTAAAGCGTTCAGTCTTAAACAACTATCTAGAGATTGCCAGAGAAAGTACTGACCTGATTCTCAGTAACCTCAATCGTGCCGGAGAACTGGTGCAAAGCTTCAAGCAAGTAGCTGTGGATCAGACTAGTTTGGAACACCGAACATTTTTAGTCAAACAGTATTTGGAAGAAATTGTCACCAGCTTAACTCCCAAACTAAAACAAGCTTCCCATACCCTGACTGTGACCGGAGATGAAACTGTCACCATCAACAGCTATCCTGGGGCTTTAGCACAAATTTTCACCAATTTAGTGATGAATTCTTTAACTCATGCCTATCAACTTCACGAATCAGGGCAGTTACGTATTCAGGTGAGGCAAGAAGGCGAGTGTATTGTGATTCAATATAGCGATGATGGTTGCGGCATTCCACTAGAAAACTTAAACAAAATTTTTGAGCCTTTCTTCACCACTGCTAGGCAACAAGGAGGCAGTGGTTTAGGTCTGCATATTGTCTACAACTTAGTCACTCAAAAGCTACAAGGGACAATTCATGTTCACAGTGAGGTAGAAAAGGGAACCCTATTTAGAGTGACACTACCTCTGTCCATAAACTATTAAATTTTCTTGTTCTTTTTAACAAAGTTGCTTGACAATGCTTAACGATACCCATATGTCTCTTTTACCGACAGATGATGAAGTCTTCGTGTCTGAAGATGAACAAGAGCAGATAAGTGATAAAACTCACTTAACTCTGTTAGAGGTAGAGAGTCAGGGACAAGAGACTTCTGAAGCTTGGAAAATGATGATTGTGGATGATGATGTTGAAGTCCACCAAGCAACCAAGCTGGCTTTGAGAAGTTTTACCTTTGAGGGCAAACCTTTAACTTTTCTCTCGGCTTTTTCGGGAACAGAAGCGAAAAAGCTGATTGTAGTTCACCCAGATACCGCGTTTATTTTATTAGATGTGGTAATGGAAACTAATGATGCTGGGTTAAGGGTGGTTAAGTATATTCGGGAAGAGTTGAAAAATCAGATTGTGCGGGTGATTTTACGCACAGGACAACCAGGAGATGCGCCTGAAGAATCAGTGATTTTGAATTATGACATCAATGATTATAAGCTGAAGCTGGAACTGACTCGCCAAAAGTTAATTACAAGTGCGATCGCTGCTTTAAGGTCATATCGCGATTTAATCACTATAAAACAACAAGCAGCACAGTTAACTCAAGTATTACATAACCTGCAACAGACACAATACAGTCTCCTGGAAAAGGAAAAAATGTCAACACTGGGTAATCTCGTTACAGTTATTGCCCACGAGATTAATAACCCGATTAACTTTATTGCAGGCAATATGAAACCTGCTCAGGAATATATTCACGACTTGTTGGCACTAATCGACCTTTATCGGCAAACCTTTCCTGAGCCGGGAGCAGAAATTGAGGAAGCGATCGCCACAATCGATTTAGAATACCTGCAAGAAGACTTGCCTAAACTCATCTCTTCCCTGAAAGAAGGTAGCGATCGCATCCGAGCAATTAGCGCCAGTCTCCGCACCTTCTCCAGGGGAGATAGCGATCGCAAAGTTCCTTTTAATATTCATGAAGGCATTGAAAGTACATTACTCATCCTGAAGCACCGATTAAAAGCCAATGAGCATCATCTTGAGATTGAAGTAGTCAAAGATTACGGAGACATTCCTCAATTAGAATGCTTTCCTGGGCAACTCAACCAAGTATTTATGAATCTGATTGCCAACGCTATTGATGCTTTGGAAGAATCTAATCAGGAGCGTAGTTTTCAACAAATCAAGGACAATCCCAATCGCATCACAATTGCCACCACCTTGTCTGAAGATCGGCATCACGTCTTGATCCGAATTCAAGACAATGGCGAGGGAATGTCGGAAAATGTCAAGCAAAAACTGTTTGGTTACTTATTTACTACCAAGGCAGTAGGGAAAGGTACAGGTTTGGGATTGTCGATTTCCCGGCGGATTATCGAAGAAAAACATGGTGGGCAACTCACAGTGACATCTGAGTTAGGCAAAGGCACAGAATTAGCCATCATCATTCCAGTAGGGAGTGGGGAGTAAGGAGGAAGCCGGGGAGCAGGGGGACTATAGGGGGAAGAGGGAACAAGGGGGAGAAAAATTACCTCTTTCCCCTCTGCTCCCAGCTAAAAGCCCCCCTGCCTCTTATGCCCCATTCCCTAATTCCAATCCTGTTCCTCTTTCTTGCCGCGACTTTTATAAATTCCCCCTAAATCGTGAATTTTGCGAGTTTTCTCAAAAAGCTCGGCTTCGGTCAAACCCCACTGCTGCAAGACTTTATCTAGGTCTTTTTGGATGTCTCTTGCCCCTGGAAACCCTTGATAACGCATTCGCAGTCTAGCCAATTCTGCTAAGTTATAGTCTGTCGCCTCTTGAGAGAGTAAAATATCAATAAGGGGGCGATCGCGGTTATAAAGAGGATGTTGTTGGTCTTTACCGGCCGTTGCTTCAGTCATCGTCAGTCTTGAGTGTTAAGTGCTAAATCCTGAGTTTTTAGTTTAGCCCAGAGCAGAGGAGCAAAAAAGGCAAAGGTAAATCACCAAACACTGAAAGCTTAATTGTTAAATTAACCACTACTCACTTCCTAGCTACTATACTCATCACTCAGCACTCCTATCAGACGGCAACTACACCTGAGGTCTTACGGCTCTCACCACTGCCACTCAACTTTAAATAAAGTTACATTGTTCTTAAGAAAATACAAAAAACTTTAGATGAGGGTGAATTTTATCTCACCCAAAGTCCAAGCAGCTAGGGAGCAAGAACCCGCTATGTTTGAACACTTCACTTCCGAAGCCATTAGAGTAATTATGCTAGCTCAGGAGGAAGCACGTCGCCTGGGACATAACTTTGTAGGAACTGAACAAATTCTCCTGGGTTTGATGGGAGAAGGAACAGGGGTTGCTGCTAAAGTGCTGGCTGAATTAGGCGTTACCCTCAAAGATGCACGTCGCGAGGTAGAAAAAATTATTGGTAGGGGTTCTGGCTTTGTACCACCAGAAATTCCTTTTACACCCAAGGTAAAAAGCTTGTTTGAGCAATCGTTTAAAGAAGCTCATAGTCTGGGACAGAATTACATTAACACTGAACACTTACTTTTAGGATTGACCGAGGCTGGTGAAGGTGTCGCCGCCAAAGTACTGCAAAATCTAGGGGTTGACTTCAAGAGTGTCCGCAGTGCCATAGTTCGCCGTTTGGGTGAAAATGCACCAGCTTTCGCTGGTAGTGGTAGTCAAAAGCGTACCCAACCGCTAACTATGGAAGAGTTTGGCAGGAATTTGACCAAATTAGCCCAAGAAGGCAAACTCGACCCGGTAGTCGGTCGTCAGAAGGAAATTGAGCGTGCGATCCAAATTCTTGGTCGCCGCACTAAGAACAACCCAGTGTTGATTGGAGAACCAGGAGTTGGTAAAACTGCGATCGCCGAAGGTCTAGCTCAACGGATTGTCAACCAGGATGTTCCTGAAAGTTTGCAAGACAAGCAAGTTGTCAGCCTCGATATGGGGTCATTGGTAGCTGGAACTCGCTTCCGTGGTGATTTTGAAGAACGCATCAAAAAAGTCGTGGAAGAAGTCCGCACTGTGGGCAATATAATTTTGGTGATTGACGAAATTCACACCTTGGTTGGCGCTGGTGGTACAGAAGGTGGCTTGGATGCAGCCAACATCCTCAAACCTGCCTTAGCACGAGGTGAACTCCAGTGCATCGGCGCAACTACCCTCGATGAGTATCGTAAGCATATCGAGCGCGATGCCGCCCTAGAGCGTCGTTTCCAACCGATTATGGTCGGGGAACCCTCAGTAGAGGAAACCGTACAAATTCTCTACGGCTTGCGCGGCGCTTATGAACAGCACCACAAAGTCACAATTTCTGATGCGGCACTTGTAGCAGCAGCACAACTATCAGACCGCTATATTAGCGATCGCTTCTTGCCAGACAAGGCAATAGACTTGATTGATGAAGCTGGTTCTCGCGTTCGTCTGCGGAACTCTCAAAATTCTCCGAACAAAGAACTCAAGCGTGAACTCGCTGGCGTTACCAAAGCTAAAGAAGCAGCAGTCAGAGTCCAAGATTTTGACAAAGCTGGAAGCCTGCGTGACCAAGAGTTAGAACTCGCAGAACAACTGCAAGCAACGTTTACACAAAACGATCAACCTGTTAACTCCACTGTCGTTGACGAAGAAGACATTGCCCAAATCGTTGCCTCTTGGACTGGTGTACCAGTCAACAAGCTAACTGAATCTGAGTCAGAGTTGCTCCTGCACCTAGAAGAGACTCTGCATCAGCGGCTTATCGGTCAAGAGCAAGCAGTCTCGGCTGTATCTCGCGGTATCCGTCGCGCCCGCGTCGGATTAAAAAATCCCAATCGTCCCATTGCTAGCTTTATCTTCTCTGGGCCCACTGGAGTCGGTAAAACAGAATTGGCGAAGGCATTAGCTGCCTACTTCTTCGGTTCGGAAGACTCGATGATTCGCCTAGATATGTCTGAATACATGGAAAGCCACACCGTCGCCAAGCTAATTGGTTCGCCTCCAGGTTATGTGGGATACGATGAAGGCGGACAACTGACTGAAGCCGTGCGGCGGAAACCTTACTCAGTGTTGCTATTCGACGAAATCGAAAAAGCTCACCCCGATGTATTCAATATGCTGCTGCAACTCTTGGATGACGGTCAACTTACCGATTCCAAAGGTCGGAAAGTGGACTTCAAGAACACGCTGATCATTTTGACTTCCAACATCGGTTCCAAGGTGATTGAAAAAGGTGGTAGTGGTTTAGGCTTTGACTTCGACACTCAAGCCGACGCTAGTTATAACCGCATCCGTACCCTGGTAAATGAGGAATTGAAAGCTTACTTCCGTCCTGAGTTCCTCAACCGTCTCGATGAGATTATCGTTTTCACCCAGCTTTCCAAGGATGAAGTTAAGCAAATCGCAGAAATTATGCTTCGCGATGTTGCTAGCCGCTTGACGGAAAAGGGAATTATCCTAGAAGTTAGCGATCGCTTCAAAGAGCGTGTGGTCCAAGAAGGCTACAACCCCAGCTATGGTGCTAGACCATTACGTCGGGCAATTATGCGCCTTCTAGAAGATTCTCTGGCTGAAGCAATGCTATCTGGTGAAATTACAGATGGAGACACAGCGATTATCGATGTTGATGATGACTCTCAGGTAAGAGTACAAAAATCAGAAAAACGAGAATTACTCTTGGCAAATGTTGGCTAATAATTATACCTGCTCACTTTTTGCTGTAATATTTGAGAAACACTCCAGCCTTTAGTCTAAGTAGAGGCGCAAGCAGGGGCATCTGCGACAAACATAAAGTGAAATGGTATTATTCTTTCACCTCCGGTAGAAATACTGGGGGTTTTTTTATGCAATTTTCTTTTGGATGCAATAGCACACCCTACGAACGCTTTGTATTCCACGTAAGGGACTTGCAAATAAAAAAATAATCAATTGCTTTGGCGAGCGAGCAGGGGGAGAAAAAATCTGATAGTCGTATTGGATGCACGAATTGAGTAATTTAATTTTTGGAGTTTCCTAAATCAACAAATCATTGCGATATTGATTCCTTTGACAACAATTCTGATGCTACTTCACTCTTAACTACATTCTCAGAATCACCAGATTTAGAAAAACCATCTGCTACATCTTTGATAAAACCAGCCACAGGTACTGCGACTAGTAAACCTAAGACTCCACCAACATTAGTTCCTACAAGCAAAGCAATTAACACCCATATTGGTCCAATACCAGTAAATTTACCTAAAAGACGCGGTGCGATCGCCTGATCAATTAATTGATCAATCACAACAGCTACCGCAGCAACCTTTGCTGCTAACCAAAAATCATGTGTGGCTATTATTAAAGTTATTACAACAAGACTGACGACATCACCAAAAGGAATTAAGCTCAAAAGCCCAACTGTCAAACCAAAGAGTAAAGCAAACTGGACTTGAAAAGCTAAAAACAATAATGTTACTGAAACTCCCATCAGCAAAGCTAAAGTTCCCTGACCAATCAAGTAATTTTGGAAGTTTTGCTGAATAGATTGACTGACCTTCTGAGCAAAACTTCCAGGTAACTTTTTAAATATTACCTGCCAAATTCTTGGACCATCTAACAATAGATAAAATGTCAGTACTACCGTAATTAATGCCTCAGAAATACTATCAATTGTATCTATGATAATACTTAAAAGTTTATCTGAAATAAATTCTAGTTCAGTTGGTAGTTGATCCGTTATTCGTGTTACTAACTGGCTGAAATTCACATTCAATTTATGTCTAAAAAACCAATCATTTACAATCTGAAGTTTTTCTTCACTAGAATCAATCCATCGGGGAAGGACTTTAACCATTTCATTAAATTGCTCTAAAATAATGGGCGCTAAGGTGATACCCAGAGCAATGAAAATTACTGATGCTAATATAAAAACTAATGCTACTGCATAGCTGCGTTTAACTCCCCGCTCTTGGAGAATCGAAACAGGATAGTTTAAAACGAATGCAAGCAAAGTCGCCAAGACAAGAATTGTTACAACAGGTTGAAAATTTTTAACAAGCAAAAATGCTAGCCAACCATTCAGAAAGACTAGAGGAAATAGCAGCGTAAAAATTAACCATCTAAGTAGTTGATTCAGTGAAAAATTCATAATCAATTTAAAAATCAAAATTATGCTAGCTACTAGATTGAACCTGGAAATTAAATATGCTTAATGGGAAGTAGATAAGAAAAATCTTTCCCCATTCCCTACTCCTTACTTACGATTATTTCAATTACTAAGTTTCAGCAAAAGCTAAAAATTGCTCCTCACTTATTCGGCCTGCTTGATATAGAGTATTAGTGATTTCAGAAATAGTTAAAACTGCATGACCTCGATAACCATTTTGCTGTAACCTGTCTTTCACTCCTTGTTCATGGTCGATAAATACCACAATATCATTAACATTTAATCCTGCTGATTCCAACTTTTCTGCCCCTTCTATAACACTTTTGCCGCTGATGAGAATATCGTCAACTACCACAACTGTTTCACCAGGATGAAAATTCCCTTCAATTACTCTGCGAGTTCCGTGTGCCTTCACCTCTTTACGGGGAAAAATCATCGGACAATTAAGACGCAAAGATAAACCAGTAGCAGTAGGTAATGAACCATAGGGAATACCTGCTAACCTATCAAAATTCAGGTTCTTCAAAATATCTTCATAGGCAGTGATAACTTGATTAAAAACTTGGGGATTGGAAATAATTTTGCGTAAGTCGATGTAATAAGGAAATATCGCTCCTGATGCTTGAACAAAGCTGCCAAACATAATACAGTCAATGTCATAAAGTTGTAAAATCAAATCCTGTTGGGGGTGCTGATTTAGCAAACAAACATCAGGAAACCACACAGAACATGTGGAATTTTCGTGAATAATTTCAGCTTTGATTTGATTAATTTCTGCGCGTAGAGACTGGATTTCCTTAGATAGTTGTGTATTTCCCAACATATCTTGAGGAACAGGAATCAGCAAACCATCACCGTTAGCATTTAAACCTGCTTCTAAAATTTGCTTCAGGTTTGGGCCTTCTGCCCAGATGCTACGCGCCATAATAATTCGTTCAGGAGCAATTGAGCGAATAAGTGCTAAAACTTCAGGATCTGTAGTTCCTACTTCCAAACCTAATTGTTCTGGAGTCCCCCAGGTTTTTGATTCTTTTACCACCTGTAAATAAAGAGGTGATTCGTTTGTAGGGTATTGCTGTAAAGCTTCTGCACTTGGATTAGAAGTACAGCATAAAATAAACACCGCTTGATCAGGATATACCAAAAAAGGTGCTACATGATCTTGTCCTGTATAGGGACTGAGAGTGATTGCATCCACCTGCCATTCTGTAAACACAGTCCGGGCAAAGATGGTACTAGTATTTAGGTCACTGTGTTTGACATCTAAAATAACTGGGATGTGGGCTGGAATAGCTGCTAAAGTTTTGTTGAGCAGTTTTAAACCTGGAATACCTAGCGCTTCATAAAAGCCAAATGTCGGTTTATAGGCACAGACGAAATCAGAAGTTTCAGCAATAATGAATTGTAACCACTTCTCCAAACCAGCGATGAGTTCTTCAGATTCATAACGTACAGGCATCATCTCTGGATTTGGATCAAGTCCTACAAACAGTAAGCTTTGATTTTGCAAGATATTACGATTCAATTTATCAAAAAAGTTCATAATTTTCGTTTTAAAAAAAGAGTCATTAGTTATTGGTCATTGGTCATTGCGTCTTTGCATCCCCCCTCTCTCCATCTCTGTGACCATAGTTCGTTTACCAAAACATCGATTCTATTAGTTGAGTACCTCCAGCTTTACGTCCTAATCGAGAGTGAATCACTACAAATAAGATAACCATCGGTACTGAGGCAAAGTGAACAATTCGCAATGCTTGCCAACTGCCAAATAGATCGACAATCCAGGGAAATTGAGCAGGTTTATACATTCCTATTCCTGTAAATAACGCCAGCAGCAAAATAGGAATAATTGCTGTATAGACAATACGATGCCAAGCATAAATTAGGCGCTGGGAATTTTGAGTTTTTTGTAATGCTTTGAAGTCATTGGCACCTACAAATCGATGTCGCCAGCGCCGGGTAATTAAAACATAAATTCCATACCACAAAAGATTCAGCGAGAATAGCCACATTGCCGCAAAATGCCAGTGTCTACCTCCTGCCAGCCAACCTCCTAAGGTAAATATCGGAGGAATGTGCAGACCTGAACGTCCACCAAAAACAGGGTTGGCGTTATAAATTTGTAGTCCACTAGTGAGCATGATAAACAGACTAATGATGTTACAGGAGTGGAAAATTTTGGCTCCTTTTGCTTGGGTGGGTGGCTTTCGAGTTTGGGAGGGAACGGTTGAAGTCATAATTTTGACTGATAAAATTGCTGTTTATCTGTCTTGGGTGAATGGCCCAGCAAGTTTGGGGGTGGGCATTACTCACCTTTATTTTCCCATCCTATGATTCAGTATTCTGACATTGATGGTCTACCATCTGCTGTTTTAAGTGTCAGTTGAGATATGGCTAGGGTTGTTCTAAGCGAAATTTTAAAAATTGGGCGATGTCCACAACGGGCTGCGAGGCTTGAACGCGAATAGCGTGTCGCAGACAAGACTCGCTCTAAGCGTTGGTGCAGCTTAAGAAGAGAAGCTATGCCGTTCGCGCAGCGTCTTTGTTAGAAGAAGGCTTTATGCTTCTCTACCAGACGCTACGCGTAGCTTGCTTTTGAGTAGGGGTACGCTATCGGTGAGGCTGCTAAGATGCGTACCCTGTTTTAGTGCCCATAATCAAAGATATTCTATCCAGTGTATTAGAATGGGTACATTTGGAGGTTTGGGAAGTTCTAAATTATTAAGGCAATACTCCTTTACCGATTGCTGATGCTCGAATCCTAATTTCTGCCATACCCGTATCGCACGCTTGTTGAATGCCGTGATTGTCACCCGAAAAGCTTTTGGCTTAAATAAACTGTCTGCATCCAATACGCATTGGTATACTCAGCACCCTTTCCTCGTCCGATCAAGTCAGGGTGAATCCTTATGTCATAACAATTCAAAATTCAAAATTATCAATTCAAAATTGCAAGACGCTACGCACAGTCGCTAACGCTGCGCTATCAGTGGGGGCTTGAACCCACCACTTTCTTGTTGACCACTGAACTTCGTTCAGTGGGGGCTTGCACCCAGAATTAATCAATTATTGCATTAGTTTTCTTCTTAATACGTGCATTTTGAATTTTGAATTTTGAATTCAAAAAATGGTCAATATCCAACGCCTGATCACGGTAATCACCACCAGTAAGCTGTCCATCTTGTCCAAAAGAACAGAGTGTACGCATCCTTGACAGGTTAAGGTCATAAACAATTTATCAATAAGTAATAGTGCTTAAAATTTTGTCGAAAACGGGGGTGAAAAACACAATTTTTGGGCTAGTGATGCCTACGGCAGGCTACGCCTGCGCGTCATCAAAAAAGTGAGACTCATTTTTACCTTTAATACTACACTTACGCACCGCATTAATTAACAGCGTTATTACTATTGACAAAAATGATTTTATCTTAACCTGTCACAAATGGAGTGTACGGAATTTTTTCAAAAATAAAACCGGAGTCTTATATCTCATATTTAAGTGTTCACAACACTCGTAATTTGGGAACAATAGCAAATAGAGAAACTCTCACATTGTCACTACTGAAAAAATAAAAATAAAAAGGATTTATGAAAATGGAACCTTTCGGTATTTATACCCTGGCTAATGATGTCGTTTACGATCAGCTAGTTGCTTTACTCAATAGCATTGAGGTGAATGTTGGCGCGGATATTCCTATTTGTATTATTCCCTATGATGAAAAGTTACAACTTGTGAAGCAGGAAGTTAATTCTAGGCAAAATGTTTGCTTATTTGAAAACAAAACATCAATGCAGCGTTGGGAAGAATTTTATAATCAAGTTTGGAATGCACACCCTAAGGCACATCAGAAAATTCAAGGGCATTCTAAATGGTATAAAAAAAGCAATTTATTTAGAAAGATGTCTGCTTTTGATGGCAATTTTGATAGATTTGTGTTTTATGATGCCGACAGTTTAGCCATGAGTTCCTTGGATAGAGTTTTAGAGAAGTTAGACGATTATGACTTTGTGTTTGACGATTGGGAGCATCGCAAACCAACTCCTGTAGCAGCATTAAATTTTTCTTTAATTGAACAGAAAATTTCTTTGTCAGAATCTGAGATTCGCTCTCAGTTACATTGCTCTAGTTTCTTCGGTTCAAAAAGTGGTATTTTTAGGGATAATCAATTAGAAACGCTCAGAGAGCTTTTGGTAGATAAGCAAGAGTATACCTGGATCAACAATCATTCATGGTGGTGTGATGCAGACTTATTTAGCTATATGACTTTGCGATGTAATCACCCATTATTTAACTTTACCCTTAGCCCCAATGGACAGGACAGGACTGGCAACTGTGCTGATGTTGATCCATTCGTTAATATTAATAATGTTCTTTACAATCAAGATGGATTAAAAAATATCCATCGCCTTCACTACATGAATTATCCTTCAATTGATTTTACTCGAGTTTCTCAAGGTGAGGATGTTAACATTCGGTATAAAAATGAATTTTTATATTATCGGTTCTTGAAAAATCCAGAGCAAAAACCAAAAAATATCAAAGCGCCAAGTATGATGGCTAAAACTAATAGATTTATTAAAAAGGCTGTAAACAAAATCAAAACAAATATGGGAGCATCTCACTTTTTGAGGTAACTCAACATGTCCTTGAAAGGCTTGCTTTTGTTCTGGGGTCATCGGTAGGTAAGTAGGTCGGCGTAAATAATTATTATTGGGATAAGGCAGGGGGCAGGGGGAGAAAAAGAGTTTTAACCATATTTACTTTTCTTTACACAGTTTGGTTTTATTGCACCAACTTACTTAAACCAATTCTGTATGAAGATGCATCATATATGAAAATAGATTTGAGACTTTTTCTTTTTCTGGGTGTTTTTTGTCTAAACCCTCTTAATGCATCGACTTACTCGCTTCTGGTAGTGCGTTCCATGCGATCGCCAATAGATTTACACTCTAAAGTAGAGCGATGTCTCCGACGGGCTACGCTTACGCCTTTACAACTCGATCATTCAACCTCAGAACATGAAACTTAAAGTTCTGAACAGGAAAAAAACTGAATTTGGGGCTGCAATTTCTTCAAGCCAAATATCTAAATGCCCAAATATAAGTTTGGAGTATGGATGAACACCGTCTAGGTCTGTATCCCATATGCCTTTTATTTTACTCCATACTGAAGAAATGATTTTCCTTGTACCTAGTTATGGATTTGATATTAATATTTTTAAGTATAATATCTAAAGTTTGTCAGCACAGCGTTAAGGAGAAATCACCTATTCCTAAAAATCTACTCAACTTCACGATTCTTAATCATGCCAGCTTCCTTCTATAGGTGACAGAAGTCCCACAATCCAATAGGCTGATCTTAAAGCAGTGATTTTTCACAAAGCTCATCTGCTTAAAAAGATTGGCTTTATTGGCTAGCATTTTTTGATGACCATGTGCAATATGTTGCCTATCCTCTATCATCACTTATTCGTTAATAACTACCTACACAGAAAATGCCCCTTAAAATCATCCACAACTTTGATGGCAGTTTCACTCTTGAAGTACAAGCTCAAGAAACTCTATTCAATTTATTGACAAGCCTTGCTTTCTTAAACCAAATTTGTCAACAGTTGCGGTGTGAGGAAGTTAAATTTACAGAATTACTTTTTCAACCAGTTCCTTATAGCTTAACTACCACTAAAGGAATGCCAGCAGAATTTGAAAAGTATCATGAATCTGATGAATATGCCATCATCAACGTCCCACCAAATTTCATGTTTAGTGCTAAGATTTTTAAACCCAGTCGCCTTTGTGCAATTTATCAAAAATTTGGTAAGGAGTAATTCTAAGATAAATTTTCCCTAATTAGCAATTCTCAATTATGAAGGCAAATAGTAAGTTTGATATTTGATATATGGCTCTGGAAACGAATCTTTCTTCTTTGGCAACCCTGGAATATATTCCTTACATTGACGATCGCGGTCAATTACCTGAACAATTTCAGGGTAAAATCGGGGTATATGCTATTTTTGACCAAGAAAAAGTACTCCAATTTGTAGGATACTCCCGTGATGTTTATCTCAGCCTCAAGCAGCATTTAGTCCGTCAGCCACAGCAATGCTATTGGGTCAAAGTTCAAACTATTGAACGCCCTAGTCGCACAATTTTAGAAAATATTGAGAATGCTTGGATTGCTGAAAATGGCAGTGTGCCTTGGGGAAATGGGGATAACAAAGAAAAATGGACTAATCCCATTGATGTCAAAGTGGTAATGACACCTGAAGAACAGGCAAAATATCAAAATCCAGCTAATGATGAATTAGCACAAATAAAAATCATTAAAAATGTGGCACGGAGAGTAGAAGCAGAAATTTCAACGCAATTGCTAGAAGGGCGTGGTTTACAAATGCAAATTCGCTTCAATCCTAAATTGAAAGAAGAAGGTTTACTAGATTTGAAATGAAGGTAGTTATAGCAATATTTTAAGTACTATTGCTTATTGACAAATAGGATTTGATCTTAACCTTTCACGAATGGCTCATCAGTGGGTGAGTTCATCTGGTCAAGAGCTTGCCCAATGTTCTAGTAAATAATATCCTTATCGGCAGTTTGATTGCAGGCGGGTTAATTGGTGCATCTGTGATTATTAGCCAAGTGTTAACAAAATCTTCTCAACATACAACAGACAAAACGGTGTTACCTTCACAAACACCGTCAACCGTCACAAGCCCGGTGATACAAACTCCTAAATTGACACCAAATAGCTCATCTGTTCCTACTAAATTTACACCTTTCTCAACTACATCAATATCGCCAGTTGATACCACGCCTTTCAACAATTATTTCTGGCTTTCGCAAAGACTTGTAACTGATGCAGATTTGGATGATAAAGACGGTTTTGAACTAGATATTATGCGAAATTCGATTTTTGCCAGTCATGGTCGCCGTTTTGATACTCCTGAATTACAAGATCACTTTAATAACCAACCTTGGTATCGTACTATATATTCAGCAAAAGCATTTTCACCTAAATTGCTGTCAAAATTAGAGCAACAAAATGTAGAGTAGATCAGCAAATATCAAGATCGTTACGTCTTGAGATATTTTAAGAAATAAATTTTTCATAATTATACCATTTCACAAAATACGTGATATGTATCAGTAGGGGCATATTGCTGTACGCCCTTAGATCCGATGCATTTTTTGCAAATATTCTTCTAAATGCTGTAAGTCCTAAGTATATTAGCTTGAACTTATTAAACGGTTTCTTGCTACTTATTAAATAATATCTAGGTTAGATAGTGTAACATATAAGACAGATGACTAGATATTTAATAGCCTAAAATCGCTAGGTATTTAGAGGCTAATCTTAGTGAAAACTATATGGAATTAGAGATAAACTGTATTTTTCTACCCCAAAGTCTATCTCTAGATACTAGGCAGTTTCAGAACCAGGCATTTCTATTTAATATATAAAATTGCTATATCCAAGATTAGCAATCCATAAGTTAAAAAAATGCCATATTTATATTTTCTTTGTTATTTTGTATTTAACGGGACAGTTCTTCCTGATTTGGTGGGTTTAAATAACAATTAGTTAAACGATTTCCCCCCAAAGATGCATGTAAATTCTTTGTATTGTGCTTATTATCCTTCCTACTTTACAAGCACAATGCAAATTGACCATACAGATTGCATGGTAATATTCCCAATCGGCAAATAATTCATCTACTCCAGGAAAATCTTGTCTACAACTATGCTTAAAACAAAAAATCGACGTATTTTTCTGCCTGCTTTTATTAACCCTTTAGAAGAAAAGGATCAAACAGTCCGTAAAAAACAATTTGCTCTACCTAAATTAGATTTACTGCAACCATTACGTCAATGGCTTGATAAAATTGAGATTCAGAATCGGAAGTTAGCTAAATTCATTGCTAAACTGATTCCCGCTCAGTGTCCATTCGAGCGAGATATCATGCTTTTTGGTCGCACAATAGGTCACATTCCGCCAATGTGCAAACTCAATCCGCTTTATAACGAACTTGTCTACTTGCGTTTTCGCGCTTTGTGTTATCTAGTAGATCAGTGTGGAGAGGATATTCAATCCTACTGCTGAAGATAACTAGGGTAAACACAACATGGAAATTAAAATTGAGCATCAACCAAGACTTGAACGTCTCAATGAATTGGGTGTCTCTAAATGGGAAATTTGGAAAAAGGAAATATCAAAATTCCCTTGGACTTATGATTCTCAAGAAACTTGCTACTTTTTGGAAGGTTATGTAGTTGTTACTCCTGATGGTGGACAGCCAGTGCAAATGGGTAAAGGCGATTTAGTAATTTTTCCCGCTGGAATGTCTTGCATATGGGAAATTACAAGTAACGTAAAAAAGCATTATTACTTTGATTAATCAAGATTAGAGATTGATCCCCTTTATTTTCTTGATGATCCAGAAAACTAACATTTCATAACTCAATGGTAAATCATTTCTGATAAACAAGATCCCCGACTTCTCAAAGAAGTCGGGGATTTGTGGCTTGCAATTCTTAGAGGATATTTTAAAAGTCCTCTTGTCGGTAGCAAAACGTTTTAGATCCTCCTGAATCCATACCACGCGCTAAAGAGCGGGAACAGGAGGTTTCCCCCTTTCCTTGACTGGCGTCGGCTAGGGGAGATTAATAAATGCCTAAAATCACAGTAAACTACTTTTAAAATAACCTCTCACAAATCAAAATCGTAGCGATCGCCGCCACAGGAAAGTGAGGGAGTTCATAATCGTGTTAGTGAGAGTTTAGTTACAGAAGATGCTGTTTAGCAGAAAAAAGTTTCGTCCCACCGCAATTTTATTGAGGAAAATCATTAAAAATGTTACTACATTTAAGTACTTGGCAAGAAGTCGAAGCTTATTTACAGCAATCAAAGGGGATTATTTTCCCTATTGGTTCCACAGAACAACACGGGCCAACGGGGTTGATTGGTACTGATGCCATTTGTGCAGAAGCGATCGCAGCTGGTGTAGGCGATGCAACTGGCGCGATCGTTGGCCCTACAATCAATGTGGGGATGGCACTGCACCATACTTCCTTTCCTGGCACAATCAGTCTGCGCCCCAGCACTTTAATTCAAGTAGTACGAGATTATGTAACTTGTTTAGCCAAAGCTGGTTTTAGCAAGTTCTACTTTATCAACGGACATGGTGGTAACATCGCCACCCTGAAAGCGGCTTTTTCCGAAACTTACGCCCATTTAGAAGATTTGCAGATTAACAATGCTCAACAGGTGCAATGTCAAGTGGGAAACTGGTTTATGTGCGGTTCTGTATATAAGCTAGCTAAAGAATTATATGGGGATCAAGAAGGTTCTCATGCAACGCCAAGTGAAGTAGCCCTTACCCAATACGTTTATCCAGAGGCGATTAAGCAAGCGCCCCTTTCACCAGAAGTTGCAAGCGGACACAGGATTTATAGCGCAGCTGACTTTCGAGTGCGTTATCCAGATGGACGCATGGGATCAAATCCGGCTTTAGCAACGCCTGAACACGGTAAACAATTTTATGATTTGGCGGTGAAAGAACTTAGCAATGGGTATTTGGAATTTGTGAACGCTGAATAAAACTCATGGAAAGACATTGTAGAGATGCGAGTCAAATTGCGTCTCTGCATAAAATAGCAATCCGGAATCAAATGTGCACAAACATGATCCCCGACTTTTCAAAAAAGTCGGGGATCAGCAATTTGCAATTATGACAAGCGTAACGCACCAAACACTTTGGGAGGTGCGTTACACTTTGCTAACGCAACGCCAGTTGCTACAACGGAGGGAACCTCCGCAACGCACTGGCTCCCCTACGTGTATTTCAAAAATCAAATATGAGTCCTATAGGATAATATATTAACCTCTTACACGTACACGCACAGTATGAGCCGGAACCCAGTGCCGACGACCGTGTATTGTTTCCCAATGCCCCCTAACATAAACTGTTTTCCAATAGGATCTAGCAACAACAATGGGTCTATGAGCCGCAGGTCTGACAATAATCTCTGCTGCCGATGCCTGTGATGATAATGAGGCAATTGCAAGTGGTAGAGCAAGTAGTGTGCCAACGAAGATACGTTTCATGATCAATTCTCTTACTTGTTTATGTTTGGTTTATTAGTAACAACTTTCCTAAATAATTTGTGATCGTTTACCCCTATATCCTCTGTGCTTCACAACCTTACCGTTCATAGTAAGGTCTTATGCATCAGTGGTTTTCCTTCGTGATTAAGGAAAGTTTTCATAAGAATATAAGAGGCATTGATTGTTTTACAACTAGATAGAATTGCTGTATAGTCTCAAGTTTAAAACGTTAAATAAAACATCATTAGGGGAAAAAGTCATCATCTCAATATGACTAAAGTCATAGTTTTGTGCCTTGATTCCTTCTCTCATTTAAAGATTCACGTATGCCTTTAGTGCCTTGATCTGCGATCGCTTACCATGATCAAAACTAACTGGTGCCATCTCCAGCCTCATGTGCCCCTTATAGTAGTAACTCTTTGCTTTCTCGTTGAGCAAGTTAGCGATCGCTTGCTCATACTCCTGCTAAGAAGCACAAATGCATGTATCTGTCGGTAACTGGGTCTGAGTTTCACTCATTGTCTAACCCTTCTGCCCTAAGCTATATTTCTTGTAACTCAAATTCTAAACTTCTAGCTCAACTCTTTAACCTTTGAAGCCAAATGTTCAAGTTCTGAAGGGGATGTTTGACCTTCTGAAGTCCAAATTTCGTGTTCAAAGGCTCAAACTTGCTGTGATGAGGGTGAAGCTTGGAGTTCAGAAGGGGAAGTTTCAGGCTTTTTGCTCGGATGTTGAAGTTCTGAGGTTGAAACTTCGGTTTCTGAGGTGCAACTTTCGAGTTCTGAGCTTGAAACTTGATGGTTTGAGGTTGGATGATGGAGATTGGAAGGCGATGATACTTTAAACTTTCATGAAACTCCTACATCATTCAAGCATCCTTTTGCTGAAACTGGCTCAGTAACCAAGTTCCAACTTCAGATTGACTCATTTGACGACTTCGGCGTAAAGCTTCTTCTAAAATAGTGATCGCCAACCCAGGCAATACTTGTGATTCTTGAATACGTTTACTACCCTGGTCTGCGATCACATAGGCGATGATTTGGACATTTTGGACATCCACTACCCAGTATTCAGCAATACCCAACTCTTCATAGAGCGATCGCTTTGTACCCAAGTCATCCAGCAAAGATGTTTTCGCAATCTCAATCACCAAATCCGGTGCTGGATACCGTTCAAGGTTGACAATCCCTGTACCTGCTGGAATAGTTTGGGCACGTTCTCTGAGGTAATATGCTACATCGGGCTGACAGTCTTGAACACCAGTTTTACGAAAGGTGGTTGTGTCTAAACCTGTGGCTAGTATTCCTTTAAGTGCCGCAAATAGAGTTACCGCAAAAATAATTACCACATGGTCTTTACCATGATCAAAACTAACTGGTGCCATCTCCAGCCTCATGTGCCCCTTATAGTAGTAACTCTTTGCCTTCTCGTTGAGCAAGTTAGCGATCGCTTGCTCATACTCTTGCCAAGAAGCACAAATCCATATATCTGTCGGTAACTGGGTCTGAGTTTCACTCATTGCCTAACCCTTCTGCCAGTAATCTATATCTCTTGTAACTCAAATTCTAAACTTATAGCTCAACTGCTTAACTTCTGAAGTGCAACCTTCGAGTTCTGAGGTTGGATGATGGGGGTTGGAAGGCGATCACTTCGCTGCTAAACCATCTCAGACTTGGCAATTTCGCATCAAGGCTGTATAGCCTGCTTGCACAAAATGTCTGTCATAGGCAAGCGCCTCGGCAATAATTTGCTCATCCATAATTTTGAATGATACGCAATCAGTTTGACTCCACTCCTTATCTGCCCTTTGCTCATAGAGCGTCAACGCCGCCTGAAACTGAATACTAGTTTGTGGAATGATGGTAGTGTTTGGATGGCGATAGAGACTCTTAATAAGATTGGCGGCTGCTTGTCGAAAGTACTCACCTCTGGATGAAAAATCATTTAGTACTTCAGTTAAAACCATTTCACTGGTGACAATATGAGCAGGCTGTAAAGCTTTTGAGAGATTTATCGCTTTGTTATGTAAATCATCACGAGGATTAAGCAACGCTACCCAGTACCCTGTATCTGCAAACACAACCCGCATCAATCTTTTCCTTGTTTCTGTTTCTGGTAGTAATCAAATCTCCTAGCTAAGTCTGTGGGTAGTTTTTGCCATTCTTCATCAGGGACTTGGGCAGAGATTTCAGCTACCAATTCCCAAATAGGCACAGCAGCAGCGTCAAAAGAAAGTTGGCTTAATTCAGATGGTGGTTGAACAGCGTCAATTTCAACTTGAGGAGTTTGTTTTTTGACAATTAGGTTTTCAAGTTTGCTGATGGCTTCTTGTTCATTACGCCAAGCCTCATCCCGTAATTGATTGGCTTTGAGAACTAAGTTGCCAATTTCATTGATAATACTTGGTTCAGGTAGAGCAATTGGGACAGAAGAGAACATTTCTTTGTCAACTTCGAGAATCACTGAACCGTAAGAATATCGAGTAATCAAGCGATAACCATAGTCTGATGCCAACCAAGCATAAAGATAGCCTGGGTTCATATCCTCTGCTGCTAGAAACCTTGTTGCGTGTTCGCTGGCTGTCCAGCTTGCCATATAAGTAGGAATAATTTGTACACGCCCAATTGTTCCAGAGCGAGTAACCGCAATCATATTTTCTTCTAGTTGAATTTCAGGCAAATCTTTAGTATGTGCGCCTTTAGCTAATCCCTTAATATCTATTGGAGAAATTTGGAAAAGTTGCTTGCTACTAAGGAGAGGAATTCCGCCCTTTTCAACGTAAACTCTTTTACGGAATTTAGTAATAGGTCTAATTTCTCTGGTAACTCGTGAATCGCCTACAGTGGTAACTTCAACAGACAATTTTCTCAACTGCTTTTCAGCAGCAATGGCAACCGGATCATGAAAGCTACCTTCTAAGCGTCCTAGCAGTTGAGAAGCTTTTACTTTGGCAATGGATGTATTTCTATCTGTGGGGGCAATAGAATTTAGCTCAGGCAAGTTTAACCGTTCATGTAATAATCGATCTGCTTCATCTAAAAGCCGATTTGCTTCATCTCGAAGTTCACCAGCTTTACACATTAACCGACCAATTGCTATTCGGCGTATTGGTTGCAAATCAGGAATTAAAACTCGTTCTAGATGTTCAGGTTCAATTTGAGCTACAACAGGACCGTAAGTTCCTTGAATAACCTGAGCGCGACCATAATGACTGCGAAGAAAAGCCGCAACATAACCAGCAGTATCAGGATCGCTTGCTTGAAGACGAATGGCGTGTTCTGAAATAGCTTTACCTAGAAAACTTTCTGTTGCTAAACCAATATTACCAATAGTGCCAGAGCGTGAAATCAACACATCCCACTTCTTAGGCAAAAACAAATTTAAATTTGGAGTGTACTTTTTACTAATGAAACGATCAGTTGTGGGGCGTAAGCTAATAATCTCAGAGCTAGATAAAAATGGGATGCCTTTTTCAGGGCTTACGTAAATCCGTTTGAAGCGATGAGGATAATAACCCCCTGTGCAAAGACCAGCTTCGCCATAAAGCTGCATGAGTTGTAAACCACTGTTTTCCAAAGCTGTAACCGCGTTATGAGCTTCGATACTAAAAGCAGATGCTTCTAAGCGAACGCCTGCATCAAATATCTCACTGAGCCTGATGGTAGTTGACAGTTTCTCAGACTCATCAGGCGAAGATATCGGCGTATATTCCGGTTGAAAGTTGTATTTTACCATCCCAGCACCACCTGCTTTTTCCAAACAAGAAACTCATCTGCCACAAATGGCGTATCATCGTCTTCTACTTTCTGACGAGGTAAAGGTCTAGCTGTGCCTTCGCCGCTTGCTGTTCGCTCTATAAGTGGAATTGATTCTGGCTCGGCTGGCATCAGTATCTCTTCACCCTCTTGATTCCTTCTGTAAACAGTGTTACCTCGTTTATCATGCCCGATCGCCTTTACCTGTGCCATAAAGATTTCGTAGTCTGGCATGGTTCCTCGATTAATTTCTTCTTCTGTCTTTTTTTGAAGAATGAGAACTGAGGTTTGAGTACCATTACGAGGCTGAAAGGTGTCGGAATGCAGATCAATAGAGGCGACAATGCGGCAATGCTTGATCATCCAGTATCGCACGTAGAGTAATCCAGGCGCACCCAAAATTGCATCTGGCAGCACAATTCCCATGCGTCCACCGGGTTTTAAAAATTGCCAGCATCGCTCAATGAACAGAATTTCTGGGGGTGCAGAGCCTTGAAGTTGATCGGTTACTTCCCAACCTGTTTCAGTTTCCCGCCAAACATGACCAAGCTGATATTGAATTAAAGTTTCACGATCTTTAATAGGTAACTTCGAGCCAAAGGGGGGATTTGTAGCAATGACATCAAAATAAGCTAGATCCTTTGGGCTGCGTAAACTTTTAGGATCAATATCAAGGGCTTTTGCAAACTGTTTGCGAAAATTCTCTTCCCACTGATGCGGATGTAATAATGAATCATGCCGGAAAATATTGCCAGCCCCATCATTATTCATCACCATATTCATCTTGGTAGCTTTTACCAAGTCTGGATTAATATCAACTCCGAAGAAGTTTGCTTGAGCAGTTTCTCTGATTTTAGAATTTAAGGCATCTCGCATCCAGATATCAGATTGCTCAGTGACTCCCGCTTGCTGCTTTAGCTTTTGGATGACTTCATTCATTGCAATGACCAGAAA
The DNA here is from genome assembly GCF_036916575.1 of Nostoc sp. Lineage (GTDB taxonomy): Bacteria > Cyanobacteriota > Cyanobacteriia > Cyanobacteriales > Nostocaceae > Nostoc. Next base: position 42,378 of record NZ_JBALGC010000037.1, read on the forward strand.
GCCACCTGTGCCACAAGCAGGATCGATAATTCTGTCAGTTACTTTTATATCAAGCATCCTAACAGTCATTCTTTGAACATTTCGAGGTGTGAAAAATTCACCGCGATCGCCCCTCAAGTTAGCTCCAACAAGTTCCTCATAGGCTTTCCCCTTCACATCAATATTCGTACTGAGAAAACTATATCGCTGGAGTTCACCAACCACATAAGCTAAGGAACGCGGCTGAAGTTTTAGCTGGTTGTTAGCATCAAAAATAGCAGGATACTGTTTTTTGACAGCATCAAAAATTTTACTAATTCTATTAACAACAGTTAGCCTACCATCATTACTTGCTTTTTCACGGGCAGTTGCATAAAACTCTAAAGGGTTTGGAAAATTCCGCTCATCATGAATCTTGCAAAAAATCACTTTCAAAAGCTCAAAGAAAGCAGGTTGTTTTTGTAGTCCATCAGTGACATAAATATGGTCATGACAAATCTTGAAAGAAAACAGCAGGTTATCTCCAACTGCATTCTTTAAAGATTCACGAGTTGGGCGATCGACTTCTTCAAGACTGCCATCTTTTGAAGGAATATCATTTGGTTCTTCGTAAACAACGCCTTCTTCTGTCTTAACTCGACGAAAGACTGTCTTTTTCTTTCCGTTTGTCCACATTCCCCATTCCGAATTATCGCAAGCTGCCATGTAAGACTTGAGTTGATCAACTCCGTCTTTACTAGCTGAGGGCTGTATCGAGTCTTTCTTGCACTCAATAATAATTCGGACGTTCTCCTGATTGTGTGGTTCTCCTTCACCGAAGATGACAATATCCGCCCGGACTGTCTTACTACCCTGTTTAATTGGATACTCAACCTCAATTTGTTCTGGCAAGTAACTCAATTCTAAAACTAAGCGACGCTCAATGTTTTGACGAACATACTCTTCGGGTGTATCATTACGGATTTTTTGATCAATGAAATCACAAATTTTCCCATCTGAGAGTGTCGTTAGTAGCTTAGTTTTAGTCATTACTTACTAATAAATTATTATTAAAACTTTATCTTTTTAGATTTTACCAATATTTGCTCTATTCAATACTCTTTTGTTGCTTATATTTACGTTATTAGCAAGCTTTTACACAATAAATTTTCTACTTTAAACCTCTGTGATCGCTCTAAAAATCTCAACTTCCAACCTTTGAACTCAAAAGTTCCACCTTTTTACTCAAACGCTGAACCTTTGAACTTGGAAGTTGCACCTTTTTGCTGGAACGTTGAGCCTTTGAACTTGGAAGTTGCACCTTTTTGCTGGAACGTTGAGCTTCTGAACTCGGAACTTCGACCTTTTTGCTCGAATGTTGAGGTTCTGAGATTGAAACTTGAGGGTTTGAGGTTGGATGATGAGGGTTAGAAGGCGATCGCTTCTTCTTCTGCTCAAACCTGTGAACAAATTACAACTCTCCCTGAATAACACGGGCAATGCTATAGGTGTGGGAGAGAATACGACTCATCGCATTAACCATCTCCAAATGAATGGAACTGGCATTAAGACTCACAGAATCTCCTGAACTGAGATGCTGATGATGCCTTAGATAAATTTCCCGCTTAATTTGGTTGAGCGATTGCCGCTGCGATAAAACTTCACCTGCGATCGTTGGATCTTGTGCAGCCAGCCCTGTCAGTGTTTGTTGCAGCAGGGCCAGCACATCACCGTGGTAAGCAACAATGTCGTTCCACTCTTGCTGAGAAAAAGCAATTTGTTTGCGTCGTTTGCGTCGAGCTAATCTCATGAGTTGTCGGTCGATGATGTCGCCAATTGCCTCTAACTCCGTACTGATATAAAGCAATGTCAACTCCCGTTGCGACTGTTCCTCCGTCAGTAATTCATCATTGAGTTGAATTAGGTAATGCTTGATAGCAGTTTCCAGGTCGTCAAGCTGGTTATCGAGTGCCCCAATCTGTTTAGGCAAATCTTTCACCCCGTCTTCAAACGCCTGAATACTAAGCTGTAGCATCTCTGTTGCCAAATCCGCCATCCGCAGAATTTCGCGCATTGCTTGACCAAGTGCGATCGCAGGTAATGTCAACGCATTGGGATCAAGATAGCGTACACTCAGTTTCTTTTCTGTTTCAGGTTCTGGTAGCAGTCTGGTAGCGAAGTCTGCAAGTGAATTTGCTAGTGGTACAAAAATAATCGCCAAAATCAAGTTGAATCCCAGGTGTGCCAATGCTACTTGTGTTGATGGATTGGGCAACAGACGAGTCAATAACACCGCCAAGGGATTCAGCAATGCCAACACCAATGCTCCCCCTGCCAGCCTCGTGCCAACATAAATGAATCCTAGTCGGCGGGCGACGACGCTACCTCGGTTTAATGCAGTGAATAATGGCATAAGTGTTGTGCCGATATTTGCACCCAGTGTTACTGCTAAAGCAGCTTCTAGGGGGAGGGCATGTGCCCCAGCTAGTACCATTACGATTCCAATCGCCGCGATACTGGAGACAAACACAGCTGCCAGCAGTACCCCCAGTAATATCAACACCAAGGGAGACGGGGAGAGTACCTGCATAATCTCATTCGTAATCGAACTATCGGCAATGGGGGCACTACTGGCGTCAATCATCGCCAAACCCTGCAACACTAATCCAAAACTGAATACGCCGCGCCCAAGATCCCGCACAGTCTTGCGTCGGGTCAACAAAGCAAATGCTGCCGTTAAACCTAGAAACTCTTGTGCATAGTCAGTGATGTGGAAAGCCAGCAGTTGTACTATCAATGTAGAGCCAACGGCAGCTCCCTGTAACATGAGCACTGCGGTTGCTAATGGCACTAACTGGGCACTGACTAGTCCTACCATCACTGAAGCAGTTGCTGTGGAGCTTTGGGTTAGCATGGTTACAATCATACCTGACACAAAAGCTGCCATTGGACGCTTCGCCAGCGTCATCATGGCAAGCCGCAGACGTGAACCCAATGCCCGCTCCATTGCATCGGTAACTTGTTTCACACCATAGAGAAGCAGTGTGGAACCCCCAATTAATAGTATCAGGATTTGTGTAGGGTCGTGAGTCTTGAGCATCAGCACACTTACCTTGCTAACGTTTAAAAAAGACTTCAAATCAATAGATTTACCGTACTTTAATAGTAATTTAATATTCAGTTAAAATCAGGTTAAATAAACATGGTACGGTGTATTCAAGAAATACTCAAAATATAGAATTTTAATGAAATAAGATAAGCACTTTCAAGATGAGTAAAAATGTTGGTCAATCAATTTCTTTTTACCGTCTTACCTCTGTGTTCTCTTCGTCTGGAGTGGTTAGATAAATTACTTTTAAACCGCAGAGGTACACAAAGAAGTCAGAGCAGCGGCTTCCACCGTTCTGAACATGGGTGAGCGCAAAGAAAAAACAATCTTATTTTACGAGTCACCTTAAAAAGGCTAGTTTTAGAACCCTTGATAATGACCCTTCAGAGATGATTTTTCGGGATAAATACTTCTGCGTAGGCGTAGCCCGTCGTAGACATTGCCTTCAAAATCTCAACTTTCAACCTCTGAACTCGGAAGTTGCACCTTTTTACTCGAACGTTGAGCCTCTGAACTCGGAAGTTGCACCTTTTTGCTTGAACGTTGAGCCTCTGAACTCGGAACTTTGACCTTTTTACTCGAACGTTGAGCCTCTGAACTCGGAAGTTGCACCTTTTTGCTTGAACGTTGAGCTTCTGAACTCGGAAGTTGCACCTTTTTGCTCGAATGCTGAGCTTCTGAAGTTTAAGTTTCGGGTTCTGAGGTTAAAACTTGAAGGTATAAGGTTGAATGATGGTGATTGAAGAGACGGTTTTCTAATTACCAAAAAGCTGATTGAGCTATTTTTTCTTCTTTAGTTTTGGTTTCAGATGATCTGGCAGATTCTCAGACTGAATTGCATTACAACCCAATTTATAAGCATTTTCAATAGACTTTCCTGCTCCAAGAGCATCATAAAATCCCGTAGCAAAATGAATTGCGGCAGCATCTCCAATTGCATCATTCATCCCAATCACATAGTCAATATGTTCTACAATTGCCTCTGCTTGCACTTCAGAATAGCAAGCATTAAGGAGAACACATTCGACGTGTTCAGCACACAGTTCAAATGTATTTGCTAAAGCCTCTGTAGTGACTAGTTTTGATTGTCCGTTTTCATCTTCTAGCACCAATCCTTCATTTCCAAATCCATGTCCGCAGAAATGGACGATTTGTGGTTCATGATCTAATAAAGCTCGACGTACATCAGCAGCCCGAACAGCCCATTTCTGTTCTAATCTGAATTGATCACGCTTCTGAGATCGACGTAATCATTAATTTCACGCACCTCTTTATCCAAGCGTAATCTTGCCTCATCAACTGGGCTGGATGCCAAGATCAGAATTGTTTTCATAGTCTGTGATTCCTTTTTGCTAACAATCTGAAGAATCTGCTCTGGTTGAGGTGGTTGCCAATTTTTTCGCCGTTTAACGCTCTGAGCTTTCAGCAACGTTTTTTTAAGCCACGTTAATTCAGGAAACTCCTCAGCAATACGCTCAATCTCGATACACGCCTGAGATGTCCCAGTTTCCCTAAGTTGTGTTAAAACACTGTCTCTTAAGTTAGCAACACTTTCTCTAGCGCCCATATTGTGAGCAAGAACATCATTACTGTAATCAGGATCTCCACTATGAGGATACTGACAAACTAGCCAGATGTATAAATCCGCTAACTGTTTTTCAGTCAGCTTCAAATGCAAACCATGCGAGTAGCGGTAAGCGACTGCTTCAAATACTTCTCGCCCAAAGTCTGTATTTTGGTAGATAGCCGACCAAATAACCGCCCAGCTACTAGGTTCTGCACATTCGACTAATACCCTACCTGCAACTATAGCTTTCTAGTGTGCTTCTTCTTCTAAAGGTAGAGGAATAGAAACAAGGGATTTAGCAAACTCTCTAGCTCCAATCGATTCACGCTTTAAAAGTTCTTCAAGTAACTGCCCCATACACTGAGGTTTAATTACTGTATCCTTAGCCTTTTGTAAAAGAACAGCTTTGAAACGTCCAGTAGCCAAATTCTTTTGTTAGTAGAAGAATCGGCAGTCGCTTTGAAACTTTTCCCGGTGTTGATTGCTCTTAGCTGATTGTGTTTGACTTGTGCTTGTACAGATTGTGCCATCAACAACGGCAGAAAAATCATTACTAACCATAGCCAAGTAGTAAATGGCGATCGCTCAATTCTCATTATTCCTCACACTCCACCAAGCCAACTCTAATTAAATGACAAGAGTTCTTAATAAAACTGGTGGGTATTATATATAGATTCTAGCTTTCGTGTCTACCCAAAAAGGGCATCATCTTCGCTAAAAGGACTTTTTCTCCAACAAACTTCGCCCTGTGTGATGCCAAATTGGCGTTTAAAGGCAGTCGCAAAGTGTGCCGGATTTGAGTAACCATTAGAAACTCTGGGCGTAGACGCGTTCGCGTAGCGTCTCCGAAGGAGAAGAGAAGCGGCTTCTCGGAGAGTAGCATTGTTAGATTTCACGAGTGTAGCTGATTTACTTTCTTGGCTAGAAGCTACTTGGAAGTTAGTTATGAGTGCCAGCAAGGCATAGATTCCCAACTTTTTAAAAAAGTCGGGAATTTAAACACCGAGGTAAAAAGCAATAAGGAAAGTAACTTAAAACTCCCATGAAATTGTCCCCTGCACCGTAAACGGATCGGCATAAAAAAGATTTGTGCTGTTAATAGCAGATTCAATATAGTCAACGTCAAACAAATTCTTAAAATTAATTCCTGCCCGGAATCTATCTTGCTTATAGAAGATAGCGGCCTCAGTGAGGAAATAACTAGGCAAAGTGAAGGTATTGTTTAAGTCTCCTTGGCGTTCTCCGACGTAGAATAACCCCAAGCCAAAACCCAAGCCTTTGAAATTACCAGATTGAATGTTGTAGCTTGTCCAGATGTTAAAGCTGTGTTTGGGAATATTATTCACCAAGTTGCCAACCGTATAGGTATTGTCTTTGGTAATTTCTGCATCAGTGTAAGCATAACCTTCAATGATGTTCCATCCTGGTAAAATTTCGCCACCAATGCTAAATTCAACCCCTTTGCTACGTTGCTCACCTGTTTGGATGGATAAGTCAGAATTGATTGGATTGGTGGTCAAGACATTGGAGCGTGTCAAATCGTAAAAGGCAAGTGTCGCAGAAAGTGTACTGCTAATATCTCCTTTGATACCAACTTCATAGGAAGTACCGCGTTCCGGTTGAAATGTACTGTTATCAAAGGCTCTTCCAGTGTTTGGGCTAAAGGAACGACTGTAGTTAGCATACAGTGAAATTGCTTTTATTGGCTGATAAACAATTCCCACACGCGGACTAAATGCATCATCAGATTGCGTTTGTTCTGTCTTAGCAAGATAATCTTCTGAGGTCTGGTTGAAGGTATCAAACCGCCCGCCCAATAGCAGTTTCAGATTATCAGCCAGTGTCACTTGATCTTGAACATAAACACCGAGTGTGTCTGTTGTGTCGAGACCATCAAAAAAACTAGGATCGCCGAATGGCTGACTACCGTATACAGGATTGAACAGGTCAAGGGAAGCAATTTCGCGATCATAGCCGATGTAATATTGGGTTTGCCTGTTGAGATTAAATCCTGTGACCAGTTGATGCCTAATACTACCTGTAGTAAACTTACCAACTACATATGTATCAAGATTATAGAATCTGTAGTCATCAACACCATTTTCGTAACCTCTACTTATAATTCGCTTTTCATCATCTAACTGGCCGTTAGTAATCCAATTCGTAAACCGTTGAGATGAGGAATATCCAAAGGCGCTACGTAGCTGCCAGTTGTCACTAAAGCGATGTTCGAGATCGTAGCCAACGCGAAGGGCACTTTGATCCATTGTACTAAACGGCTCTGCTGTGTTGCGATCGCGCGGTATTTGACCATTCGGATTGGGTAGGATAGTCCCCTTGGCGGGAAGCCCCAGCTGACCATTCTTTTTGGGTCGAACCTGATATTCGCCAGAAAAAGTAATCTTAGTGCGATCGCTGATTTGCCAGGAAAGCACAGGAGCAACAAAGTATTTTTGTTCATCATAGAAGTCTAGGAAGCTTTCGGTCGTCTGAGTTGCAAGGTTAAGACGATACAATACCGTTTTGCTGTCATTGAGTGGACCAGAAAAGTCAAAAGCTCCGCGATAGAAGTTGAAGCTGCCAGCAGAGGCTTCTATTGCGTAGTAAGGCTCGCTCAGAGGTTATTTAGTGACATAATTGATGACTCCGCCTAATGAACCCTGACCGTAGAGAACTGAAGCTGGTCCTTTTAGCACCTCAATTCGTTCAAAACCAGCCGCATCAAAACTTGCAAGTTGATAAGTAAGGTCTCTCAACCCGTTTCTCTGGATATCGCTTTGTGAACGAAAGCCTCGGATTGAAACAGCTTCAAAATTTCCACGAGTTGATGATTGACCTCCCTGGACTACACCGGGCACATTTCTAACCGCTTCAGCCAGGTTTCTCACCTGCTGGTCTTCCGTACTTGTCGGGGTACTACCTGAATCGATTGAGGAATGTCGTGCAAAGGTGTGTCAGTTTTGGTGGCAGTTGAAGCATCTGTTGCACGATAGTTATCTTGCTCACCCGTCACAACTAACTCAATTGGCTCATTGTCTTGTGTCGATGGTGTCTGTTGCGGTGTTTGGTTTGGTAGTTGTTCTTCAGTTTGTAGTGTTTGAGGTGGCTGCATTGCAGTTGCCTGCGATGCTACTGCAAAAACCAATCCTGCATTATCATCCAATAACTCAACTGTGGGCATAGCTGCAACACCCACTACCGTCACTCGCACAGTATTGGCATCAATATTCTGTGCTGTTATTTGTGTAATTCCCGCAAGTGGTTTTTCCGAACGAAATGTAAAAGCATTACCATCTGCTAACTGTAACTGCCCACCAGATACATCAACAATAAAATTATTGCCCGTACTGCGATTCGTAACTTGCAGTTGAGTGACAAGCGGTGTCTCTAAAATCACCTCCACACCTTGGGAAGTGGGATTGGCTTTCACCCCGGTAATTGGTACGATTCCTGATGCTGGCGTTGCTTGTGGGGTTGACGATTGCGAAAGTAATCCACTAGTATTGGTGGCTGGGTGTTCCATCTCACTGATTTGCCTAATTTTTCTGTTAGTAGAAGAATCGGCAGTTACTTTGAAACTTTCCCCAGTGTTGATTGCTGTTGGTTGATTTTGCTTAACCTGTGCTTGTATAGATTGTGCCATCAACAACGGCAGAAAAATCATTACTAACCACAGCCAAATAGTAGATAGCGATCACTGAATCTTCATGAATTTTTTCCTCACACTCCAGTAACCAAAACCTCTTTGTTCAGAAGATTTCTGAATAAACTCAAAATGAAGATTAGAGGAATTGCATGAGTCGCGTCTACCCCAATACAGAACTAATCATCGCCAAACAGACTTTTCTGGCAATAAACACTGACTAGAATAATTCGTAATTCGTAATTAAGAAGTCCCTAATTATCGTTAAACAGACTTTTTTCCCAACAAACACTGACTCGGAGAGATACCAAACTTACGTTTAAAAGCAACACTAAAGTGTGTGGGATTGGAGTAACCAGTCATAATTGCCACCTCTAGCACTGTGCGATTTCCTTCTCTGAGCCAGCATTTTGCTCGCTCCATGCGTTTATCTGTCAAGTAACCAAATACGGTAGTACCAAAGAGTCGCTGAAAACCACGTTGAAGAGTGCGATCGCTTATTCCCACAAGTTGTGCTAATTCTAATAATGATGGTGGATTTTCTAGCCGGGAGAGTAAAATTTCTCTTGCCTGGTATATCCGCTCAAGAGTTCCGGCTCTAAATCGTGGTTGTGGTTGCAGTCCACCTTGATCAGTAATTATCGGAGTTAACTGCAACCTGATCAGTTCCAGCACTCTCACCTGCAAATACATCCGCTTGGTGATTCCTTGATAAGGACAGTTAATGATTTGCTCTGCCACAGAGTGGATAGCAGCAGTCTTTTTGGGGTGTAGCATTGTCTGCCAATCATCACCTTTGGCCAGTAAGCTGAACTGGGAAGGAATTTCGCCGCCCTCTGTCGGGAAAAAGGTTGCCAATAGCGAAGGTGGCATATGAATATCAAAGCCCACAAACCGTTGATATTTTGGAGTCTTGAAAATCCATGAGCGTTGAACGCCAGCACCAGAGATCAGTGTATCGTCTGTGTTAACTCCTAAAAGACCGACACCAAATTGCAGAGGATGATTATATTCAGGAACTTCCTCCAATACATCATCGTGATATTCAGAGTCACTAATTGAAAGCCAGAGATGGGGATACACCTCAATATCTCGCATATATCCTTTGCCCAGTTGCTTGGGTACTTGATAAATAAATTCATTAGGCTCTGGGTTTTGTAGGCTGTTCAGTTTAGCTTCTGCCCACAGTTCTCGCTCCTCTTTGGGCGTCAGGATAATTGTCATAGTTAGTGATAATGATAAAAGTTATTATTAATCATAGGTTAGTATGACGTACAGCGCTCCGCGCATGAAAACAGCAAAGCTTACTGGAGATATCACCTATAGCAGTTTTCAGTGACCACCGTAGGCATCGCCCAAATTTTTTTATAACTCATTCTTAATAACTTGCGATCGCAAAACCCCATCACTAGCTGTTATTAACATTGCAGACAAATAAAGCAGGTAAAAGCTTACTTAATAAACATTCTTTAGATGTAATGCCACACTTCAAGTTACGATAAATCTCACTTCTTGAGAGCATCTACACCCTGATGGCAAAACCTGCCGATGTCGGCACCAAAAAATTAATCAGTCTCGCACCTGACAACTGGGTAAGATGGGTAACCCAGATTCCTGATCTCGTTGCTGGGGAAATTCTCACCAGTGAATTTCAGTGGATTAGCCGAGAAAGTGATGTATTAATCCGTGTCACAAGTCCTCAGCACGGAGAATTTCTGCTTCTCAACGAATTGCAATTACGCTATCAATCCAAAATGCCACGTCGGATGCGTGCATACGGTGCACTTGCAGAAGAAAAATATAACTTACCAACATACCCCGTTCTCATCAACATTCTTAAAACTGGCAACAACGAAATACCCACAAGCTTTACATCAAATATTGCTGGATTACGGGCAATACAAGATTATCGGGTAATTAATATGTGGGAAGTCGATGTCAACATTGCTTTTGAACAACCTTTACCATCATTACTGCCGTTTGTACCTATTCTTAAAGGTGGTGAAAATGAATCTACTATTAGAGAAGCATTGCAAATTCTCCGTGCTGATGAACAACTAAACCAACTGGAAACAGTCTTAGCTTTTTTTGCTACGTTTGTTTTAGAGAGTGCCCTAATTCGAGAAATCATGAGGTGGGATATGACTGTATTACGTGAGTCACCTTGGTATCAGGAAATTTTACGTGAAGGAGAAGCACGCGGAGAAGCACGCGGGGAAGCACGCGGGGAACTGCGAGGAATACTTTCTAGTATTGAAATTAATTTAGAGTTGAAATTCGGTGATAACGGGTTACAGTTAATGTCACAAATCAACCAAATTAATGATTTAGAGCGTTTGAAGATAATTTTACGGAATGTTGTAACTGCAAATAATATTGAGGAATTGCAACAGGTTTTGTAATTTGAGACAGATAATCATTCATTGCCTAAATAAGCCTCAATCACCGCTGGATTATTTCTGACTACAGATGGTTCACCCAAAGCAATTAATTGACCGAAATCTAATACCGCAATGCGATCGCACAAACCCATCACTAAGGGTACATGATGTTCTATCAGGATGATCGTCAAATTAAAGCGATCGCGCAGGCTGCGAATAAATGCACTGAGTTGCTGCTTTTCGTTGGGGTTCATCCCCGCCGCTGGTTCGTCAAGAAGTAAGATTTGCGGTTTTAATGCTAAAGCGCGGGCAATTTCTAGCCGACGCTGATCGCCGTAGGCAAAGTTTTTAGCTTTTTCTTCAGCGCGATCGCTCAATCCCACTAAATCCAATAAATCTAAAGCTTTTTGCTTAGTTTTAAGTTCTTCATTAGGCGCTGGTGGTAATCCCAAAACTCCTGTGATCATATTACTTTTAGTGTGTAAATGTCGGGCAATTATCACATTTTCTAATGCCGATAATTCCCCAAACAAGCGAATATTTTGGAAGGTACGAGCTATTCCTAAAGCAGCAATTTGATGAGGACGCAGTTGAAAAATTTCTGTACCTTGATAAATTAATTGACCGCTAGAAGGTGGAATGAAAGCAGTAATCAAATTAAACAGTGTTGTTTTGCCAGCACCATTTGGGCCAATCAGTCCAAAAATCTCATGTTTATTTACACTAAAAGATACATTATTTACCGCCACTAGACCACCAAAGCGGCGAGTCAATGCTCTTGCTTCTAAGACAATACTGTTATTAGGTGCTGGAATACTATGTGACATTTTTACATATTATTATGAATAGTTCACTTTTGGATTTTGCGTCTTTGAAAAATATCTGGAGTAATTAGCCCTTGGGGGAAAAAGATTGTACCTACTACTATTAGTAAACCAAAAATAATTAATCTCCCATCTCGCAAAAATTGTGCTAACCAATTAGGTAAACCACCAGTATCAGCTAGGCTTCGCAGAATCTCTGGTAAAGCTGTAAATACAATACCTCCAACTACCGATCCTAAGAAAGTTCTTGAACCACCAATCAAAACAAAAGTTAAATATATAATACTGGCATCAAAAGTCCCTTGACGAGCATTCCAGGTATTAAGGAAGTGGGCGCTAATTGCACCTACAACCCCTGCAAGTATAGCCCCTAGTGTAAACGCCAAAACTTTGTAATAAGTCGGATCAATTCCCATTGCACCCGCAGCTAATTCATCTTCACGGATAGCGATAAAAGCCCTGCCGACACGGATGCGTTCTAAACGATAAAGTAGCACCATACTAATTAATAGTAAAGGGAGGGCAATCCATAAATATTCAAGTTGTGTTTGGAAAGGTTGAGGAATGCCAAAAATCCCAACAGCACCGCCTGTAATATCCAGATTGAGAGAGATGACGCGCAGAACTTCTACAAAAGCAATAGTAGCGATCGCTAAATAAATTCCTCGTAATCTCAATGCTGGAATTCCCACTACTACACCTAATAAACCAGAAATTACACCAGCAATTAATATCTCCAATAATAATAATGGAATGGGATATAAACTACTACTAGATGTCAAAACTTTTGTGGAGAGAATTGCTGCAATATACCCACCCAAAGCATAAAATCCCGGACTAGCTAAAGACAATTGCCCTGTCATTAGCGGTAAATAAAGCGATAATCCTAGTAGGGTCCCCAATACCATAGAGACAATTAAAGAACCGTAAGTAGCAAAAAAATCAGCCATTTTTTAAGTTATGAGTTATGAGTTATGAGTTATGAGTTATGAGTTGGGATTTAAGAAGATTTAAACTTATAATTCCTAACTATTAACTCCTAACTTCCTCTTACTACACTTTCTGAATAAACCGCCGTCCCAGTAAACCTTGGGGTCTAACTAATAGCATGATAAACAAAATTCCAAAGGCTACTGCGTCTTTATATCCAGAGTATTCAGCGGGTACAAACGCCTCTACTAGTCCAATTAACAAACCTCCTAATACTGCACCGGGAATACTACCCAAACCACCTAAGACAATTACCGCTAAACCGCGCAACCCAAAAGCAATGCCGAAATATGGCCCTGCAATACTAACACTAGAGGCGACTAAAGTTCCTGCTAATCCTGCTAAAAAACTGCTGATGAAGAATGTTAGGATGATAAAGCGATCGCTATTAATTCCTAACAAACTAGCTGTGGTTGGATCTTCTGCGATCGCCTGCATTGCCTTACCATATTTAGTTCGATTGATAAAATAGGTAAGAATTGCCACAATCACAACTGATACACCAAAAATTACCACCTGAACACTGCGAATAGGAATTGGGTTTTCTGGACTACCAAAGTTAATAGCTGGTGGCAAATTTCCGTAAGTATTTGCGGGGTATGTATAACTTTCTGCGCCTACTAAATACTGGATTAAATTCACAATTACCACTGCTACCCCCAAGCTAGAAACAACAGTTAGTAGAGGGTCAGATCCTTGACGCCGTAAGGGTTGAAAAGCAACGCGTTCCATCACTATCCCTACTAATCCCGCCAAGGTACTTCCTAATATTAAGGATATAGCAAATGGTAATTTTATCGGCAGGGCTGCATTAGCCAACAAGCCGTTAAACCCAAAGTTACCACCCATGAGTGCATAAGTGAAATATGCACCCAAGGTAAAAATCGCGCCATGAGCTAAATTAATGATGCCCAAAATCGAATAAACTAAGGTATATCCTAAGGCAAAAATTGCATAAACGCTACCGATGGATAACCCATTTAATAATTGCTGCAAAAACAGATTGATATTCATGTAGCAACTATTTTATAAATGTAAATTTACCCTGGCTCCCGTCTTTTGCCATCTTGATTTGGGCTACATAGAAATCTTTTTGCACAACTTCACCTATGGGAGTAAAACTAATTTCACCCAATGGTGTATTGTATGTTCCGACAAGTATCTGTTTGTTTAATTCTGTCCGCAATTCTGGTAGCTGTAATTTGTTGACTTTGCTCTTTTTATCTAAAGCTTGGAGTGCTTCGACATAAACCTGCACTGCTGTAAAAGCTTGGGCGCTAAATTGGGGTGGCTCTTTTTTGTATTCGTCAGTATAGGCTTTATGAAATGCCGTGTTAATTTCACCTGGATGTTCTGGACTGTAGGCTTGAGCAATCAACACACCATCACAAAGTGCCTTACAAACTGGCAATATATTCGATGTATTTAAACCATTTCCACCAACAATTAAGCCTTTATAACCCAGTTCCCGCAATTGTCGGACTAAATTACCACCATCAGCAGCTAAACCAGAAATAATGATCAAATCTGGTTTGAGATTAATCGCATTGGTAGCTTGGCTTTGAAAATCTGTATCACTGGTTTGGAACTTTTGTACTGTTACCAATTCCAGCCCTTGATCCTTAACTGTTTGCTGAAAAATTTCCGTTTCCGACTTGCTATATGAATCATTTTGAGCATAAAAAACTGCGACTTTTTTAAGTTGGGGGTTCTGCTTAAGTGCAGCTTTCACCGAATTAGGCGCGACGATGGAAACTGGTGCAGAAACACGAGCAACGTAATCACCAATTTCGGGAATGTTTTTAGCAGTATTCGATGGCCCAATAATTGGTACTTTTGCACGTTCGGCAATCGGGTCAGCACTAAAAGCTTGCTGTGACAAAGTTGGGCCCACAATCCCAATAACTTTATCTTTGTTAATTAGAGTTTGAAAAGCGTTAATTGTCCCTGCTTCATCACCGCTAGTATCTTGAAACACCAATTTAATTGGAGTCCCGTTGACACCACCTTTACTATTAAAATACTTCTCGGCAAGTTTGGCTCCAGCAACTTGTTCTTGACCTAGTAATGCTACATTGCTAGTTTGGGCAACGCCAATACCGATGGGAATAGCACCCGACAATGTACCCGTTGTCGCTGCCGTATCGGTTGCAGTATTATTTGGGGTACTATTTGGACTATTATTTGGAGAATTTCTCACAGTGCTAGTGCCACTACCACAGCCTGTTAGTAGCAAAGCCCAAGTTGATAATAATGCTGTTGTCCGAGCGATCGCGTTGTTCATCGTTAAATAATCATGTAGTTATTAGATATTCGGCAAAAGCTAATAGTAAAGTTTATAATCTGGAAACAAAGTAACGCAGATTTACGCTTTTACACGAATTCTATTAAATCATTCTTATTTCACCATGCAAAGACAAATATTCAAAGTGTTTGTAAATACGAATTATTATAATTAGTAATGATTTTATCATTCCTTGGTTAATTTGGGAATGTGCTATAAAGTCGCTTTGTCAGTTTAGTTGAGTACTAAGTAAGGACTCTTAAACGCTTTTTTCACTACCAGCTAATCCCTTAGGTTCATAGTGACGGCAACCGTTACATGGGCCCTCAGGATTGACAGCACAGCGGATATAGCCAGATCGGGCATTAAATTTGCAGCTGATGTCGCCA
Source organism: Nostoc sp. (assembly GCF_036916575.1). Lineage (GTDB taxonomy): Bacteria > Cyanobacteriota > Cyanobacteriia > Cyanobacteriales > Nostocaceae > Nostoc. Next base: position 57,523 of record NZ_JBALGC010000037.1, read on the forward strand.
ATCAGGTAACCCACCCCTTCTAAATAATAGCGATCGCCTTCAACAGGTCTAATGTTGTGCCGTCCCTGCACCATTGGAAAATTCATCGCTGCTTGCCTCATCCGTAAGCGCGATCGCACAAAGTTTTTGCGGATCATCCACAGGGAAAACAGGGACGGTAAAAAACCAACGGCAATCACTAAAAGTGTCTTTAACACCTTTTTTACCTCTTCTGTGCGCTGATTGATTATCCCTGATGTTGCACCTGGTTTTACGGAAGTGCAAATATTAGGGCAGCTTTGCCTATTTGCAACCACAGTTGGTGGCAATTAGCAATGGCAGTGTGGTATCTAGCAATTTTGAGGAAGAAGTTCCTTCTGCCACTTCAATTAGCATAACTGTTACAATCTCATGGGTCAGCTGCCATTGAATGTTGATAATTATTAAGATTTGTTGACTAATACCTTTTTAAGGAAGCGTTTTGTGTCAGCCTCAGCCCCACTTTTATTTTTTCTGTGTCGCTGCGATGCTAATCTTTTTTTGGTTTGCTGACGAAGTTGCCGTGCTAATAGCGTTGCTTCTCTTTCTGCTCGGAATAAATCAACTCTTCGCGTCGTCAGAATAAATGACTCGTCTGGCTTTGGTTTCACCCAAGGGACGCTAATTGACTGCCAAATAAAAATATTTTTGTATTTTAGAACTGGGTAACGTTTTTGAGTATTAAGTGTGTTGGCGATCGCTTTCAACTCTAATATCGCTGCTTCTAACTCTCCTGCCATCTGATTGATGCGTTCGACTTGTGCTATAAAACGCTCCCGTTCACTGATGATTTTTTCATCTTGGGGTTGCAGTGGCACTATCGCAGTAGTTACAGCTGTAGGCTGCAACAGCGAAACTTTGAGCAAAGTGGGCTTTTTGTCCGTGTCTGGGATTTTTTTCATACTACCTCAAGCAAGGCTAGCTGACTTTTAAGGCATTTTAGCAGTAAAACAGTATATTTGTACTATAAAAATTGTGTATATGAGATTTAATCTGATCAATTCTGCTGTATAAGTGGAAAGGACTGCACTCGAAAGCTGAAGTAGTCCCGCTAGCGCTGATAATAAGTAGGTGGGCGTAAATATTTGTCGTTGGGATAAGGCACGAGGGAAGAGGGTTTTAGCCTCGTTCAGTTTTGTTAACATAGTTTGGTTTTATTCTGCCGACCTACTTACCGCTCTTTAATCACTTTTACCAGAGAATAAAACAATAATCCTTACTACGTAAGGCTTTTAGACAAAATAGATGATTCTAGCCATAATGTTAGAAAATAAAGGTTCAAACCCAGTTTCTGTCTCTTGTTTAGAAGTGAGCTAAGATTTTTCTTTGACCAGAGTGATGGAAGAGCGTTACCCCTCTTTCATCACTTTCACCAAAGTAAAAACATATAATCCTTGTTAGGCAAGAGTTTCAGGCACAATACATGATTTTCACCATAATGTTAGAAAATAAAGCTCTAAACCCAAGTGCTGTATGAGGTTTAAAAGTTGCCTGAGATTTTTATTTCACCAAAGTGATGGAAGAGGGTTACTTCTAGTAGAGTTATTAGTCATTAATTACCTTCCTAATGATATTAAGAATATACGAAATAGCTGATACCGAAGAAATTATGAAATTGTTCTATGACACTGTTCATGAGGTGAATATTCATGATTATACAGAAGAACAAGTAGATGCTTGGGCACCAGCAAATATGGATATTGATGTTTGGATTAAAGATTTAGGAAGTAAGTTTACTTATGTAGCAGAGGAACAGGGCAAAATTATTGGTTTTGGGGAATTAGAAGCTAATGGCCATATTGACCGTTTTTACTGTCATCAAGATTTTCAAAGAAAAGGGATTGGTAAGAAAATCTTAGAACAGCTTGAATTAAAAGCAAAGGTTTTAAAAATTGAAAAGTTATTTACAGAAGCCAGTATTACAGCTAAACCTTTTTTTGAAAACCAGAATTTTATTGTTGTGAAACAGCAAGAGGTAGAACGTAGAGATCAAAAGCTGATAAACTTCGTTATGGAAAAATCAATTTAATAATTACTAAATTGATTTGATTGAAAACAGTAATTTCGATGAGTGTAATCCGCTAAAGAGCATTTAGCTGCATATAATAAGAGCTATCGCTGACTAAAAGTGAATTTTTATAGAAAAATGAATTATGTTATTCAGCCATTACTTGTCAATAAAATTTAACTATTTTAAACAGAAACGACTTTTTTCTCTCGTTGTAATCTCGATTTTTTTGTTGTTCAAGAAAGAAAATTCTGAATCGAGTGGAATTAGTCTTGTATACCTTAAGAAATAAAGCTGAGTTATTCCATTAGAAAGAAGCCACTGTAGCTCTTACTATCTAAAGTAAACTTAGGGATATTGAAAGAAATCTTTGAACAAGTGTTTAGTTGGATTTGTGTCTGCTTCGGGTTAAAAAAGACACTATTCATAACAAAGTCAAATTAAAAAAGAATAATTTTTCTTTTTACCTAGAGCGTATTAGCATTTTTTCGGTAAGCCAAGTTTAGCCAAAACACGAGTGATGAAACAAAGGATTCGCTACAATACCCTTGATTTTCATTTAGGAATATTACTATGACCACACAGGAGCAACTAGACCAATGGCATGAACTAGCACAACAGTTGCGTATTGATAGTATTCGCGCTACAACCGTTGCTGGTTCGGGTCATCCTACCTCGTCCATGTCAGCCGCTGATCTGATGGCGGTTTTACTCTCCAAATATCTCCGCTACGACTTTGATAATCCACACAACCCTAATAACGATCATTTCCTTCTCTCTAAAGGACACGCTGCACCTCTGCTCTATGCCATGTATAAAGCAGGAGGGGCAATTACTGATGAGGAGTTATTGTCGCTACGGCAATTTGGCAGCCGTCTACAAGGACATCCCACACCAGTTTTACCTTGGGTTGATGTGGCGACTGGCTCATTGGGACAAGGATTACCAATTGGTGTGGGGGTGGCTTTAGCAGGTAAATATCTAGATCAACTTCCATACCATGTCTGGGTATTGCTGGGTGATAGCGAAACAGCTGAGGGATCTGTATGGGAGGCTTTTGATCATGCTTCACACTCCAAACTAGACAATCTGATCGCCATTATCGATGTCAATCGACTAGGGCAACGCGGTGAGACTGAACTGGGTTGGAACACACAAGCCTATGCTGCACGTGCTAGAGGCTTTGGCTGGCACGCAATTGAAATTGATGGTCACAACTTGACAGAGATTGACCAAGCCTTTAGCACTGCTTTGAGCATCAACGATCGCCCCACGGTAATTATCGCCCGTACGAAGAAAGGCAAAGGTGTGGCTTCTGTGGAAGATATAGGTGGTTGGCATGGTAAAGCATTCAAACCCGACCAAGAGAAAGAGGCGATCACTGAGTTAGGTGGTGAACGCCAGATGATAATTCAAGTCAACAAACCCGAAGAACAAAGCCAACCTGCTGCAACAGGCAATCCTCAATCCCTGCAACTTCCCACTTATGAGAAAGGTGCAAAGGTCGCAACACGTAAAGCATATGGTGACGCTTTAGTGGCATTGGGAGCCGCTCAACCCGATGTAGTTGTCCTTGATGGTGAGGTGAGTAATTCCACTTACGCCGAAGATTTTGCCAAAGCCTATCCTGAGCGCTACTTTGAGATGTACATTGCTGAACAACAACTGATTGCAGCAGCGGTGGGTTTGCAGGTACGAAAATATAAACCCTTTGCTTCCAGCTTCGCAGCCTTCTTGAGTAGAGGTTACGACTTTGTACGGATGGCAGCTATCTCTCGCGCCAACATTAAATTAGTGGGTTCTCATGCTGGGGTATCCATTGGTCAGGATGGCCCTTCACAGATGGCACTGGAGGACTTAGCAGCCTTCCGGGCGGTGTGGAGTAGTACTGTATTATATCCCAGTGATGGCAATCAGACGGCTAAACTAGTGGCGCAAATGAGCGATCGCAATGGCATTGTTTACCTCCGCACCACCAGGGAAAGCACACCTGTAATCTATGGCTCTGATGAAGAATTTCCCATTGGTGGTAGCAAAGTAATCCGTAGTTCCGAGCAAGATCAAGCCACTGTGATTGCCGCTGGTATTACTTTATATGAAGCACTTAAGGCTAGCGATCGTCTCAAAAACGAAGGCATTACGGTGCGGATCATAGATGTCTACTCGGTCAAACCCATTGATGTAGAGACACTTCATCAAGCTGCACGCGATACCAAGGGAAATTTAGTCGTTGTTGAAGACCACTGGATAGAAGGCGGACTAGGTGCAGCTGTACTTGATGCCTTTGCTGGTACTAGTAGTATTCCTACTTACAATGGGCCTCAACTGCGGTTAATTAAGTTGGCAGTGCTTGATATGCCAGGTTCCGGCACTCCAGAAGAACTGCTCCATGCTGCCAAAATTGATGCAGATGCCATTGTTGAAGCCGTGAAATCGCAAGTCAGACAGCCAGTAGGGGTATAAGACAATACGGTTTGGTTAACAAAGTTATCTGTTGAGGTGAGCTCTTGAAGCAGGGGAGGAGGAGCAGTTCTAAAGAAAGAATTATTGTTTAACATGACCTCGACGAACTTCTCCCTGCCTTGAACTGAAGTTCAAGTCTGTCCCTCTCGCCCGTCGGAGAGGGACAGTTTTGCGTAGTAAAACCTCTTAAATGTGGACTCTTGATTTTTGTCGAGTAATTTATTCCTTGGAAGTCCTTTACTGAATCGGTGTCCTATAACCTTTGATTTTATATTCAAATTTCTAATCTTTTTTGATGGCAAAAAATGATAAATGCAAATTTACTAAAATCGGCGTTTTCAAAAAATCCCCCAAAAATCATTGAAAAAAAAGTATTGACTTTACATACGTTTACTGAAATGCAGACTTTTTGCTCAATATAATATAATTTCAAATTATAGGTGTTTTTTTATACAAATAAATCTTTTTAACTTATTTGCTATCCGCTTATTAAGATGTTACTAAGCAGATAGCAAATTTGGACTTCGGACAAAAAAGATGTGTTCGCAGATATTCTCTGGACATCATAAAATACCTCAGTTTTTTTAAATCTGCGATCACTAACACATATTGAGTGATTGAGAAAAGTATATTCTTTTACCCAGATAAACATACAGCAATAATGCATTTTACAACTTGATGTATGTGCATTTTATTTCTGTGAACTTTGAATCAGCAAATTAACCGTACTAAGCTACATTGAGAGGATTTTGATTATGGCTAGACTAACCATTCCACCCAATTTCACTGGCACCGCCAATGCGGACAAAATAGTAGGGGAAGAGTTAAATGCATCTGTAGCAATTGGAATTGATATTTTAACTCCAGGTTTGATTAATACAGGCTCAGGAAAGGACACCATTGAGGGCACGGGTGTTGGCAATATTGGCAGCAGTGGTACTGGCGGCAACGACGGTAACGGCAGTAACGGCGGTACTGGCACTGGCATTGCTAACAGTGGCAAACTGAATGCAGGGAACCAAGAAGACACTATTTCTGGTATCGGTACTGGCGGCGACGGCGGCAACGCCTACAGCGACGACAGGTACAACAGCAACTACATTGGAGGCAAGGGTGGCAAGGGTAGCAAGGGCACTGGAATTGCTAACAGTGGCAATCTGAATACAGGGTACCAAGAAGCCATTATTTCTGGCATCGGTACTGGCGGTAAGGGTGGCAACGGCGGCGACGACAGCGGCGACGGCGGCGAGGGTGAGGACGGTGGTACTGCCACTGGCATTGCTAACAGTGGCAGTCTGAATACAGGGAACCAAGAAGACATTATCTATGGCATTGGTACTGGCGGCGACGGTGGCAACGGCGGTGAGGGCGAGAAGTACCTGGGCATGGGCGGCGACGGCGGTACTGGCACTGGCATCACTAACAGTGGCAAACTGAATGCAGGGGATGGAAAAAACATGATCATCGGCACTGGTACTGGTGGTAAGAGCGGTTACGGCATCGGCTACATCTACGACATCGGCTACAGCTACGGCGGTACTGGCACTGGCATTGCTAACAGTGGCAATTTGAATACCGGAGACCAAGAAGACACTATCAACGGCACCGGTACTGGCGGCAACGGCAGCGACGGTCGCGGCTTCGTCGGCTACGGCGGCTACGGCGGTACTGGCACTGGCATCGCTAACAGTGGCAATTTGAATACTGGGGACGGAAAAGACACTATTAACGGCACCGGTACTGGCGGCAACGGCGGCCAGAAAAGCTACGAAGGCGACGGCGGCTACGGCGGTACTGGCATAGGCATCGCTAACAGTGGCAATTTGAATACTGGAGATGGAGAAGACACTATCAACGGCATCGGTACTGGCGGCAAGGGCGGCAAGGGCGACGTCGGCTACGGCGAAGCTGGTGCTGGGACTGGCATCCAGAACATTAAAGACGCCACTATCACTACAGGGTCAGGCAAAGACACGATTACCGGTTATGGGAATAGCTCAGGAGAAAACGCCACAGCCTATGGCATCTTTAATGATGGAGTGATTGATACTGGCAATGATTATGACAGACTTACCGGACAGGCAACAACCACAATTGGTGGCACTGCCTATGGCATTTATGGAAAAGGAACCATCAACACTGGCAATGGCAATGACGAAATTATTGCCACCAGTATCGTAGCTGGAGTTCAACAGAAAGTCTCTATCGGTGGCGGGTTGACCATTGATTTGGGCACAGGGAATGACTACTTGAAAGGATTCGGGGAAGCAACTGTTGATGGCGGTAAAGGTTTTGACACCCTGGATTTGGGCGCTTTCAAGCGCTCTGAACTGATCGTATCTGGTGTTATTTCTGGCAATACCCTTAATTCTGCCAACATTAGTTTCAACAACAATGGAAACTCCATTACCTTGTCCACAACTGGCTTTGAGAAATTTATCTTTGCAGATAGCTCTTTCAGCTACAGCACTCTGGCAAACGGGGCATGAGTTTGTTAACAACGGGAGCTTGTCCTAAGCATATAGAATAATAGACAACCCTGGACAAAATAGTACAACTTTGTACAGGGTTTTGTTGACAATCCTACCTATAATAAATATAAGACTTTTACATAATCATAAATAATAGTATTAAAAAGAAGAAACTCTAGTGCTTTATCAAGCAAAACACAGCTAAAATTAAATTATCTCATAAAGTTTTCTGATATTAAAGCACGCTGAAATAGCAATATTTATATACAAAAGATTGACTTGAATTCACATGTAATATTAAATTCTTCTCAAAAACTGATTAATTTTAATTTGCAGTTTTTCCCGTAATTGTTGTGCCTGCCGATAAGCTACTGTACGCTCTTTGTTTGAATAGTTGTATAATTCTGCTGGTTCCAAAGGCTGAATAAAGTAACGCAGCCGAGTTCTCATTGCCCAAATTCCCATTGAAGGAAACAGAATTAAGACAAGCATTAAAGGCGAAAAAGGCAAGAATGGTAATTTGACTAGTCGTTGCAATTTCTGGAAATTAATAGCCCAAGGATGTAAAAATTCACTACCGATGCAAACTACTGGGAGAATGGGAATTTGATAGCGATCGCTCAACTTAATAAAACTCACATCAAACTTTTCCAGTTGATAGCGTCTTTTCCAACCTTTCAGAGGGCCGCGGATACCTTCGGGTGCATATAAGAGAATTTTACCTTGGGCGATAGCTGTTTCAAAATCATCTAATTCGGCTCGCACACCACCTAAAACCTGCGACCATTTAGATGGTAGCCACCAAATCACCCAAGGATGCTCAAATAGTGCTGGACTTGCTACAGGTTGTATCACCCATCCTCTAGCTTCACTTAATAAATAACCCAAAGTCAAAAAATCCCAAGGAAAACACATCCCTGCGTGATTCATTGCTACAATCAATGGCCCTGTTAGCGGCAAGTTTTCGACTTGTTGCAATTCTCCACGAAAATAGTATTTAACGATGGGGCCGAGAACTTCTTGACGAAAAGCTTGTTGATATTTAGGATCAAATTCACCAACTTCTTTTCCAGGTGAACGAAAACCAAGACGCAACCAACGACTCAGCAGCGCCAGATAAAATCCGCCAGGAATTAAAAATAATCCATATTCTGGCCAATTCCAACCTTCTGGATCGATGTGATAGTGCTGCCAATGGCGGTTGAATAAAATTAGCCAGCCTGGAGGATACCAAAGACAAAACCAATCAAACCAGCTAAATATATAGTCTTTACCTGGTACATTTTCCAGTTGAGTGTTTAAAAGGTTTTCGGAGTGTTGATTAATCAAAACAGTGATATGGATCAGACAAAAATTTTATTTAAATCTTATCATAGCTTTACAGCTTTGCCATTGGCCTCTTAGCTGAGAAGTAAAATTAACTACATATTTTGAGAATCATTTCAGATAGTTTTACCAAATATTAGCGATAAAAAGTTATAAATACAAAGTATTGAATAAAACTTATGTATTTAGGATATCTTAATAAAATATTAAGCAGGTAAGTTGCGAAGCATGGGAATGTAATGCACCATCCATAAATTTTTGGCGGTGTATGATCCTTTAACATTAACAAAGCGCTTAATATAATACTATTTCTGCATCACATACCAACAAAATTTAATGTTTATTTTATAGATCCCTGCTCCAGTTCTTTTCTATTAGCAAGTTTTTGTGGCATCACCTGAAAATAGTGAACAATTATCTGAAGTATGGTGAGGGACTGAAATCAGTGAAGAGTAAACAATGACGGCTGATAACTGATATCGGTATGCGCCAAAAGATGAAATTGATCACAACTGATGACTGTTCAAATTCTTTCTCAAGCTGGAGACAAATGGCGAGACATCTGTCCTACTCTTCCTATTATGGAACTAGAAAAACCACTAAAAATTTCAGATTTAATCCGTGAACTTCGGCAGCAACTCGATCTCTCTCAGGAAAAGTTTGCAGCCAACTTAGGAGTTTCCCTACGAACAGTCAACCGCTGGGAGAACGGATCTACAGTGCCTTCACAGATGGCACTAAAGCTAATTGAAGAAATGTTACAGAAGATGGGCGAACCAGGCAAAAGACTACTGAACGAGTATCTTCCAAAAGCAAAGCAACGGCAGGACTCCTAAGATGATCGTGAAAGTACCCGGAAAAATTTTGATGATACGCTCTTGGTTACTAAACTATGGTGTGATGATTCTGGCGGTCATAGCGGCGCTGCTGCTGACGCGACTGTTGTTGCCAGTCTTCGATCCGAGCGTATTTACATTATTTTATGCTGCTGTGGCAATTAGTGCCTGGTATGGTGGCATGGGACTTGGAGTACTAGCGATCGCCCTGTCTATTACAACTGCGCTTTATTTTTTGATCGAGCCAGTCTACTCATTCGGTTTCCTCAACCCGAATGTCTTGGTAAGATTAACCACGTTCTCATTAGTATCCTTGTTAATTACTGCACTCTCCTCAGAGTTGCGAACTGCTAGACGCAAAGCAGAGACAAGTCTAAAGTTGTTGCAAAATAGCGAAATGCGGTTTAGCCGACTGGCAGAATCCAACATCATTGGGGTGATTGTAACTGATATCAACAACGGCTCAATCATGGAAGCCAATGATGCTTTTTTGAAGATGGTTGGCTATACGCCAGAAGATTTGTCCGCTAACCAAATGAAATGGCGTGAGATCACCCCACCTGAGTATCTTCTTTTGAGTGAGAGTTCAGTGGAAGAACTTAGAACGACCGGAGTATGTAAGCCCTTTGAGAAGGAATACATTTGTAAAAATGGCGATCGCATTCCCGTTCTGCTTGGTTCTGTGCTTGTGGGAGACACTCAAGAAACAGTCATTGGCTTCGTTGTTGATTTGAGTGAACGCAAACAAGCAAAAGCAGCATTACAGCAAGCCAATGATCGGAACACACGCACTCTGGAAAACATGAGTGATGCATTTATTACTTTAGACCAGGATTGGCGAATCATCTACCAAAATGCCGAAGCAGGGCGAATAAACGGCAAACCCAGGACAGAGGTTATCGGGAAGTCGTACTGGGAGGAATGGCCCCTATCAGTAGGCACTAATGTAGAACATCAGTACCGACGGGCGATGGCAGAACAGATTCCCGTCCACTTCGAGCATCATTACTACTTCCCGTCCAAGTATGACCTGTGGCTGGAGATTCACGCCTACCCTTGTGAGGATGGTCTTGACATTTTCTTCCGTGACATCAGCGAACGCAAGCAAGTAGAACAAATTTTGCGGGAGAAAGAGGAACGCCTGAGGTTAGCTAACGAGCGTTTTGAGTTAGCATCTGCTGCGGTCAACTGTTTGATTTATGACTGGAATTTAGAGCAAGATACCGTTGAAAGAACCGAGGGGTTAACCCGAATTTTGGGCTATTCCCTCGACATTGCCCAACCAACTGGTAATTGGTGGCGTCAACTTGTGCATCCAGAGGATTTGCAGCGTGTACAAGAGGCGGCGATCGCTTTGGTAAATGGCGATCGCTATTCTGCTGAGTATCGCATTCGCAACAAACATAATCAGTATGTCCACGTACTGGATCAGGGGATAGTGGTGCAGCGAGATGCTGATGGAAAACCAGTACGCTTAGTTGGCAGTACTACAGATATCAGCGATCGCAAGCAGGCTCAGAAAGCAGTTCAAGCAAGTGAGGAACGCCTCAGGAGTTTTGTGAAAGCGAATGTAGTTGGCATTCTCTTTGGTGATGTGAATGGTGGTATCACTGAAGCCAATGACGAGTTCTTGCGAATTGTCGGCTATACCCTGGAAGATATCCAGGCAGGCAGACTATGCTGGACTGAGATCACGCCCCCTGAGTACCAATATTTAGATGAACTGGCTATTGCCGAGGCAAGAGCGAAGGGAACCTGTACTCCCTATGAGAAGGAATGTATTCGCAAGGATGGTTCCATTGTCCCAATTGTAGTTGGCTACTCTCTGTTAGGAGAATCTCGGCACAAATCAGTCGCATTCATTCTGGATATTAGTGATCTCAAACAAGCTAAAAAAGCGCTGAGTCAGAGTCAAGAGCAATTTCAAGCTTTTATGGACAATATTCCAGCCGCAGCATGGATTACGAATGCAGACGGACGTGTACTTTACCTCAGTCCAACTTATCTGAGCACATTCGATTTAGCAACAAATAAGGCGATTAATAAAAACATTTTTGACCTATACCCAGATCAAATCGCTCAACCCCTCCTCGATAACATTAGAATGGTTGCCGAGACGAATCAGGTTGTTGAAACGATCGAGTCTGTCCCACGCACAGATGGTACCTTAGGGGAATTTTTGGTATATAAGTTTCCCATTGCCGATGTCTCTGGGCAACGCCTGGTAGGAGGGGTTGCAGTTGACATCACCGAACGCGAACGCGCCCTTCGTGAACGCCAGCTTGCAGAACTTGCCTTGCAAGAGCGTACTGAACGACTCAAGCTGCTCTCTGAAACAACCAGCGATTTGCTTTCAACTGAGCGCCCCTTGGATTTAATGAACAGCTTGTTCAGCAAACTCTCGGCGCAGATGGATTTGCATTTTTACTTTCACTATCTAATTGATACACACGAAAATAAGCAGAAACTTCGATTAGTAGGTTGGACCGGCATTACCGATGAAGTCTTTCAAGCAATTGAATACCTGGAATTTAATCAAGGGATATGCGGACTAGTAGCGCAAAAACGCCATCAAATTGTCGTCAATGATCTGCTACACTCTACTCATCCAAATGCCGACATCCTCCAGGCTTTGGGAATTACAGCCTATGCCGGTCAACCGTTAATTGCTCAGGGAAAGCTGCTTGGTGTCCTCTCCTTTGCCAGTCGCACCCGTACCCACTTCACTTCTGGAGAAATTGCCCTATTACAAGCAACCTCCGATCAAGTGGCGGTTGCTCTGGAACGCGCTCAGTTGATGGCTTCGTTACAGCAGCAAAAAGAGCAATTAGTCCAAGCTAACCGGATCAAAGATGAATTTTTGGCGGTTCTTTCCCACGAACTTCGCACACCGCTAAACCCAATCTTGGGATGGTCGAAGTTACTGCAAACTAAAAAGTATGATCAAGCAACTACCACTCGTGCCCTGGAAACAATTGAGCGCAATGCCAAGCTTCAGACGCAACTAATTGAAGATTTGCTGGATGTCTCTCGCATTTTGCAAGGTAAACTCAGCCTGAATATTGCTCCTGTGAATTTGGAAACTGTGATCGCAGCAGCAATAGAAACTATACGTCTAGCCGCTGAAGCCAAATTTATCAATTTGCGATTTACGATTTTAGATTTTGGATTAGAAAATCCTCATAGAAATTTAGAATCTATCGATTTCAACGAGCAACCTGACAATCTAAAATCCCAAATCCTAGTTGCGCTGGAAACGCACCAAAGCGGCGATCCAAAATTTCTAGTAATCGGTGATTCAGGTCGCTTACAGCAAGTTATCTGGAATTTACTTTCCAATGCTATTAAGTTTACCCCCCAAGGTGGACAGGTAGAAATCAGTTTACAATCACTTGGTTCTCAGGTTCAACTTCGAGTTAGTGATACAGGTAAGGGAATTAGCCCAGATTTTCTACCCTATGTCTTTGATTACTTTCGACAAGCTGACGGTGCAACTACCAGGAAATTCGGGGGACTGGGATTAGGATTAGCTATTGTTCGTCACATTGTAGAACTACATGGCGGCACAGTTCAGGCAGAAAGTTTGGGTGAAGAACAGGGAGCAACCTTTACAGTCATGCTACCACTGATGAAGATTCATCTAAATAGCCACCAAATTGCTCGACAACCTGATGATTCGCCTGATCTAAATGGGGTGAGGATTCTGATTGTGGATGATGAGCGGGATACGCGAGAGTTAATTGCTTTCATTTTGGAGCAGTCTGGCGCGGTAGTAATCCAGGCTGCATCTGCTTTGGAAGCACTACAAGTTATGCCTCAGTTCCAGCCAAATCTGCTGTTAAGCGACATCGGAATGCCGGAAGTAGACGGCTATATGCTGATGCGTCAAATCAGAGCCATGTTACCAGAGGATGGAGGACAAATTCCAGCCATCGCCCTGACAGCTTACGCAGCAGAGGTTGATTATCAACAGGCAATTGCTGCCGGATTTGGGCAGCATATCACCAAACCTGTGGAACCAGCTAAATTAGTTCGAGCGATCGCAAACCTGATTTGTAGTTGTAGCAACCTGTAAACTAACTTCCGATCCTTTTAGATTTAGTGCAGCATAGTTTTAGACTTCATCAGATTCCTAATTTTCACCTAATGTTTGTTGCGCGGCGTGCCGAATGTGCAAAATGCGAACTGTGGACACTTCACAATTCTCAACAATAGTGAAAATAATCCGGTATGAATTACGACTTTGACCATATAGAAGTTGGCGAATCTCTTTGCTGAAATACTCATTTTCCCTTGTAAGAGGACAACCTTTAAGCATTTCTGACAAAGACTCGATTGCTAAAAGCAATTCTTCATATCATTATTTTGCTCTTTCTGGAGATATCAATTGCGACAGTCGAAGGAAGCCACTATCGGCTTCTACCTCCGCCACACTGGAGATTTCAACGCGATAAGTCATGAATCGACAGACAGATCGTACTTGCGGCGTTGGTCTTTAGCAAACTCCTCAAGTGAACGAGAATTCTCCTTATGTAGCAATTTATAACAACTTTGCTCTCAGTGGATATGAAAGGGCATGAAAGCCCGTAGCAATTAAATGAGGAATAGTGGTAGCGGAGGTTTGTATGAATTAGATTTTGATAATCAAGGGAGAATTCTTTTTACATCAGAATAGGCAAGTATTTTTTCATCTACACTTACCAAAGGAACATCATACATTCTTGCTGTTGAAACGATAATTCTATCGGCTGGATCTTTATGAAAATTACCTGGAAGTGAGTAGGAATCAATGGCAATTTGGGGAGTGATTGATAAAAGAAGTACTCCCTCTTGTGCCAAAGCAATATTAAACCATTCTTGAATCGAACAGGGAAGAATTAACTTATTTTGAGTAACAAGTCTGCTAATTTCTAACAAACTGATGGAGCAAACACCTAAACCATGAGGTCTTTCCCTATTTATTGCCTCACGCTGGCCAAGGGTCAACTTTGAATCATTATGATTCCACCAAACCCAAATATGAGTATCAAGAATGATCACAAATCATTCCCTTCAAAATTCTGATTCATTTCCCAATCATCAGGAGAAATAACGGGTTCATTCGGATCTGCCAAATAAACGTAGGGTTGCATTTTTACAAGAGGATTAATGGCAAATTTCCCCTGATTATCAGAAGAATAGCTAATTTGCCCAAACTTTTCTTGAATACTTTCCCTCAAAATGGAAGAAGCTAGTTCTTCAACAGATATTTCTTTTAAAGCAGCAGCTTTAATTAGAGATTCTTGAGTTTCTTGACTGATGTAAATATTAGTACCAATCATTTTTCACTCTATCTACTTTTTTACATGATATCAAACATCATCTAATCAACTAACGAGATCGACGATCGCTTCTGAAGCAGAGACTACAGCTTCAGGTTGATAGCGGATGCCAGCTTGCTTAAAGCGATGTAAAGCTTCACCTAAGCGATCGCAATCTGCAATCAAACTAATCCTGACATAACCCTCACCTGCAACCCCAAAGGCATTACCTGGGGTAAGAACAACACCAGTTTGCTGCAACAGGTTCAGGGCAAAATCTGTGGAACCAACGCCAACGGGACACTTAACCCAAAGATACATCGTCGCCTTAGTTTTGGGGATATCCCAACCCAACTCTCCTAACCCTTGAATCAGGAAATCGCGGCGGGTACGGTAGCGTTGTTGTACCTCGTGCAAATACACATCTGGCAGTTGTAAAGCTGTTTCGGCTGCTGTTTGTAATGCGGCAAAAATTCCATAATCTAAGTTAGTTTTCAGTGTCCGTAAACCTTGAATTACATGGCGATTACCCACCACAAACCCAACGCGCCAACCAGCCATATTGTAGGTTTTAGATAAGGTGTGAAATTCTACACCAATATCTTTCGCACCGGGAATTTCTAGCAAGCTAGTGGGTTGATAACCATCAAAAGCTAACTCGGCATAACACAAGTCATGCACCAGCAAAATTTCATATTTGCGGGCGAAGGCGACGATTTCTTCAAAAAATTCGCGGGGTGCGGTGGCAGCAGTCGGATTACTGGGATAGTTGAAATAGAGAATTTTGGCAAGTCTCGCAACCTCGTCAGGAATCGCAGCTAAATCGATTAACCAGTCATTCTCTGGTTTGAGAATCAAACTGTGGATTTTCCCTCCGGCGATCGCCGGGCCCCGAAAATGGGCGGGATAAGCTGGGGAAGGAACCAGAACAACATCACCTGGGTTAATATAGGCGATCGCTAGATGCGTTAATCCTTCTTTAGAACCCAGCAGTGGTAAGGCTTCGCTATCGGGATCGAGAACTACACCATAGCGACGATGATACCAGTTGGTGATCGCCCGGCGGAAACTTGCAGTCCCCTCAAAAGGAGGATAACCGTGATTGGCGGGATCTTTTAAAGCAGCGATCGCAGCTTCTACTACTGGTGCTGGTGTCGCACCATCGGGGTTTCCCATACCCAAATCAATTAAATCTAACCCTTGTTCGCGTGCTTTAGCTTTCAGTTCATCTAAACGGGCAAATACATAAGGTGGCAGTTTTTGTATACGTTCTGCTGGCACTATCCAATTTAAACTCATTCTTCAACCTCGTCACTCATTCCCTTGGGCAAAACTCTATTCGTAAGGCTGCGCCGTGCAGAGGTTTCCGACGCTCGATAGCGGAGCGTTAGCGACGTAAAAGCGTCTGACTCGTTACCGCTTCGCTATCCGTTGAGGCGACTGCCGTAATATCCCTACTATCTATGGGTGCAGTGGTGGAAACCATTGCCGCCATCAACTGTTCTGGCGCGACTTTAAATGGTAGTCGATGGATGTCAGAATTAGGAACTAAAGCAATTTCAGCGGCTGTTTGCAACTCGCCTAATGTAATATTGCCCAATCCCAAATCACTTAATTTTTGGGGTAGTCCAATTTCTGCATAGAACTTTAACAACTGTTGTCGTGCCGATGCTGCTAATTGATTTCCTTGTAGCATTTCTTCTAAACGCAGTTGCACCAAAATCCCAAAAGCAACCTTTTCGCCATGAATACTGCCATGTCCAGAAATATGAGTTAAACCATTATGCACGGCATGGGCAGCAACTGTGCGACACTGCGCCCCTCCAAGTCCCCCAACTACTCCGGCAAGTAAAACACTAGCGTCTACCACTTCTCGCCAAACCTCACTACCTGGTTCTTTGGTGGCAGCGGCTGACTTTTGGAATAGAATATCTCGTAAAACTCGTGCTTGTTGCACCGCAGCAATAATTAAAGTGTCTTGCAAATGCCCACTGCTAACTGAGGCTTCATACCACTTAGCGATCGCATCACCAATTCCAGCTACTAAAGTCTGTTGTGGTGCAGTTTTAATCAAGTCATAATCAAGTATCAATAAATCGGGACAACGAGACAGCCCTACATCGTAGAGAAACGCTCCGTCTTTTGAATAAACATTCGATAACGCACTCCAAGCTGCACAGGTAGCCGCTGAAGTAGGAATTGTCACCACTGGTAACTGTAACTGCTGGGCGACTAATTTAGCTGTATCAAGGGCTTTGCCGCCACCGACACCGATAATTACATCAGCTTTATGTTCTATTCCCGTCTTCTGTAAAGATTTCAGGCTAGCTTCGCAGCAATCTGCACCATAGGAAGCTTGAGCAATATGTAACTGTTGCATTTCTAAAACTGGTTGCAAATTCTTTCGGCTGATGGCGAGAGTAGACTCACCTGCCACAATTAAGGGACGACTTCCCAAACAGGCGATCTGTGCTACGGCTGCTTGCAACACCCCAGAACCACGGATTACTTTTGCTGGGGCAACTGTGAGCGTAAACAATGAACTAGAGGTTTGAGTAGACAAAGAAGGTTGAGTAGAAAATTTATTGGTCATATAATCTAGTTTGCCAAAACCTTGATATTTCTTAATCTAATAGACTTGCAGTCAGGGATACTTGTTGCCACGCTGCTTTCAGGATAGCTACAAACAAAGTATCTGACTTAACCAAGTTTTTACCGATGTACTCAAAAAGACAAACCACATCGCCAACTGGTTAAGCAATTTGACGACGTTGCTTGAATCTGTGATGTCCATTAGCCTGAAATTCCGAACTATCAAAGTTTTGAATAACCGTATAATTAATTAACATTACCACTCTCAGATTCTCAGGAAAAGTTATTGAGAACTGAATAATCTGTCGATGGTCATTCCAGCTATGGATAAGTGGGTAGACGCATACATCTATCTGTACGCCCCCACAGCCGATTCATTTGCCGCAAAGACTTGTGAAAATGGCAACAGTGGTAATAAGGGTAACAACTAACAACTGTCAGTACCCATTACCTGCACGCTGATTGACCTTTTCTGACAGTGGAAGCACTAAAGTGTGAATATCTTAATCTAAAAATAACTATTAATGTATCAGTAAATACAAAATAAATTATGTCATTCTGATAACAGGTAAATTATTTTTGTTCTCTAGGATTAGGCAGAGGGGATAAGGAGCAACGTTATGCAGCCATCCAGTCTTTTTGTACAGTGCGTAAGTCCTAATAACTCCCCCTGCCCGACAGCAGTTGCTCTTGGGAGAAACCGCCAAGACCGCACTGCCTCCCCTGCTTAAGAAGCAGTAGGTTTTGGCAATTGGGCGAATTTGTCTGTGTAAATTTCGACTGTGATTGGGGAATTTTGACGAGAAACGAGCGATCGCTTGACCTCACCCAAGTAAACTGGTACAGAAATCCCTGGTTCCGGGTGGAGAATGGTACGAGCACGAACTGTCAACTTGTCGTCTTCGCGTGTACCTGAGCGACCATAAGAAAAGAGATTACTAGCTGCTTGACGTAAAGTTGCTTCTAATTGTGTGGGTGTAATTTGGGGTGATGTGGCAATCACCGCTTGTGTTGACCCATTGTCATAAACTAAAGTGTACCGAACTGCTCCTGGAATCACAGTCCGACTCAAGGGGACTATCGAGAGTGCAAATAAACCACCCGTCAGCACCAGCATAAAGCCAGTCGTACCCACCAGCCGAAAGCGGATGCCCCATTTGAGAATAAATGCCAAAACTGCTAAGGCAACAAATACCAAGGTAGCTATACCTGACCATTGGGTGTACTGAAGAAAGTTAGCTGTTGTGAGCATAAGGTTGGTTATGGAGGTGTCTTTTTTTCGTTATCGACACACCTATTTTACCGATAATTTACACCATAAGGGTTATCGTAGTCATCGCTTGATGCGAGTGTATTGGAAAGAGTGAGAAATATTTTTAATCGTCAACAAGACAGTGGAAGGTTTAGAGCAAGCACTGATTATAACTACGAATTCCGTAGCTTGCTTCTCGCCTTCTCTACGAGACGCTACGCGAATGGCGAGGATTACGAATTATTTTGATAGTGTTAGTATTGTCTACAAATAATGGATTTATTTCCATCATCTGAAGTTGAAACATATATCCTATATTCTGCCGGACATGTTTCAACTGAATTACCTGTTTTAATTTGGATGTCATCGGCAAGTTCGCAAGTGTGAAACTGTCCTTTCTCATCGAAAGATATATAACTTTTTCCTCGGCAGGGAAAATTGGCTGTCCCCAAAAGAGAACTGGAAACTTGCACAGTAAGATTTTGCTCAAGTATACAAGTTAACAGTGAACCATTAGGATAATAAATCATATTGCCTGCTTCACACTCAATTGCTGCTTTAGCAGGCAGAGTAAAAGCAAAATTTGTTGTAAAGAACCCTAATGAAAAAGTTAGAAATACAAAGCTTTGCAAGGATAATCTCATGAATAAATTCCGATTTTTTATTAATCTGAATATTTTTTTAATTAACTGAGGAAAATAATAAATATACAAAAGGGCATCTACAAGAGATGCCCGTCATGCAGGAAAACCCCAAAGGGTTATCCCTACACCTTCCCAACAATCAGCAACAGTAACTAAATTATGTATTAGTCACACTCACAGACGTGAATATAGTAATATTATTAACTTAAAACTAGAAATGTCTCCAGTGTATACACTGAAAACAAATTAATGGCTATTTTAAGTTGCTGTGCCTGCGATCGCCTAAGGAATCGTGCAGAAATAACTTCAGGACTTACGCAAAAAGGCAGTGAAAGCCTTGATTTACTGTAGGAGCAATTCATGTAGACGCATACTCCTACAAAGAAGCAAGCTACGCAAAGCGTCTCTAAGAGTTGCGGCTTAAGGCAGGGTATTGCCCCTACATTTCGTACTTGATGCGTAAGTCTTAAACTTAACTATTTGTTGAAGAAGAAAGATTAAATTGGTCATAACGATATACGACTCCACAAATGGCAGCCAAAATTAACCATGAAAGCGCATTCAAACGAAAATCAAAGAGGGTTACATCTACTGTATTGAATAGAACCCAGGCAACAAAAGCCAGAAGATAACTGAAAAATATCAGTCTGTCTTGTCTATTTATATATTTTGACTTTCGCAGTAATTGCACGCCTGTAATCAAAATCCAAGCGAGTAAGCCACAAAATAAAAAAGTACTGGGAAAACCAGTTTCAGCAGATAACATCAAAAACAAGTTATGGGGATGACCCAAGGGAATGTGCATCTGCGCTTTGTAAAGTGTACTAAAACTGCGTAAGCCCCAGCCAGTCCAAGGATGTTCCTGAGCTAAAGACCAGGCAAACTCCCACTGAGTTTCTCGCATTAAAGCGACTGGTCTGTCTGGATACATATCGTCATTTAACCTTGCCCAAAAGAAGGCAGGAACGTACTGACGAAAAAATTGAGCGACTGGCGAGGGAGCAAAAGCTGCCAAAAGCACACTAGAGACGATCGCAGCGACGCCACCCACAAGAATGCGCCAACCTTGGTAGAGTGCATAAGCTAAACAGGCAAAAATAGCGATCGCCCACCCATTGCGCGAACTAGTGAAAATCAAGGCGATAAAATTTGTAATCATCGCCACGGTTAGGAAGAGAAAGGGGACTGAATTTTTCCCAATACTCAATCCTCGATACCCAATCCCTGATCGCCATTGTTCAAGCCACAACCCTAAACCCAGGATGAAAACTATCGCTAGATAAGCAGCAAAGGTGTTAGCGTGCAAGAAGAGTGAGGCTATGCGACCTGGTGGATTTCCTCCTGGTTTGATTGTCCAAGCTAAGACAAGCCACAAAATCTCTAGTTTTAAACTCCAGCCCAAAAATAACTGTCCCAAGCCGATAATCACTACAGGCATCGAACCGATCACCAAAATCCAAGCCATTTGCCGCAATTGAGCAAATGTTTGAATCAGAGTGCTATGGGCAGCGAAAACTAAAAAGAATGGTAATAAATTAAATAAGCCGAGGAAAGCTGCTGTCTTGTCTTGGGCAAACCCAGCAGTCATGATCAGCAATACACTCAAAAGGGCAAATCCCCAGTTGAGGGGGCGGTGACTAATTTTGCGGTATTGTTTCACTAAAGTTATTAATGATACAACAACTACAGTCACCGCCCCCAATAAAGGACTCAATGGGAAGATTAACAGTGCCCATAGAGAGTAGTTCCAAGAAGATTGCCAACGAGACTTGAAATAATAAAAAGCTTTGTTCAAGCTGGCTCCCAACATTCCTCACGAGTGAGGCGAATTTGAGCTAAGGCAAAGATGGTAGGGATGATCCGACCATAGTTAGTGGCGATCGCTCTCCACCCTAAATCCGCAAAAAACCAACCCCACATTATCGGCCCAATCACGGCAAACATAGTGCGGGCTACCCCATAACGAGCTGCACTCACAGTCATACCCCGTCGAGCCATTTGCATACCTACATAGCTTTGGAATTGCGTTGTAGCTGCTTCTGAGCTTGTAATCACCGCTTGTTTAGCTACTTCATAGCTAGCAAAGTGGATAGCAAATTGACGGGCAATTTGCTTAAGTACAAGTGGTTGGAGCATGGAAGTAACAGCGATCGCACTACCGCCTTTGAAAAGTAACCCCAAGGGGTCACGTTGCAATAAAAGTGGTAGCGGTTGTTTTAGTTCTGATTTGAACAGCTGATGCTGCACCCGTACAGTCAATTTTTGCTTTTCCTGTTCAGGTAATTTTTTCCACACCTGTCCTAGCAGATGCAAAAATACTTCTGCTTCTAAATCAATAGTTGCCAGCTGATTAGAATAGGGAATTTTTAGATACTTACATACTTGAACTAAGGCTTGTCGGTAAGTTACCTGGCCTGTGCGTCCCCGTAATACTGTCATTCCATCTGCCGCTAAAAAACGAAAGCGACCCTCTAATGCGTCTAGCCAAGCTTTGCGGTCTTGGCTTTGTACTTCGATGGGTTCAGGTGTGTGTACATAGTCTAGGGGATTGAACTTACGACTAAATAGAATTGCCGTTAAGTCTTGCAATTCTTCTTCGGTCGCTAACTCTAGCGCCGCCCTCATCTCATCCAATTTCCCTTCCTCCCTTCCGTGCAGCTTTCTGTACCTTATTCTACTATTAGCTTTCAGCAGTCATTAGTAGTAATTTTGTCCTTTGATAATAACTAACGACTAGGAACTATTGACTCATGACTGAATATTGCAGTGATTGGTGCCGGAATAGCTGATTTAGTCTGCGCCCAGCAGTTAAGTCAAGCTGAATATTCGGTGCTAGTGCTAGAAAAGCTCGCGTGGTTTGGGAGAAAGACTGGCTACATGCCGCTTGCATGGAACTTGGGTGGATCTATGGGGCTTGTGACCTGAAGCCAAAGGGTGAATTATTGGGACGTTTTGTGGAGATATTGTTGGATATCTTCCTACATTCCAACTACTCCGTCAGTGGTTGAGTCATCTACCTTTAGATAATATGAACTTTTTAAACATTTTTACCAGTTCATTTCATCTGTAGCTAGACTGATTTTGCACTAAAGTGAGTCGCTATTTTTATAACTTACTAACTTAATGTGCTACAAATAAGTTTTTTAGATGAAACAGCAGATTTGGCAGCAAATGGAAAATGTGATGTAAATTACCAAAAAAGCTTAACTTCATTAAAAACTTGTTCCTAATTCAAGTTGTTTTATTGCCGTTAATCTTGATCCCCTAGCCTTGATACTGCGTTTTATGTAGATTTCTGCCTTTTTGGCAGAAATTTGAAATAATTAGGATTATAAATATAAAATGTCGGTAATTTACCAGCTTATTGGACGCTGTTTTCAGAATTCATTTTGTGAAACAGTATCAGCTTTAACTAAAATAAGCAAGCCAAATGTCTAGTATTCTACCAGGATAAAAGGCTAGTTTCGGCGTCTCTTGCATCTATCAGTTGAATTACTTTTAACTGATTGCCATGACGACGTTGGCATCTAAAAAAGTTGTTTTCTCCACCAACCATTAACTGGATTAAAAAAGGGGTTTAAAAATCATGAAATCGGTAGAAAATTTAACACAGCAATCAGTAGTAGGAGAGATTGAAAGCGTTTTAGATACATATCCATCTGATCCATATCAACAAGCCTTTGCGATTCCTGACTTACGCCAAGAGCTAATTGCTTTCGTCCTCAACCGCATTCCCTCCTTTTACAGCGTGATGTCTGACGGACAAATTCCGCTAGCAGAGGCTGAACAAGGAAGCTTGGCTTATTACAAGTTGCCTGGTAAACCGTTACAGCAGCAACTACATTTACAAAATTTGATTCACCAAGGTATTTGTTTAATCGTTCAAGAAAAGTCAGATTGGATTAGCCATCATCTTGGTGAAACAGTTGAACCAGCTTGTGAACCTTCCCACTGGTTTGGTTAATACCTCTAACAAGATTTGGCTCTCTGCTGAGATATGATGATGTTCGCGGTGAATTTTTGATTTTTAAGCTAATCCCACGACTAAAGTCAGTGTAAAAGACGTGGGATTAGCTCAATATTTGTTGTCAAAGTGGAACCCTTCTCTTGTGGTTGACGCTACGCCTCCACGCACGGGATTGGGTATTGGGTTAGAGGAGAGGTTACAGGTAATAGGGAATAATCTGTCCCCTGTAACTCTACGCTATTGCCTTCTTCAATACTCAGTACTTTTTTTAGTCAATTATTTGGATCAAGGATTCAGTATATTGCTATTGAGGTGTAAACTTTGACAATTACTAAGTTCAAAGGACATTCCCAGCACATGAGAAAAATAATGGGACTTAGACAAAAAACACCCATAAAAGAGCCTCAAATCTATATACACAAAGACTTTGACATCATTAGGCTTAGTTTGTTGATATATCTGGGTTTGGGGCATTTTTGAGTATTTGGTGTATTCCCCTTACTCTGTATGGGTTTGAGGCTTGTTTGTCTCGAAAAAATGTTTAAGTCCCGATAACAGTTTTAATGCTGGTAAGTATTACCGTGACTATCGGGGTAGGAGCATTAACACCTAAAGTTACTAATGCCCAATTATTTTATCCACCAGCAAGCGATCGCCATTCATTAATGGTAATCGGTCAAGGGGTGGTGAGAGTGCCAGCAGATACAGCTGATATTGAATTGGTATTCAGTAGAGGAGGTAGCAATGATAAGTTAGAAACGCAACCGTCATCTCTACCGCAAACCCGCCGCATATCCTCACCAACTCTACTTTTAAATTATAAAACAGCAGCAGAATCTTTACCAAGCAAAAAATCCCTAACTAAAGCAACTCTCCAGCCTGTAGTTAATAGCCTAGTTGCTAAAGGGATTAGTGCTGATAAAATTCAAGTATAAATTAACGTCAATTCCAGTGAAAATAACGCCAAGATATTGGTGAGATTAGAAAAACCAACACGTGTTAGCGAAGCTCCTTCTTTAGAGGCTCGCGTCCAGGAAATTGTTGCTACAGCGAACAAGTCCACGAACCAACTTGAAAATCTTTCTGTCAAGAGTGTGGGCGTTGAGTACGCAGTCAATGACTGTCAGGCTTTGCAGAGTTCAGTTTATCAATCAGCTATGAAAGACGCTCAAAGTCGCGCTCAGGCTTTAGCAAGTGCTATGGGTGTTAAACTTGGTACTCCTTCTGTAGCCGAACCATTTTACACATTATTTTATCCCTCATGTAGTTCTAAAACTGGAGTTCCTTTACCGTCATTTGCTAGTTTTTTATTATCATCGGCTTATAATCCAGACGCCCCAGCAGAAGTATAGATGAAAAAGGATATTTTTGTGACATATACAACAAAATAAACATTTATATTCAGTGTATAGAAGCACAGCGACTTGTCGTCAGACATCGCACTTTTATTTAGTCAAGATTAGAAGTGTGATCGCTTAACTATTTTGCCTTTTCGTGAGTTGTATAAATTAAATTTAACTTTCCTTTCATCATGTGATATTATCAGTGAATACAGCCAAATATTATCAGCATAATATTCTTTCCAGTCTGTGATTGGTGCAATCAACTTAATGGGTAACTTCCCAACACCATCAGAACTTACTACTATAGCAGGACGGACTTTTTTGATTTCTGCTCCCACTGTCGGATCGAAATTAGCAAGCCAAATCTCACCTCGTTTAAGAGCAGGATATCTAATAATCAATCAAGTCTCCTGTCTGTAATTCCTGCCATTCTCTATCTTGCTCGTAATGTAATAACATTAACTCAGCCTGTGCTGCCAATATACATCGCCGTTCTTCTAATGACAATTTCATGAACTCACGACGGCTGATGCTCTTAGCTTGTACAAGTGTTTCAGAAGCTTGTAGCTGTGGGTTTTATTTCTGAGGAGTAGAATTTGAGATTTCCATACTTTCTCGGTAATTTTTATAACAATTCCTAATTTATATTAATTTTACCGCACAGCTATAGTGTGCGTGTTCATAATAAAAGTAAAATATTCACTGGAGTTGAGACTAGATGGGTAATTTTAAATTCTAGTAATGAAAAAACTCCAGAAATGTTTGTGGCAAATCTGGAGTCAGGAAAGATACGCATTTACCTATATCCAAATTTTCACCGTGAGAGAATCCTACGTCATCAGGGTATACACTCAAATGTAGATAAAGGTGTCTGAGGATAAGCCACTGTGTTTCTCGTTTACACACCTTCTCTGTAGAAACTAACGCAAAATAGCCCCAGATGAACTGAGGCTGTTTTGCGAGAGTTGTTTGGTAGGAGGGGTACATCAATAAGTGATGCCCCGTGTTAGATATAGATAATTCAGTATGCATCCTTATTCAGCCATGTTTTGGCATATCAGAAGATTTGGAAAATTTTGTAGGCGCAGCTTGTCGTAGACATCGCTTTTTCCAAAAAGAAACTCCAGATGCACTTAAGGCATTCTGGAGCAATAACAGGTTTCTAACATCAATCAATTTTTACCTATGCGATCGCCAGATGTCGTTGGGGTATATACTCAAATGTATTTTATGTCTGATCATCCGCCAATTGAACAGCAGGTTACCTTCTTTTATACTCATGATCTGGATGTGTCCACAGAATTCTACCAACAAAAGCTGGGCTTGGAATTGTGGCTTGATCAAGGAACCTGCCGTATTTATACTGTTAGTGGCTCTGGATACTTGGGATTGTGCCAAGTAAGCGAAATATCAACTCCTCCAGCCGACAAGCAATCAAGTGTTATTTTTACCTTGGTAACACAGCAGGTGGATGAATGGTTTGAATATCTCAAAGAACGTGGCGTTGAATTTGAAAAGCCACCTACACTAAATGAAAAGTACAACATTTACCACTGCTTTTTACGTGATCCCAGTGGTTATTTGATTGAAATTCAACGTTTTGAAACTAACCACGAAAAAAAGACATAACTTATTTAGTTATGTCTAAAGGT
Source organism: Nostoc sp. (assembly GCF_036916575.1). Classification (GTDB taxonomy): domain Bacteria; phylum Cyanobacteriota; class Cyanobacteriia; order Cyanobacteriales; family Nostocaceae; genus Nostoc. Next base: position 83,395 of record NZ_JBALGC010000037.1, read on the forward strand.
TTAATTTACAGGGCAGGATTTGTACAGGTTAGAACTTTTTGATTTACTGGGGTAGATGATATCGACTAATGCTGTATGGACAGCATCGATATGCATGTACCTTTTCTTCTATAGATTTATCGGAGTAAGGCGCGGGATTTATGCAGCCGCCGAGAAAACTTTGCATTTCTTTACAATTAGCCGCGTAGGCGTAGCCAACCGTAAGCATCGCTTTTAACTTTTATATAACCCAAGGCAATACACTTGGGATAAGCCTTCTCTCCCAGCCTTCCTTTACCTACCAGCGGATTATAACAGAAGATAGGATACAGTCATTACCGCCAGCATATTTTGTTATCTTCCCAACACTACTTCTTATAGTATCCTCTTTGGCAATTGTGCTATTTCTATAGTTATTATTTTTAAAGTAAGTAGGTAAACACAAATTCACCTAACTATGTAACAAAATGTAAACCCGTCAAAGTTCTTGTGATTGCAACTCTACCAGACCAAGGCGTAGCTTGCTTTGACCTAAAAGTATGTTACATTCCATTTTACTCGTAATCACATACTTATAAATTTTCCCACCTACCTATTTATCGATGTTTAATCTATCGGTTCACTAAATATTCTTTTAGGATGACTTGCATGAAAGCCAAAAAACTCACATGGCTACGCACAAAATTACAACTTAAAGGTTCGGTGATGAAAGCAATTTACAAACATATTTTATGGTGCGGAGCTTTCGGATTTTTGATTTCTACACTCTATCATTTTGAGATGCCTGTATCACAACCTATTTTAGGAAGTGTTATTCCTAGTATTGTTTTAGGTTTGTTACTTGTATTTCGCACAAATACTGCTTATGAGTGATTTTGGGAAGGGAGAAAATGCTGGGGTTCTCTAGTAAATAAAATCCGAAATCTGGCCCGTCAAATCTGGGTATCAATTGATGAAAAATCACCAGAAGATAAAGACAATAAAATTACGGCATTAAATTTATTGGTAGCTTTTGCTGTGACAACTAAATTACATTTGCGGGGAGAAGCAGTCAATAGCGAGTTAGAAGATTTAATGCCATCTACTAAGTATATAAAACTGAAGATTATGAATAATCCCCCCATAGAGGTTGCCTTTTGGATAGGAGATTATTTACAGCAGCAGTATCATCGTAATTGCCTTAATAGCTACCAGTTAACATCTATGCAAGAATTATTAAATAATCTTGTGGATAATTTAGGTGCTTGTGAACGTATTTTAAAAACACCTATGCCATTAGCTTATGCCATTCATCTTAAGCAATTATTATTACTATATTGTTTTCTGCTACCCTTTCAAATAGTGGAGAGTCTGGGTTGGTGGACAGGTTTAATAGCTGCTTTGGTTGGTTTTACAGTATTTGGTATTGAAGCCATCGGCTTGGAGATAGAAAATCCCTTTGGTTATGACCCTAACGACTTACCTTTAGATGCGATTTGTGACACAATGAAACGCAATATTGACGATTTAATTACTCTAACTCCAAATGCGCGATCGCATCCAGGTAATTTGACCTATGATAAAATTTGAGATTAGTTATAGCTGTCAAGTCCCATCTCCCATCCCTCCCCATCTTCTTTGGCAGTACTATATAAACGCGAAACTATCTCTTCAGTGGTGGATGTGCAATGATGCCTGTACGTCAAACTTTATCAAAGCCTGATATCCAACTTTCTTACTTAGAGTGGAACCAAGGTCAAGAACCTTTACTGCTGTTACACGGTTTAGGCGACCATGCTTTAGTGTGGTCTAGTTTAGGAGATTACTTAGCGGCAGACTACCACATAGTTGCACCAGATATGCGCGGACATGGCCAAAGTAGTAAGCCTGAGAGAGATTATACTTTTGAAAGTGCGATCGCAGACCTCGAAGCACTCATGGAGAGTCTCGGATGGACTTTTGCCCATATTGTCAGTCACTCGTGGACAGGCAAATTAACCGCCATCTGGGCAAGGCAAAACCCAAAGCGTTTGCGGAGTATAATTCTGGTCGATCCGATTTTCATCTGGAAAATGCCTAGCCTTTTCAGGGTAACTTTTCCAATGTTATATCGCATCTTGCCTTTTCTCAAAAGCATGGGTCCCTTTGCCAGTCATGAACAAGCCGAACAACAAGCACGGCAGTTAAAGCAATATCAAGGATGGAGTTTTTTACAGCAGCAAGTCTTCCAAGCAGGAATAGAACAAAAACTCGATGGTAGTTGGGGCAGCAAATTTACTATAGCCGCCCGCGACGGGATTTTTGAGGAAGTTATGCAAGTGCCTGGTTTTACAATCCCCCTTGATACCCATGCTCTCTTTGTCCAACCAGAACAAGGTCTAAATCGCCAAGATTGGCAAATCCAACCCTATAAAACCTATCTCAAAAACCTACGCATTTGCCAAGTTCCTGGCAATCATTGGCCGTTTTTGACACAACCAGAGGCATTTAACCAAACTGTAGCAGCTTTCTTGGCAGAACACAGATAGAAAATCTCATTATTATTGGACGGGATTATCATCCGGCAACAGAAGAATTAATAGGAGCGATGTCTAGGAGGATTGGGCATGGGGCATGGGGCATTGGGGAGCCAGCGCTGTGGGTGGGTTTCCCGACTTGAGGCGACTGGCGTCATTGGTTATTCCCCCATCTTCCTCATCTCCCTCATTTCCTCCACTCCCCACCCCCCACTCCCCAGTTAGCCAGTCATGAGCCTTTGTATCAATCCCGTTTGCCCTAAACCAAATCACCCGAATAATCATCAAAACCGCTATTGTCAAAGTTGTGGTTCCCATTTGGAATTACTAGGGCGTTATCGGGTGACGTGCCTGTTGAGTGACAAAACAGGATTTAGTAAAGTTTATGAGGCATACGAACAAGATACCCCCAAAATCCTCAAGATACTCAAAGAGGATTTATCAGGCGATGCCAAAGCTGTAGAACTATTTCAGCAAGAAGTAACCGTATTGGGACAACTCAAGCATCCCGGCATTCCCAACGAAGATAGTTACTTTCAGTATCAAACCCGAAATGGTTTAGTGTTGCATTGCATAGCAATGGAAAAAATCGATGGTTACAACTTAGAACAGTGGTTAAAGCAGCAGGAGCAAAATTACCCTATTTCGCAGGAACAAGCTGTAGCCTGGTTAAAACAATTGGTAGAAATTTTGGATTTAGTGCATGGTAAACAGTACCTGCATCGAGATATTAAGCCATCTAATATCATGATTCGCTCTTCCCTTGGGAAGGGTTGGGGGGATTTGGTACTGATTGATTTTGGCACCGCCACTGAAATTGACAGAACCTACCCAGATAAACTCAGCGATGGTGACGGCATGACAGCACTTATGTCATCTGGCTATAGCGCTCCCGAACAAATGAATGCTCAAGCAGTACCACAATCAGATTTCTTTGCCTTAGGACGTACATTTGTATTTTTACTCACGGGATACCATCCCTTAGATATGTATGATATACAGCACAATTTGTTGCACTGGCAAAATCATGCCATCCATATCTCACCCTTACTCTTAAATTTAATTGATTGGCTAACAGCACCGGATATAGAAAAGCGTCCCGCTAATGCCCAGGATATTTTGCAACGCCTAGAAGAAATTGAAACCCAACTAATAGAAACTCCTCTTAAAAATATTAATTTAGTTGGTGATTACCAAATTGAGCAATTGCCATCACCAATTATTAAAACTTCATTTTCTCCACAAAAACAGCCTGAAGAAGTATCACTACTGAAATTTTTTGCAGCGCTGCTAGTGATATTAGGATTACTTAGTATAGTGGCTTTAGCAACGCGCACATCAAAATTTTCATTCAGATCAAATTACGGAGAATCTCCCGAAAAAAAAGGTAAAATTGATTATTTTCCTTATAAAGAAGGTAGGGATAGTCAGGGGAAAGTAGCCGAATTTAACATAGCTGTTTTATCACTAGAATATAAATGGCTTTTAGGTAGCAATTTTCAAATTAAATATAATGATGAAATTATTAGTCTAGACCTTTTAAAGTTTAACTTAGAACAAGAAGGTATCCAGAATATAATGAAAGACCCTACCGAGATTATCTCTGTAGGTACAGTTTCTTGTAAGGCTAATATAGCAGTTCAAGAACGTATGGCTTTAGAACGTTCTAAACAAATACAATTTTTAGTGAAAAATTTATTTATTAATACACCAAGCGTCAAAGGTTATCGAATATTAAACTTGGGACAATTTCAACGGAGTGATTGTCAGGGAAATCAGGATTTAACTAAATATCAGAGAAGTATTATAATCATTGGGGTTAAAAAAAAATCAGTAGGTTTAATTCTGGATGAAGCATTACGGGATAGGTTACAAAAGAAGCCTTTTGCTGATTTTAAGTTAGAAGATTATTCTTTGGGGTCAGCAGAAAAGTTTAAGACAATACCAAGTAATTTATAAAATCTCTAGCAAAGTACATCAGTGCATAGGCGTAGCCCAAAGTAGACTATCGCCACTTTAGCCATAAACTACAACTATGGTCATCTACATCCCCTATGGCTAAAGCAGCAGATATTAGCACCAAGAGATTAATCAGCCTCGCACCCGGAAATTGGGTAAAATGGGTAACGAAAATTCCTGATATTGTATGCGGAGAAATTCTCAATTCCGAATTCCAGTGGATTAGCCGTGAAAGTGATGTATTAGTCCGCGCCACCAGTCCCCAATATGGCGAATTTATTGTACTCAACGAGTTGCAATTACGCTACAAACCTGAAATGCCCAAACGGATGCGAGCATACGCAGCACTAGCAGAAGAAAAGTACAATTTGCCCACCTATCCGGTACTAGTTAACATCCTCAAAGAAAGTGATATTGAAATTCCCTCCAGCTATGAATCGCAATTTGCAGGTTTACAGGCGCGTCAAGACTACCGTGTCATCAACCTTTGGGAAGTCGATGTGGAAATCGCTTTTACTCAACCTGTTCCCTCGTTGCTTCCCTTTGTCCCAATTCTTAAGGGAGGTGCAGAAGAATCCACTGTGCAACTGGCATTGCAAATTCTTCGCGCTGATGAGCAATTGAGCCAGTTAGAAACCGTCATGGCTTTTTTTGCTACCTTCGTATTAGATAGCGCTTTAGTTCAGCAAATCATGAGGTGGGATATGGCAGTGTTACGCGAATCTCCCTGGTATCAGCAAATTTTGAGAGAGGGCGAACAACGTGGAGAAGAACGAGGACGGCAACAAGGAAGGCGAGAAGGACGGCGAGAAGAGATACTGTCAGGTATTGAACTCGCTTTGGAGATAAAATTTGGCACTGAGGGATTGCAGCTGATGCCAGAAATCTCTCAAATTTCAGATTTAGATAAATTAAAAGCAATTCAACAGGGAATTAAGAGCGTGAATACTCTAGATGAATTAGGGCAATTCATTTAAAGTAATAGAACTTCCTTGAGTTTGACAAATCATGAGTGAGAAATCTTTACTTTTATCAAGAAAGTTTCAAACAAGGTTACGAAAAAAGTTGGCGATAAAGTTTTCTGCTTAAACTTGAATGTGCTTTAGAGAGGAAATTTGGCTACGAAGGATTAAAACTTATGCCAGAAATCTCTCAAATTTCTGATTTAGAACAATTAAAAGCAATTTACCGAGACATATTAAAGATGAATACTTTACATGAAGTGGATGATTTTATCCACACCACTCAAATTACCTCAACTTAGCCAAACTCTATGGTTGTAAACTTCCTAATTATGAATTATGAATTGTTCATGCTCCCATTCCAGAATACCGTTTCAAACCCACACGCCAAAGCAAACGATTCACACCCAAAAACACTAATATCCATCCCACCATTGACCAAAATCCCCGTCCTATATCCACGGGTAACCCTACCAAAAGACTAGCAGGAAAATCAATTAAATAGGGAAAAGGCGTAAACATGACTATTTTCCGTACAGGTTCCGGAAAGACCTCTAAAGGTGCTATCAAACCAGATAAAAATAGATAAAATAACAACCAAAAATTTTCTAAAGCGCTAGCCCGTTCTGTCCAAAAGGCGAACATAGCAAAGGTGTACTGAATCGTAAACCGCAAAGCAAAAGTTAGCACCGCCGCCAATGTGAATAGCAAAAATCTACTCAAACCTGGTAACCAAAAAGCTTGGGGATAAAGAATAAAAAATAATGCCACTAATACAAAAGTAAACATTAGCCGAGTAAATCTTTCAGAAATATGCCGCGCAACATGATGCCATACTGGATCGAGTGGTTGTAGCAACTTAGGCGAAAGCTTGCCTTGCACTATCTCTGTTTCAAAGTCCCAAATTACCCAAACAGCGGTGAGTTGCCTAATAATGAAAACCGTGATGAAGTAACGGCCAAAATCTACAGGTGATAGCCCAAACTGTCCGCCTTGTGCCGCCTGTATCCAGATACCCATAAGGATAATCGGCAAAGAACCAGATAAAACCCAAAAGATTAGTTCTGCTCGATACTCAACTGAATAGGTGTAGTATACTGACAGCAAAGTTAGAACTTTTTTAATAATCTTTTTCATTTGTGGTGCATTCTCCTCTTGGCAACTCTATTCCTCGCAGCACTCACTACACGACACCTGCCTGAAAAACTCGTCCAATCACTTCTTCCACGGGTGGTTCGGTAACTGTTAAATCAATTACCTCCAAATTCGCTAAAATTTGAGATACAGTGCGGGTAAGCGCCTCTCTCGACACCATAAAACGCACTGCTCGCCCTTCTAAGAGTTGCACATCCCCATAGGTCATAAGTTTTTCTATTGGTAGAGGTTGGGCTAACTCTATATGGACTTCCCGGTACGGGGCAAAACGTTCCAGCAGTCCATTTAAGCTACCGTCATACATCAGTTTCCCCTGGTGAATCAATAGCACCCGTTGACACAAAGCTGTGATGTCAGCCATGTAATGACTCGTCAACAGCACTGTAGCCTGATAACGCTGATTATACTCGCGCAAGAACTCACGCACTGCTGCTTGAGCATTTACATCCAATCCCAGTGTTGGTTCGTCTAGGAACAATACGTGAGGACGGTGCAAAAGTGCTGCCAGCAATTCTGCCTTCATTCGCTCACCCAAAGATAGTTTCCGCACTGGTTGGGTAAGTTTGCCTTCTAGGGAAAGCATTTCTGTTAATTCTCCTACCCGCCGCTGGAACTCTTTATCAGAGATGTTGTATACAGCGGCGTTAATTTTTAAAGAATCTAGCGCTGGCAAATCCCAAATTAGCTGCTGCTTTTGCCCCATTACTAAGGTAATTTTTTGCAAAAATGCTTCTTGACGACGAAAGGGAATTTGTCCAGCTACTGTGACTATACCGCTAGAGGGATGAATCAGCCCCGTGAGCATTTTGAGTGTGGTGGTTTTACCAGCTCCATTTGGGCCCAAAAACCCCACTACTTCACCAGGGGCAATTTCAAAGGAAACATCCTGAACTGCTTTAATTGAGCGGTAGGTACGGCGAAAAAAGTGGGTGATTGTACCTTTAATACCCGGACTTTTAACTGCCACTGGATAAGATTTACTCAGATTCTCAGCAATGATGATTGACATATTTTTTATACAGCAGAGTGCAACTTAATGAGGTACAGATTATTGTAAGGGCACAACATTGTTGTGCCCCTACTTGTGTACCTCATTTACCTGAAAAACGTTGTATTAGAACCACAGATGTACACAGGTAAACACAGATAAATCATTGCTGTTTAGCGCTATTTATCTGTGGTTCCAAATACTAAAGCCGGAATTTTTACCAGTGATATATGATGATTTACTGTGGTGAGCATTACTCAAACACAACACATAGACTTTACCGTAAACGTCCTGATCGCAATGTACTAATAATTAACCATAAACCCAATAAACTAGCGACTGCAAACAGGGTGGTGCTTAAAAAAGATAGCTGAGTTGTCTGCGCTCTGGTAGAAATAATTGCCGCACCCATAATCAGCGAACCCACTAAAATACTAAAAGATAGTCGGTTAGCTGCATCGTCCATAGTGCGTCGCACGCCATCTAACCCGCGCAGCGATAGATTCCACTGTAAGGTTTCTGAGGTAACTCGGTCTAATAATAGTTCGATTTGGCGAGGAGATTGGAGAGACAGACTTTTAATATCTAAAGCTGTCCGTAATAGCGATCGCACTGGATTATCGCCCAGTAATTGCCGACGAAACAAGTCTGTAATTAATGGTTTGACTTCATCAAAAAAATTAAGCTCCGGGTTGAATGTCCGCGCCAGACCCTCTAAATTGGCTAGGGTTTTGGCATACAATCCCATATTGCTAGGTAATCTAATTTTATTGTTGCGGGCAACTTGTAAAACTTCATAAATTATCTGACTGAAGTTTATTTCTGTGAGGCTGACATTGTGATACTTTCGCAACATGCGATCATAATCATTTTCTAACCGCGACAAAATTACTGGTTGAGCAGAATCTGAGAGTTGTAAAGTTAACTGAGCGCACCTTTGAGCATCTAAATCAACAATCGCTAACAACATTTCTGTTAATATCTGCTGTGTGCGGGGATCAAGTCTTCCCACCATGCCACAGTCTAAGAGGGCAACACGACCATCTTTGAGATAAAACAAGTTTCCTGGATGAGGATCAGCGTGAAAAAAGCCATCAATATATAGTTGCTGAAAAAATACCCGAAACAACAAAGTAGTTATTTCTTTACGCTCTACATCTGGGTCTTTACCATTATTGTTGCTGTTCAAATCCGCCTCTAGGAATGGCACCCCATCCAGCCATTCCATCACCAATAATTTTGGTGTGGTCAATTCCCAGTTAATTTCCGCAACCACTATTTGTGTAGGATCGTACCAGCGACTTTTAGATAAGTTGCGCCGCAGTTGGTCTGTAAAACCCGCTTCCCGTGTAAAATCTAACTCGGCTTCTAGAGCTTTGGTAAATTCTTCAGCGGTAGATTTGATTTCATAGGTTTGCCCAAACTCAGTCCGCGCCACTAAATCGGCAATACCTTGAATTAAAGCAATATCTCGGGCAACAGTAATATCAATTCCCGGACGTTGCACCTTGAGAGCGACTTCTCGACCGTCTATTAATGTAGCTCGATGTGTCTGGGCAATTGATCCCGCCGCTACTGGGATCGGATTAACTATGCTGAAGGTTTCTGCTAGTGAAAGTTTTAATTCTTTACGGAGGATTATTTCTATCTCTGACCAAGGAACTGGCGGTACTTCGTCTTGTAGGGTTGAGAGTTCCTCAATGTAGGCGGCGCTCAGTAAATCTGGACGGGTAGACATTAGTTGACCAAGTTTGACATAAACTGGCCCCAAGTCTACTAGGATATTTTTTAAAACCGCAGGTGTAGGTAGCTGGGGTTCATCAGCTTTGCCACCAGTAAGTAACCTTCGCATATAGTCCCAGCCATTGCGAAGGAATACTTCAAGAATTTCTCGTTGACGGGGAACAGTTTGGGTAAGGAACATTTTTGTAAAGAATTGCAAAGAAGCAGAAAAGTTAAAGAGGTAAGCAACAGGGGATGACAATACAACGGAAGTTGGCTGTAGCTTTGGTACTTGTTAAAGTTTTGCTAGCTGCGGCACAGTCTTGGAATCTTTTTATGGATGATTGTACGGCTTGGTGAAGCTTCTGTTCGTTCAGCATCCGTTTGACGTAATTAGAGCAGGAATCCCCGCCGTGTAATAAGCGATGGGAGCAACAAAATCCTTTGGACGGAGAAATATATTTTTGATAGGCAGTAATAGACTCGATTGCCATTGTCTTGGCGAGAGGTTCAAAGCTAATAATGTCCATAACTGTCAGATAGAATAATAGACTGTCAAGTTATAATGGAAAAATCAACTTTTTCGCCTCTGCCAAGGGTTTTAACTTTTATAGCAGGTCGGTAAATCGGGAATCGCTTTGGAGAATTTTGAGGATCTGCTTGATTTCCTGGGTACGTTCTTTTTTGACAACGAGGGTGACATTGCGATCGCGCACAATCACCACGTCCTCTAAACCAATAGTAACAACAACATCTTCTGAATTTGAGGCATAAATAATCGCTCCCTGCGTATCCAGCCCTATGTGGGTAGCAAGTTCTACATTGGGTGTCTCTTGTTTTTTCAGTAAGCGTTCGATCGCATTCCAATCTCCTAAATCATCCCAACCAAAATCAACTGGCAAAACGTATGCTAGAGTTGTCTTTTCCATGAGCGCATAGTCTATACTCTTCTTAGGCAACTGGGGATAGATATCAGGGCCATGTTGTTCTAAAGGTTCGATAATTTCTGGAGCATGGGTATGTAGTTCCTTGAGAACAACCCCTGCCCGAAAAACGAACATTCCACTATTCCAGCTAAAACGTCCCGTAGATAAAAAAGTTTCTGCTGTTTCACGGTTGGGCTTTTCAGTAAAACGGTTGACGTGATAAGCTGGCAACTCATTAAAGCTACCTATTTTTTCACCTTGTTCAATGTAGCCGTAACCGGTTGATGGAAAAGTAGGCTTGATCCCCAGTGTAACGATCGCTGCTGTGCTTGCTGCCAGTTGCGTAGCCGCGCTTAATGTGTGTGCAAACGCCTTTTGGTCAGCAATCCAGTGGTCAGCAGGGAAAAAGCCAATAACAGCGTCTTCTCCATAGCGCTGTTTGATTTCTAAACTTGTCCAAGCAACGGCAGCGGCCGTGTCTCTTCCTTCCGACTCGATCAGTAAGTTTTGAGATGGTAGATCAGGTAATTGTTGTCGTACCCCTTCAGCTATCTGATTAGAAGTTATTACCCACAAGGAATCCCACCCGCCCGTGAGTGCTAACAAGCGATCGGCGGTTGATTGTAATAGACTTCTAGAGCTACCATCAAGACTTAAAAATTGCTTGGGTCGGTCTTTGCGACTCAGGGGCCAAAAACGTTCACCTTTACCACCAGCAAGGATTACGGGGAACAATAAAGTATTCATGTTGTCATACACGCCTACCGAAGAACATTACAAGTTTACAGTGAGCTTTTCCACTGGCAATATTTGTAGCTTGGATTAACATACTTTTAGGGAGTGGTTGAGTGGGGAGATAATTGTGATAAAACGAGTCGAATGGTCGGAAAATCCGCTTAGGTCTCAGCAAGTAGCATTTGAAACTGAGGTGCGATCGCAGCAAATTCAACACACGGAAAATCAGGTAACGCCTGCACCAGTAGCAGACTCCCAGGAGGAGGTAGAACTAAACCCGCCACCGAATCCCAACCGTAGCGTTGTGGAATCAGTGGGTGCAATTCCCAATCAGCTTTACGAGAGGCTGGGCTTGACCATGCCTCGATGGCTGTTGTGGATCATGACGGTTGTGATCGGCATCATCTTATCTGGGTTACTGGTATCAACGTTAGCGCTTTGGACTCCTTTGTGGAGCAATCTAGATCGAACAGATGAAGATTTAGGAACTGCTACTAAAGACGAGGTAAAAATACCACTACCAGGGGAGTTATGGAGCAAACTCTCGCAGTATCAGCTTTCACGACCAATGAATATTTTAATTATGGGGATTGAACCAGTTAACGGTACCGTTGATGGTTCACCAGAAAGCTTTGTTGGCAAAAGCGACACCATGCTGCTGGTACGGCTTAACCCTAGTGAAAAATCTGTACGAGTGCTTTCGATTCCCAGAGATACGATGATTGCTATCCCAGAAAAGGGAGAAAAGGGATTAACTAAGGTATCTGATGCCAATGCCAAAGGTGGCCCAGTCTTGGCAGCACGGGTAGTTAGCCGTACCTTGAACAATGCCCCAATTGATCGCTACATCCGCATTTCTACCAGCGGCTTACGGCAGTTAGTCGATCAGTTAGGCGGAGTAGAAGTCTTTGTTCCCCAATCAATGGAATATAAAGACTCTAGCAGTCGGCTGTCGATTAATTTAGTCAGTGGCTGGCAAACCCTCAACGGCGAACAAGCAGAACAGTTTGCCCGATTCCGCGAACCAGGTTTGGGAGATTTGCCGAGAGTGCAGCGTCAGCAAGCACTAATAGCAGCACTGCTGCAACGCCTCAATAGTCCTACCGTCTTACCCAGATTGCCTCAATTAACTCGCTTGATGCGAAAATACTTTGATACCAACCTGAAGATGGAAGAAATGATGGCGTTGGTAAACTTCGGCCTTAACCTAGATCGGGATAATTTCCAAATGACCGTGTTGCCTGGTACGTTTAGCCGTTTTAGCAAAGACCCTGATAGCTATTGGCTAAATATGACTGGACAACAGAGCCTGTTGAATGATTATGTTGGGGTAAATGTACCTGGTTTGAAGCCAGATATGCGTCAGGTTCCTAACCTCAAAATTGCTATTCAAAATGCTTCCAATCAACCTCAGCTAACTGAAAAAGTTATTGCTTATCTCAAACACAAAGGCTTTACTAATATTTACAAAGTGCCTAATTGGCCAGATACTCAACGTCAAACTCAGATTGTTGTCCAAAAAGGCAACCGACAAGTTGGAGTTGATTTGCAAAAAGTCTTAGGCTTGGGTCAAATCGAGGTGTCGGCGATTGGTGATTTAGAATCTGACCTCACAATTCGGATTGGTAAAGATTGGAAATAGTCATTAGTCATTAGTCATTAGTCATTGTTAACTAACAAAGGACAAAGCGCAAAGTCGAGCCAGTCGCTTGGGCGGGTTTCCCGACTTGGGCGTTAGCGTAGCGGTAGCAACGCAGGAGCGTCACTGGCGTTGAGCGGAGATCTCCTCCGCTCAGAACTTTGTAACAGAGGACTAATGACAAAGCGCAAAGTCTGAGTGGAGGTTTCCGACGCTCTCTACGAGACGCTGCACGAACGCGGACTCGCTAATGCTGCGCTATCCGTTGGTGTAGCCCGCCGTAGGCATCAGAACTTTGTAAGAGAAGACTACTGAGAAATAATAAAGTTATGAAAAAGATTTTACTGCGCTTTTTGGGTTTGATTGTGATTTTGATACTAGCATTTTGCTGGATAATACTTAATCCCAAACCGGCTTTTGCTCAACTCAATACAATCAACTACAACAATATAAATTTAGAAAATCGTGACTTCTCTAATGCTGATTTGGCAGGTGTGACTTTTGTAGCAGCAGAAATGCGAGGAGCGAATTTCCAAGGAGCGAATTTAAGCAATGCAATTCTTACTAAAGGAGTTTTATTAAAAGCAAATTTGGAAGGTGCGAACTTGAGCGGCGCTTTAGTTGATCGCGTGACTATGGATAGTGCTAACCTAAAAAATGCCATTTTTACAGAAGCAACTTTGACGAACAGCCGCTTTTACGATGCTGATATCACTGGCGCTGATTTTACAGACGCTTTGATTGATCGTTATCAAGTATCGTTATTGTGTGAAAGAGCCGAGGGCGTAAATTCAATTACGGGTGTGTTGACGCGAGACAGTTTGGGTTGTAGGTAAAGAATCTTAGCGTTGAGTATAAAAAAATAAAGCAATTATGATGCCTTCGGGAACAGAAGAAACCTCTGCTTATCCTCGCTCCCTTACTTAAGATTGACTGAGAATTGTCAAAAACCAGTCACCTCTAATTACTGCAAGGAATTTCAATCAAAAACTCTGTTCCTTCTCCTGGTTTAGAAGAACATCTAATCTGACCATGATGTTTTTCAACTATTATTTGATAGCTGATAGACAAGCCTAAGCCTGTACCTTTACCTGGTGCTTTGGTGGTGAAGAAGGGGTCAAAAATGTGCGATCGCACCTCTTCTGGAATCCCAAGACCATTATCAGTTATTTTAATTACAATCTGGTTATTAACGGCTTGGGTACTAATCCAGATAGTTAATGGTATTATCGGACACGTTTGGGACAACTTCAAATACCTTTGCTGTATAGTTTTAAACTTTTCCTCTAATGCATCAATACTGTTACTCAAAAGATTCATAAACACTTGATTTAATTGTGCGGGATAGCATTCGAGTAAAGCTAAAGTAGCATATTCTTTAACAATCTCAATAGCTGGGCGTTGAACATTATTTTTGAGGCGATGCCCTAAGATTAGCAAAGTACTATCTAATCCTTGATGAATATCTACTGACTTCAATTCAGCTTCATCTGTACGAGAAAAGTTTCGCAATGATAGCACAATCTCACAAATACGCTCTGTTCCTACTTTCATTGACTCAAGGGTTTTAGGTAAATCTTCGATGAGAAAGTTCAAATCAGTCCTGTCAATTTGCTTTTGGATAGATGGCAATAGCGAAGAGTTTTGACGGTAAAGTTTCACAACATTTAGCAGTTCTTGAGTATATTCATTTAAATGGATAAGATTACCAAAAATAAAACTGATAGGATTGTTAATTTCGTGGGCGACTCCAGCAAGTAGTTGTCCTAAACCCGCCATTTTTTCACCCTGAATTAACTGGGTCTGAGTTTGTTTTAATTCTTGCAAGGCTTGAGTCAGTTCTGAGGTTTGACGTTTAGTTTGTTCGAGTAATTCCGCCTGCTGAATTGCAATTCCCAATTGCACCCCTACTTGAGCTAGTAAATTGATTTCTTCCTCTTTCCAATAACGCGGTTGCGAATTTTGATAAGCAACTAATAATCCCCATAATTTTTCACCTTCCCGAATCGGAACAAAAGTTTCGTTACGCGGAAGTTCGTTATCGTCGTCTGTGCCCTCAAAAGTTTCTATAATCATTGGTTGGGCTTGGGCAACAGGTTTCCAACCATCTTTAAAGGAATCTGCCACAAATTTACCGCTCCAATCTGCGTTGAAGCGGTAGATTGCAACTCGCTCGACTTCGAGCAACTCTCGCACAGCTTGAGTAGTAGTTTTAAAAATAGTTTTAATATCGAGTGACTGGCGGATTTTATCAATGGTTGCAGCCAGCAATTCTTGCCGTTCCATTGCTTTCTCGCGTTCGGTGGCTTTTGCTAACTGGACAACCTGCATTTGCACTTGCTTTAAATAAGAATCCTGTTTTAATGCGACTCCTAATTGCTCGGCTATTTGACTGGTAAATTCAATTTCTGAGGGTTGCCAGTCACGAGGAGCGTTGCATTGATGAATACACAGCAATCCCCAAAGCTCACCTTTTTTCAATAGAGGTGCGATCATATTTGCCCGCACTTGAAATTTTTCTAGAATTTGGATGTAGCAACCTGGAAACTTTCCTTGATAAATGTCAGCGATCGCATTGACTCGACCTTGGGCGTAAAGGGGTGCAAAGTTTTCACCGAAACAATAATCATAAACTTTTTCTGCTATTACCGAGTTACACTCAGGTACAAAATCCTCAGAAATGAATTCTCCTTCCCAATCTTTTTGAGGGTCGAAACGAAAGACTGCCACTCGGTCTGCTTGCAGCATTTGCCGGGCCTCGGTGACGGTAGTCTGGAAGATTGTATCTAAATCTAAGGATTCGCGAATTCGAGTAATTACGCTAGTTAATGTCTTTTGTTGCTCTGCTTGGTACTGAGCGTGTGCCAGCAACTTATGGTGTCGCAGTGCCACACCAATTTGTGTGCTGATTTTGGTCAGTGATTCGATTTCATAAGATTGCCACTGTCTAGATGAGGCATTTTGGTAGGCAGCGATGACTCCCCAAAGTTGATCTCCCTGGAGAATAGGGGCAGTTGCAAAGGCTTTTGCCTGAAATTGCTCTAACAGGGTTACATGGCAGTTTGTTAATCCGGCTTGATAAATGTCATTGACTGTAAATGTCTGGTTGTCAACATAACGTCCTCCTTGCGTCTGTTGTAGATAAGTATCAGCGATCGCAGGCTGAACGCCAACTAAAGGAGTCCAGCCTTCGGCAAATGATTCAGCAACAAAGTTACCACTCCAATCTGAATTGAAGCTAAAAATGGCAACTCGATCAGCTTGCAGCAGCTTGCGTATTTCTTGAGTTGTGGTTTTAAAGATGGTTTCAATATCAACAGGTGAGCGAATTTCATCAACAATCTGAGCTATTACTTGATCGCGTTGAGATGCTTGAGCCAATTTTGCAGCTTGCAACTGGACTTGATGGAGATGCTTTGCTTGCTGAATAGCAACGGCAAGATGGTTAGCAATTTGACGAATAAACTCAACTTCCGATTCTTTCCAATTACGAGCCTCACTGCACTGATGAATACAAAGCAATCCCCACAGTTCCTTCTGGCGCGATAGAGGGACAACGAGGTTGGCCAGTACCTGAAATTTACTCAAAATTGCCACATGAGAATCACTCAGTCCCGCCTTGTAAATATCTGCTACTACTTGCGCTTGACCTTGTTGATTAAAAGCAAATTGTTCTCCAAAGCAGTGGTCATAAACTTTTACTGGCATTGCTGAGTCCCAACCAAGTGCAACATCCTCACAAACAAATTCTCCTTCCCAATCTTGTTCCAGGTCGAACTGGAAGACTGCTACACGGTCAGCATTTAGCAACTGACGCACTTGTGTAACTGTAGTTTGAAAAATTGTTTCTAAGTCAAGAGACTCCCGAATTCGGACAATTACACTTGCCAGAGCCTTTTGTTGCTCTAGTTGCTCTTGAAGTTGAGCGCTTGAAAAGAAAAGTTGATTTTCCATGAAATTTGAATTGGGTTCCATTGCTCTGGATTCTGTCGTTTTTATACAAAGGTTCCTGATACCAAACTTCATGGAGTCAAAAATCTGACAAACTACAAATTTTTGCAGTATTCAACATTTCCTCGAAGATGGTTATTGTTATAATTCCCTTTTGTTGATCTATCCTCGTAATGGGTTAAAAAATAATTTTGGCTTGTATATAACAGAGGAGATGACTAAGTTAGTGTTACCCGGACAAATCAGAAAAGCGATCTGACAACTTTTGAATCGTTATTTAATTAACTTGTAATTCGCTGTATCATAGCAATCTCAAGAATTTAATTTTGAGCGACGCCGAATAGCCCGCACTTGTTTACCAGACGCTCTTGCTAGCTTGCTTCCGTGTAGGGGTACAGCAAAGCTACTTTGACTTCGCCCTTCTCTACGAGAGGCTTGTCTGCGACACGCTTTGCCTAGCTTGCTTCTCCGTAGGAGTACGCCAACGACGCCGCTCAGGCTAAACTCGGCACAAGTCCTTCAAGGCAAGCCGCTCAGTAGAAGTCAGTGACCACCGTAGGCATTGCTTTGCCTTCAGCCTTGGCGTAGGCATTTAAAATCACTAATTTGTCAAAATTTACCTGACAAACTGCGGGATTTCAGGTTAAATGTTTTAAGATATGCACTCTGCAAGAGTTGTCGGGTATTATTCGTGACACAACAAGACCAAAAACCCTCTCGTTCTTTCGCTGGAATTGCTGGCATTGTTGCCGCAGCCACATTAATTAGTAAAGTCTTCGGTTTAGTGCGGCAGCAAGCGATCGCTGCCGCTTTTGGTGTTGGTGCTGCTGCCACTGCCTATAGTTATGCCTATATTATCCCTGGCTTTCTATTGATCTTACTCGGTGGTGTAAATGGGCCATTACACAGTGCAATTGTCAGCGTTTTAGCCAAGCGTCGGCGAGAAGAAGCGGCTCCCCTAGTGGAAACTGTGACAACGCTGGTGGCTGGATTGCTGTTGTTGGTGACAATTGCTCAGATTTTCTTTGCGGATGCGATCGTTGATTTAGTCGGTCATGGCTTGGAAGAGACAACCAGAGCGATCGCAATTCAACAACTTCGCATTATGGCGCCGATGGCTTTATTTTCAGGATTAATTGGCATCGGCTTCGGTACTCTCAATACAGCCAATCAATATTGGTTATTATCCATTAGTCCCCTATTATCTAGTATTACCGTTGTTGTCGGTCTTGGTATCTTGGCTATGGAACTGGGCAAGGACATTATCAAGCCGGAGTACGCTTTAATTGGTGGAATGGTGATAGCTTGGGGAACCTTGGCAGGAGCAGTTCTCCAATGGTTAGTGCAGCTAATTGTCCAATGGCGGTTAGGATTAGGCACATTACGCCTGCGGTTTGAGTTTAAATCCCCAGGCGTTCAAGAAGTAATTAAAATCATGACTCCGGCAACAATTTCCTCTGGAATGATGCCAATTAATGTCGCCACTGACCTTTATTTTGCCAGTCCTATCCCTGGTGCGCCGGCAGGATTTAACTATGCGAATCTATTAGTACAAACTCCCTTAGGGATTATTTCTAATATTATTTTGCTGCCCCTATTACCTATATTTTCCAAACTAGCCGGCCCAGAAAATTGGCAGGAGCTAAAATTACGCATTCGCCAAGGACTTCTACTTACTGCTTTCACCATGCTACCGCTAGGGGCGCTGATGGTGGCCCTATCTGTACCCATTGTGCAGGTGGTATATGAGCGCGGTGCTTTCAAACCAGAAGCTACACAGATAGTTTCATCCTTGCTAATCGCTTATGGGATTGGAATGTTTGTCTATTTGGGACGTGATGTTTTAGTGCGGGTGTTCTATGCTTTAGGCGATGGACAGACACCTTTTCGCATTAGTACTTTTAACATCTTGCTCAACATTTTATTAGATTGGTTTTTTGTTAAACCTTTTGGCGCTCCCGGTTTGGTATTGGCAACAGTGGGTGTAAATTGCAGCTCAGTGTTAATGCTGTTATGGTTGCTCGATCGCAAACTCAATGGTTTACCTTGGCGTGAGTGGAGTTTGCCGATTCTGGGTTTGATTGCTGGTAGTGTGGTATCTGGGATAGCAAGCTATGGGACATTGGTTGCTTCTCAGCAATTCTTAGGTAAAGAAGGTTTACTGATTCTGGTGTTGCAGTTGTGTGTATCTGGCTTTGTGGGGATTGCGGTGTTTGCTGTGATCGCTTCATGGATGAAAATACCAGAGGTGAATATTTTTATATCTCGTCTACGTCAACGCTTTTTGAATAAATAACGTCAATAAATGTGTTCAAAGGTTTGTTTGCCCATCTTCGTCTTAACCCCCCAGTCAGCTGATGCTAAAGAATAAAAATGTAGGCACAAAAACCGTCTCTTTGGATAACGCATATTTAATTTCTGGAGATGTCTATTGCAGTGGAACTCTAACAGGAACGCACCCACTACTCGATTTTAGGACTTACGCAATAATCCTCTGAAAGTCTTATTCCTACCCTGCGGGTTCGCTCTTAGCGTTCTCGCAGAGTAGCCGCTACTGCGTCTATGTGTCCTTTGCGTTGTTTGCGGTAGCCTATCTTGAAAAGTGACGCTCCTGCGTCGCTAACGCTACGCTAACAGATGCCTACGGCGGGCTGCGCTAACGGCGGGAAACGACGCGATACACTTTTCGCTGCGGCAAGCCCTCCGGCTTGGTGCAGTCGCTCATGGGGGAAACCCCCTACAGCCCTACGGGCATCCTACAGCAGGCGCTAGCCTCTCCCTTTGGGGGAAGACCGCGCTGCTTCACCGCTTTGCGTCTACGTTTTTTTATAATTTATGCGTAAGTCCTGGATTTAAAGAATTTTGAATTTTTCAGTTGGTACACCCAAGTGGGTGAACAATAATTCAGCCACTTGGGTGAACCAAATGTGTGAGGTTACATTTTGTAAAAAAAGAGATTCTAGTACTAGAGAATATTGATTTTACTTAACTCTAGTGAGAAGAATTCTATGAAACTTACAAAATTAGCTACCTCTTTCCTTGCTGTTGCTTCCATTGTCCTCTCAGCCGGCATTGCATCTGCTCAAACAGCGGGTACGAACGGTAACTACATCGGTGCTGGTGTTGCAGTTGGTGCAACCAGTGGCGGACAAGGAAACGATGAAGCACAACTTGGTGGCAATATCCAAGGCCGATACGCTGTTTCCAAAACACCTCTTTCACTGCGGGGTTCTGTGCTGTATGGTGGTGATGCTGCCGCAATTATGCCCCTAGTAACTTACGATGCGCCCATCGCCAAAAATACTAACGTTTACTTCGGTGGTGGTTATTCTTTTGTAACTGACGAAGGTCAAAAAACCCCATTGGGCAATCAGAATGCACCTGTAGTCACCCTTGGTGTAGAATCAGAAGTTAGGAACAATGTCATTGCCTATGGCGATACTAAATGGGGCATTGACGCCTACAGAAATAGTGATGCTGATGCTATCAGCTTTCAAGCTGGATTAGGCTATCGCTTCTAGTGATTACAAGCTAAAAAACGGCTGATTCAGAAACTCAAACAATGATGTTTGCCAGCCGTAATAGTAATTTATCGGTCAAACCTGAGTATAAATACTCAGGTTTGACCAATCTTTTTAATCATTTTTATTTATGATTTTGAGAAAAAATTATATTGGTTATTATTGATAGTTTCTTTTAAAGTGAAATGAGCAATCGGAAATATACGTATAAGATATTACTCATGGAAAAGATTAATCCCATTCCAGAAATACTTGGTGAAACAACTGACGTGGAATCTTGGCTGATTCGAGCGGGGCTAAGATTTTCAGACTTAGGTAACGATGCTGCAAGTATTGCAATCCGCAAGCAATGGCGAGAGTACCAAGCCGCAGTTCAGAGATGCTGTGCAACCCTACACCAACCACCGTCACGTGTTCAACTAAGCGGCGACTATGCCAAGCTGAGAATACCTGGTGGTGGATTAACCAATTGTGCGATCGCCTCTCAAGTCGTTCCAAGTCCTTAGACTGGGCAAAAGAGAGAAAATCTGTAAATAGAAAGTATCCATTAGGGTTAGAAAATCAAGTATTAGGTAGGACAGCTGATAACTATTTGACTAATAATCCTGTTGCACGCCACCCACTACTGGCTGAATTTCCGAAAATGGATCAGTGCCGCCACCCCAGTTAAAATCACTAATTCGGATGGTGAAGCCACCTAACTCCAGCACTGGATTGTAACGTAAGGTGATGCCATAGGTGCGACGGCTATATTCCAAAATGTAGTCGGTGCTAGCTTCTCTACCAGTATCTAAGTTAACAGATGTTTGAAAGCCTAAGCGAAAAGGGCCGTAGATTTGCTGTGATATCCCAGCGCTCAAGACTTTGTTATCAACAAAGCGATCAAACAAAAAGGGTGATAATCCATTGTTTAAGCCTTGAGAGTAACTAATATTAAAGGCGGTATAGTCTAAAAAAGGTCGAGAAAAATGACCAATTTGTCCTTGTAAACCAATTGTACCAATTAAGGTGCTTTGGTTATCACCATTGGTGTAATGACTGGTAGTGCCTGTGACACTAGCGATCGCTTGCAAGTAAGGAACTACAGGGTTAGCCGTGTATCGTAATCCCTCAGTGGCAGTAGGTGGTAATGGTTTTCCCTGCCACAGTAACAGCCCACGACTGAGAGTAGCGCTGGCTTGTAAACGACCTAGTGAGATGCGATCGTTTTCCCGCTGCGGTTCTAATAAGTCTTGGCGATCAGTGTTGGCATTGATATATCGAGCGCTTGCCTGATAGGTGAGGTTGATGCCACTCTTGCCTAAAGGAATTACAGGAGAGGTAACAATACCGCCAATACTGCTCTGGACGGTTTGAAAGCCAAGGGTACCGTTGTAAAAACGCTCGCGGTAGCTATACTCCAGATTTAATGTGTGGGGAAGGGAATCGCCTAATGTCTGGCGCAATGCCAACCTTGCCCGCAAATTGTCTTCCACCTTGTTCAAGTTAAAACTAGTTAACTCCCCAGTCCCCTGAACTACTGTTCGTGGACTCAAAACAGAATTTATCTTTGTCTTTACAGCAAACAGTGCCCCTAAGTCACCCGTGCCTTCTTGCACAGCTCTCTGTATTAATAACTGGGGCGTGATCGTCCAACGAGTCTGATCTGTAGTGATTACTGGAAAGCCATGCTCAATATACAAACCACCTCGATCTTTTCCATCATAGCCAGGGGAGACTATCGCAGGTGTAACGTCTCGCTCCCGGCGGTCAATAGTTCGCTCATTCACCGGAATTGGTAAGGAGAGCCTTTGATCAAATACCAAACGCTGTCGCTGTGTCCTGATCCGGTCTACCAAGGGTGATTCTCGCGTCAGAGTTACTTTATCTGCGCGTAATTCTAGTTCTGGGGGCGAAAAAGGATCATTGGTGATCCGAACATCGCTTGCTTGCCAGCCTTGCGGATAAAAGTCAATGTGTTCAGCTTCAAACCTGAGCCGCTTGACTACACCCCCTGTTTTCGGCGGCGGGATGTTGGTAGCGCCTGTCTGACCACCAATTGTCACGTCAATTCCTCCAGGGCTGCTCACACCGGAAACAGGCTGATTGGCTAGAATGCGATCGCTCGGCGGACGTTTTAGGACTCCACCAGCACTTACATCCGTGGGTAAGAAAGCAAAATCTGTTTGGGCTGAGGGTACGTAAATTTCTCCTCTACCATTTTCCAGTTCCCCACTATCTTGAACAAAGTTATAGGTAAAGCGTTGTCCGCGCAATACCTGATCGCCCCGTGTTAAAGTTACGTTGCCTTCCCCCGCAGCAATCAAGTTGTCCAAATTGACTTGCAGGCGATCGGCATCCACCACTGCCCCATCAAATCGCACAACTACATTGCCAACAGCTGTAATAATTCGCCGTTGCTCGTCATATTCTTGCCGATCTGAAGTGACTTCTACAATTTTCGGTCTGGCTGGCGGCGTGCTAGCTGGCGCAGTTGTACCAGATGGTTGACCTTGTGGCTGATTAGTAGTATTTTCCTCTGGTGTAGATGTTGGTGCTTGAGTTTGTTGTTGGACTTGGGAATCGAATTCTACAGTGAGGGGTGTTGAGAGTTGGTTTGTCGGGCTACGAGACTTGAATTTTATAAAATTTTTTACTGATTGAGAACTCAGTGCCAAATCAGCAGCAGATACAGAGATATTGTCTCTTCCTGAAGACTGTTGTGCAGTAATATCACTTTGCTGTTTTTGTTGGGTTAACTTCTCAGCTAAAATTTCCGCCCTGGACTCGACTAACTTGTGGCTGTTTGTGAGACTTGGGGCAATTTGAAGAGGATGCGAAGATTGGGCGACAAGGGGACTTGGGGAAACTCTATACTTAAAGCTACCAGAGTCCAAAAAGGTTTGTTTTTCTTCACCATTAGAGTTTGGATCTGGCGTAGACGCAAAGCGGCTTGTCGTCAGACATCGCTCACCGAGTTTTTGAGAAGGTTCACACTTTGCGTCTAGGTCGGAAGCCTCTGTTACAAAGTTCAGATTGGATAGCGTAGCCTCTTCTCTAGCTTGGGCTGCGCCAACGAGTCCGTAAGCGTCCGAAGCCTGCGCTCTGACGCCAGACAAGAGCGATGGGAAAGCCTTTATTCGTGCTGGCTCGACTTTGTGCTCCGCTCCAAGTTTTGTTGGCAACGCAGTGCTTTCTCTTTGCGTTTCCCGTTTGTGCAGCGCCGACCTCAGGACAAGTTCCGAGCGCCGGATGCCTATGCTCGGACTTGTCTTTGTGTCTTCTTTCTCTTGACGATTAGAGGTTTTAACCTCCTGCGTGGGATAACCAATGACCAGCGGTTGTCCCAAAAGTGCAGCACTTCCAGAGTCAGTGATCGGGGAAATTTCTGGTGGAAAGGTTTCTGGTAAATGAGGTACAGAGGAAGTTTGGGCAACTACCAAGTCATCCTGAGTTGATCTGATCAAAGTTGGCAATAATGGATCACTCTTGGTATCAACCGCAATTGCTAACTGAGCCAAATCCTTGGGCTGCTTGGATTTGTCTGTCTTTTCCTGTATTCGAGTCTCTATACCTGAAAGAAACTTTGTATAACTAGCAGATGAGGCGGGATTTACAGGTTGTAAAGATTCGACGATAGGAAGCGGATCAGGCGGCAGAACTGGATGAAGCATATTTGAGCAAAATCAGGCTAACAAACAGCCAAATGACGGAGGGAAGGATAAATACACATTTTGCCTTCCGACTGTTGCCTTCTGCTACCTGCAGCAAGCCACTTGGAGGAAGAAACTTACTAATCTTTCGCTTAGTAAGTTTCCGTGGCGTTTAGTATCTTCCGCCTTCCGGAGTCGCGAATGATTTATCGCCCTTTTACTCTAAGTCCCGACGACCGGGGTTACGGGCTGGATCGTTCGACAAAAATCCGAAGATGAAGATAGTTACGAAGAAGGCAACAACAATATAAACAGCGATTTTTAAAGTCAGCATAGAAATATCTCCAACGGGTAAGACAAAGACAGCTTTTCTTTCAGAATCTGCCATGCAGAAAAGATAGCTTCTTTATATTACCCAAATCTCGTCCCTTTTTGAGAAGACTCTGGGGACAGGGAAACTCGGGACCCCCGCTCCCGGAGGGAGTGGAGATTAGGGGTAATGGGGAATTGGAGATTAAGGACTAGAAGTGCATTAGTGTCAACTTAAGGTAAAAGCCAGTTTAGAACAAGCTTTTAGAGATTGTCTCGTTAAGAGTCTCTGACTGGGAACGCCTAATTGGAGGCTCCGCCTCGAGACTTGCGGCAGCAGCCCAATGAGGAGCATTTCCAGCCTGAGGCTGGAAAGGAGGTTTTAAAAGGGTTTAGGCTTAAGTTGACACCAATGCTAGCAGTGCCTACCCTACAGTTATTGAGAATGGTGCAAAATGTCAGTTGTCTGACTTTTAGATGCCCTTAAAAAATAACTCACAGACTGTTTACTCTTATGACGTTGACTAACGGCAAAGGTTTCCCAAAAAAGGTAACAGGTTATGCTTACAAGGAATAGTTAATATTCCCAATGCCCAATGCCCAAGACCCTATTTTTCAGTTTGAAGTAATGCTTAAGTCTTTGCCAATTCGATTTTTGATTACTCGTGCAGGTATGCCTACAGCAACAGAGAAAGGAGGAATATCTTTATTAACAACTGCTCCTGCACCAATAACACTGCCTTTGCCGATAGTAACGCCATCTAATACTGTTACTCCATGCCCTAGCCAACAGTCATCCTCAATCACAATTCCTTTGCGAGTAACACCTTGGTATTTAATCGGCTCCATCAGATCGGCAAAATTATGATTATTAGCATATATCCCTGAGTGGGCGGCAATCAAGCAGTGTTTACCAATTTTTATGTCTCCTGGGCCTTCAATAGACACGTTGGAACCAATGAAGGTGTCTTCATCAATATATATACACGTATTTTCTAAAGACCCTATATCAACGTTACGCTCAATAGCGACTCTATTCTTTAGATGAATTCTATTATTTTTGTGTCCTCTAGCATTCATCCGCACACCCTTGAAAATATAAACTCCACTGCCTATCTCAATACAAGAAGTACCATTAAATTCAACACCATTTTGAATATATACTGGGCTGCCTATCTGGGCAAAAATACTACGATATCCCAAATTACGCAACTTCGGGCCTAGAATCAGTGTCGGAATATCTCCTAACACCGTAGTTACTAAAAGTTCTTGCACGCGCTGCAATTTTGAAAAATCTTGCTCGTTATGCATGGCTACATATCTCTTCAATCAATTTTTGTTGACAGTGTTGAAAGTTGTTTTGGCTGTATCCTAATCTTCTACTTATCCCCAGATTCATGTATTATAAAATACATAAGTTTTTGATAGGATAACCGAAATATCCCCAGACTTTTAGATGGGTTTCCAATATTTGAAAAACCAAAGTTTGGCTTTAACTATATGAGCAATTCTTTAACTTAAGTTTGATAGAATCACTCAATTGATATGCACAATTGTGTTAAATCGCTAGAAGCTTTCGTACCAGTCAAGGTACGTAACAATTTTGCTTCTTTTTCACCAGCTAAATTAACAAAACAATTTTAGTGCATTGCAGGGTCTAACCTCAGACTATTAAATTGTCTGATGGAAAAATTTGCTGGTTTAGATAAGCTACTGTTTTGGTTATCCGGCAAATTTGCAAAGCTTGTTACGCAACTAGGGATATTGTTTGCTTTGAGGCTACTTCCTATTAAGCGGTTTCAGTCTTTTGAAACAACTCAGTTACACAAGCTATCTTGCAACAAAAAATACATTTGACTAGACTATTTTAAAGATTTAGATAAAATTTCTGCCTAGCATTACAATGTAATTATTGTTGGATTTTTCTGGGTATTTTTGCCCAAATAAAACCCAATTAAGGTGGATTATCTCCCACATCAGCCATCACATTGAAATTAACCATCGGTGCAAACAAGTAAGCGCTTCCCCGACTGCTATGACGGCTTTCTTGCAACGAATTTCTAGAGTATGCTGCTCCAATCATGTTGCACACGGATGATTTACAGACTAACCAATTCACGTTTGGAATTACATGAATGGCTTTTAATAACAATTGTTTTTAACGATAACACATTTTATTTTTAGTGGAACACTCTTATTAAATAAGTTTATTTTCAGGTTGCTTGTTGATGAGAATGGTGGAAAGAAGTTAATTTTTTTACGGGTACTATCGCTACTATATATTAATTTTATACACTTAGATAAAATCTATTTAGGACGAGCCAAGAAAAAATGCTGTAAACAGTTAATTGGCATTTATGCTCATATTTCTACTGTCGCTTGTCCAAGTAATTTTATGATTTTGCGTTAAAGTCAGAATAATATCTACTATACTTATGACACCTCTTCCTAAAAAAAGCTAAAAATATTCCTCTTCCCCATTACTTATATCTAAAAATTTGTAAATCACCCATTCGGGTGAGCCAAGCGGGTGATGCGTGCTTGGCACTACTCATTATAAATTTTATTGAAAGAAAGCTAAAACGTAGCTCAGTTTCCAGGAGAAGTCCACAAAACAACATCAACTGCCCAAATTGAGGTATTGGTTTTAACTCACATACTTGGTTCAAATTATGGCTTTAATTAAAGAAATTGTCGAAGAAGCTCTAACTACCGGCTATTTGAGTGTTGTAGCCGAAAATAAACTGCGATCGCAACTTCAAAGTAATTATGACTCAGAAGACCTAGATGCCTGGATAATCTTACAACGAGCCATTATGGCAGGTGATGTCAAACAACAGTCGCGCCGAAAAAAAGCTTCCCTCTCTCCTAAAGCCAAAGACGCTTCATCAAGTATTAAACTTGCTTATCAAATGGCAGCGGAGATTGCTTATGCAGCAGCTGTAGCTTTGACGATGACAAAAAATACTAAAGATCAGCCTTCATTAAATGCATAAAATCACACATTCGTAAGTTATTCACCTGATTTAGTATCAATATTTAATACCAAGTAGTTAACGTAGGCGTAGCCCGCATTTCTCTACAAGACGCTCTTGCTAGCTTGCTTTGCCGTACCACTTTCCTACGGAACGCTCCGCGAACGTGGAAGCAAGCTACGCGGGGCGTCCTGTAGAAAAGTGGTACGGCAAAGCTCAGTGACCACCACAGGCATCGCTTTTCCTAGTTAACTGCTTAGTACGGTTTTCATGCGATTATTTATGGGGTTTACCTTCTGCCTTCTGCCCCCTGCCTTCTTAACATTGCTTCTTTGCCAGCGCCATTTTATTAAAAAAAAATTAAAAATTTAACTTCCCTGCAAACAGCTATGAGGAATTTTCACTCTCAGCCAAGATGCTAGAATTGATCCCCGGAATCAATACTAAAATAAATATAAATTATTTATTCAAAACTAGATTTTTTTAACTGATAGATGCCAGTAAATGATTAAATCTTAATATACCAAGTACATGGCTGAGAGTAAAGCATAGAATTAGAAACACCTTGGTGTAAACTTTAGCAATGAGGTTAAAAATAATTCTCAATGCTTAACAAAGTCATCGCTCTTTCACAAACTAGAGTATAAAGAATTGGCAACATTGGTAAAGAGAGTAAACAATAACCATAGCTAAACTTGGAGTTTTGCCAACCTATGCAGCCAATTCGCACATTTAACGTATCCCCTTCACTACCGCCGCGACTCGAACCACTGCGGCGGCTGGCGCAGAACTTGCACTGGGATTGGAACGTTGAAACTAAAGATTTATTTCGTCGCTTAGACTCCGACTTATGGGAGTCTAGCCATCATAATCCAGTGTTAATGTTGGGTACTATCCCTCAATCGCGGCTTCTGGAAGTTGTCGAAGATGAAGGCTTTCTAGCGCAAATGGATCGAGCTGACCGTCAGTTAGAAGATTATTTGCAAGAGCGCACCTGGTATCAGAAACAACGGGAGCAAAAACCAAAAGAATGCTACGCCTATTTTTCGGCGGAATTTGGACTTGTAGATTGTTTGCCCGTCTATTCTGGGGGCTTGGGCGTTCTGGCAGGGGATCACCTCAAATCTGCCAGTGACCTGGGGCTACCGCTTGTAGGTGTAGGTTTACTGTATCAGCAAGGCTACTTTGCCCAGTATCTCAATGCCGATGGCTGGCAGCAGGAACGCTATGTGAACAATGATTTCTACAATATGCCCTTGCATCTAGAGCGCAATGCCGATGGTTCAGAACTGCGGATTGCGGTAGATTATCCAGGACGCAAGGTGTATGCAAGAGTTTGGCGCGTACAGGTAGGAACGGTGCCCCTATATTTGATGGACACCAACATTGAACCCAACAATGTTTACGACCACGACATCACAGATCAGCTGTACGGTGGCGACATCGATATGCGTATCCACCAGGAAATCATGCTGGGGATCGGTGGTGTGCAAATGCTCAAAGCTTTGGGGCTGAAAGTCACCGCCTACCACATGAATGAAGGTCACGCCGCCTTCTCCGCCCTAGAACGCATCCGCTTGCTGATTCAGGAAGAGGGACTGAATTATGCTCAAGCTAAACAGGTGGTGGCTTCCAGTAATATCTTTACGACTCACACGCCAGTACCAGCCGGAATTGACTTGTTCGCTCCCGAGAAAATGTTGTACTACCTGGGGTACTATGCAGAGATATTTGAGTTGCCCAAAGAGCAATTTTTAGGACTGGGGCGCGAGAATACAGGCGATTTATCCGGGCCTTTCAGTATGGCGGTGCTGGCGCTGAAGATGGCAACATTTTCTAACGGTGTAGCACAACTACATGGTGTAGTATCGCGGCAAATGTTTCAGGGCTTGTGGAAGAATGTGCCCGTAGAGGAAGTGCCGATCGCCGCAATTACTAACGGTGTCCATGCTCGGAGTTGTGTTGCGAAATCAACTCAAGAGTTGTACGATCGCTACCTGGGGCCAAATTGGTCATCAGCACCACCAGATAGCCCATTGTGGGAGCGGATGGACGCCATACCCGATGAGGAGTTGTGGCGCAATCACGAACGCTGCCGCTTAGATATGATTTTGTTTGTGCGGGAGCATTTGGTCAAGCATTTGCGCGATCGCGGTGCTTCCGCCTCCGAAATTACCCAAGCCCAAGAAGTTTTAGATCCTTACGCTTTCACTATTGGCTTTGCCCGTCGCTTTGCCACATACAAACGCGCCACCCTCTGGATGCGTGATTTGGAACGCATTAAGCGGCTTTTGCTAGGCAACAAAGACCGGAAAGTGCAATTCGTGATTGCTGGTAAGGCACATCCTAAGGATATTCCAGGTAAAGAACTGATCCGCGAGATCAATCACTTTATCCGCGAACAACATTTAGAAAAACAAGTAGTGTTTGTTCCCAATTACGACATTCACATATCCCGGTTGATGGTTGCGGGTTGCGATATCTGGTTAAATACACCACGTCGTCCACGGGAAGCCTCTGGTACCAGTGGCATGAAAGCGGCAATGAATGGATTGCCGAATTTAAGTGTACTAGATGGCTGGTGGGATGAAGCTGATTACGTCCGCACGGGCTGGGCAATTGGACATGGAGAGAATTACGACGATCCTAGCTACCAGGATGAAGTAGAGGCGAATGCTCTTTACGAGTTGTTAGAAAAGGAAGTTGTACCGCTATTTTATGAGCAGCGGGATACTGATGGCTTGCCTCGTCTGTGGGTTGCCAAAATGAAGGATGCAATTCGGTTGAATTGTCCGTTCTTTAATACAGCGCGGATGGTAGGAGAATATGCACAAAGAGCTTATTTCCCAGCCAGCGATCGCTATCATACCCTGACTGTTGATAACTATGCCCCAGCTAAAGAACTAGCTGCTTGGAAAGAAAAACTGAGGGAACACTGGTTCAACATTAAAATCAAAGATATTGACGTATCAGCAGCTACGGACATTGAGGTTAATCAAACCGTTGCTGTCAAAGTCAAGGTTGACTTGACAACTTTGACGAATGATGATGTGCAGGTGGAGCTATATCAAGGTGCAATTGATGCCAATGGTGAGATTGTCAACGCTGTGCCAGTAGTGATGGATTACCAAGGCGAGGATGCACAGCAATTAAGTCTTTACACGGGTAATATCACCTATACCGCTTCTGGTTTGCAAGGCTTGTCGTTGCGTGTATTGCCGAAAAATCAATACCTGGCTAATCCCTATGAACCAAGGTTAATTGCTTGGGCAGAATAAGAGTGCTGAGTAGTTATTGAATACTCAAGAGCAGGCGTTGCTGATTTAAGTTTAGCAACGCCTTTTATGTTACAAGTTTTTAGGTAAATAATTAATATTTAGTAGCTGTTCTAAGGTATAGCAAGGGACTGGGGACTGGGTGAAAAGCCTTTTTGTATCTAAGTTTTATCATATGTTAATGTCCTAACCACCAAGGCTTTTGCTATACAAGTAGAATATTCTGACTTTTCATATCATGTAGAAAAGCTAACGCTAAACCTAATCCCTGAGCAAGGTTTCTTACTAAGGAATGGAAGCCAGGTTTTCCAGATACGAGTGAAAAGTCAGGTTTTGGAATGAGTGGATAAAGAGATTGTGTCTGTCCTACCGCCAAGTAGAATCAATGCTCAGTTCACCTGGAATCAAGCTTAATAAATGAAGGCGAAGGATTAACCACGACCCCAATCGCGCTCGCGCTCATAGCGGCGGTTATTGTCACGCTCATAGCGGCGGTTATTGTCACGCTCATAGCGATAGTTATTGTCACGAATGTTGCGAAGGTTATTATCGCGGTCATAGCGGCGGTTATTATCGCGCTCATAACGGCGGTTATTATCGCGCTCATAGCGACGGTTATTATCGCGTTCATAGCGATAGTTATGGTCACGAATGTTGCGATAGTTATTGTCACGAATGTTGCGAAGGTTATTCTCGCGGTCATAATCATCATCTCTGTAATGACGACTCTGAAGTTCGTAGTTACTATCATCGTTGCGATGAGCGCTGTAGCTATCTAACTCAGCAACATAAGACACTAGTGTCTTAGCATTAGCTTTTGAAGAAATACCTAAAGCTGAAGCAGATGCTATCAAGCCGACAAGAAAAATAGAGGTAAAGCGGTTCATGATCTGAGTCGAAAGTTGTTGATAGTAATTTATGCAAGTCCAGTCTGTTTAGGAAGAGCAGATTCCACAAATCTTTGAATCAATCTTATCAATGTTGAGTAACTTAAAAAGTTTGATTAGGTGCGGTGATTGAGAAAAGTTTTGTCGTCTGTGATACTTTCTGACTTTCCACATCCCGTGAAAAGTCAGGTACAATATTGACGTAAGTTATCTAGTTTACCCTCGGTTTTATCAATTACATATCCTAAAGAATCATCATAAATTGATCCTAATTCATTTTATAAATATTGATATAAATTCGTTGTAAAATTACCTTTTAATTGATTCCTACATCAGCGCAAATTAAGCTATCTAGTTTATCTTCGGTTGCTTTTTGGGCTGCGCCTGTGGTGGTGATTTCAACAAGAAACGAACCGCAGAGGCGCAGAGAACGCAGAGGAGGAAAGGAGGGGAGGATATTGAGAAGATAATTTTGGAGTTTGATTAGTTTTAGGCGGCGCTCATTGAGGTGTTCTTTTTTGTATTTGAGAATGCGTTCTAAGTTGAATAGATGAAGATTGCTGGGTGGAAAAAGACTTCTATTTGATATCTGCTGAGTTTTTGTGGTTAAATGATGGGTGCGTATGCAAAACCGCGTGATTCTAATTTAAGCCAAAGTTGATGGTGCGATCGGTGAAAGGTAGGTTTTTATTAGCTGGGTAGCATCCCGGATTTAAAACATCCTCTTACACATACATGGTTATAAATTTCCGGACAAGCCTATTGTATGCTCTGAGCGATCAAGGTGAGGATGTCTGCAATGGCTTCTTTGCCATCTAAATCAAGTAGTTGCAGTTGTCCATCTATCCATTCTAAGCAGGATAGTCCACTTGATTGCGATTTCCAGCCTAAATCAATGCTAAGAAATTTGATTCTCATAACACAAATTTGCGATTATTTTTGCATTTTTGGGCAACCATTTACCTAAATTTACTTGCTAAAAATTGGTATAAATAATCTTATAATCTTAAACAGCTTATCTTAATTTATTTTATCTGGCAATAAATTAATCAAGATTATTCTAATGAAAATTTTATTTTTACATCCTAATTTTCCCTCGCAATTTCGCAACCTAGCGATAGTTTTAGGTAAAGATGCTAATTATCAAGTTGTCTTTGGGACAAATCGTCGTGAAGGGGAAATACCTGGCGTTTATAAAGCTATTTACACTCCTTCTCGTGAAGCTGCTCCTCAAACCCACCACTATGTTCGCAGTCTGGAAAATGCTGTTCTCACCGCCCAGGCTGTCTATCGCGTAGCAGAAAAATTAAAAGCCGAGGGTTTCATTCCAGATATAGTTTATGGTCATTCTGGTTGGGGGCCAACTTTATTTATGAAAGATGTTTTCCCGAAAGCAGAATTATTGTGTTATTTTGAGTGGTTTTACCATGCTCACGGTTCGGATGCAGATTTTGATCCCAATGACCCACTAACTGTTGATGATGAATGCCGCATCCGCGTGAAAAATACGCCGATTTTGACTGATTTATATAGTTGCGATCGCGGTCTTTCTCCGACGAATTGGCAGCGGCAGCAGTTTCCTAAAGAGTATCATAGCAAGCTTACTGTAATTCATGATGGTGTTGATACCAAATTTTTTGCTCCCAAACCAGACGCAAAGTTAGTTTTACCAAGAATAAATCTTGATCTTTCCCATGTGGAAGAGTTGGTAACTTATGTGGGACGGGGGATGGAACCTTATAGAGGTTTTCCGCAGTTTATGGAAGCAGTGGCGCTAATTCAGCAGCGACGACCTAAGTGTCATGTGGTAGTTGTGGGCGAAGATCGGGTGGCTTATGGTAAAAACCTTCCTGATGGTCAGACTTATAAACAATTAATGCTGGAAAAATTATCTTTGGATTTATCGAGGCTGCACTTTACAGATAGGCTTCCTTACAATGAGTACCTTCAGGTTTTGCAAGCTTCTTCTGCTCATATTTATTTAACCCGTCCTTTTGTTTTATCCTGGTCAATGTTAGAAGTAATGGCAGCAGGATGTTTACTAGTAGCTTCTAAAACTCCGCCAGTATTGGAGGTCGTCCAGGATGGGGTGAATGGACTGTTGGTAGATTTCTTTTCTCCCCAGAATATTGCTAATAGGGTTGAAGAGGCGCTGAATTATCCTCAGGAGATGAAAACGATTCGTGCGAATGCGCGAGAGACAATTATCAAGCGTTATGATTTAGCGAAACTGTTACCACAGCATTTGCAATGGATGTTCGCTGGTAAAAGTTCTAATAGTTTGAAAAAGCGTCCAAATTCTAAAGGATTTGGCAGGAATTAGATGACATTAGTCATTAGTCATTAGTCATTGGTCATTAGTTACAACCAACAAAAGACAAATGACAAGGAAATATAAAAGCGATATTTAAAATGCGAATTATTTTTACGATTGCCCATTTTTTCAAACCTACCAGTGAGGGTCGTCATGCTTCCCAACACAAGGACCCACAACCCCGCTTGCAGGCGTTAACTAAAAGCCTTATCGCCTTACACCAATTATTTGGTAAATCTCAAAGTATCATCAACATTGCTCAACGACAAGCTTTTCCAGCTAATCAGCCGCAGTCGCACGAACTAGATATTGTTATTTGTACAACTAAAGATGATCATCTCCTGAATCATCTTCCGCTCCCATCCCATTTATATAGGCATCATTCTAGCAATGCAGAACCTCTACTTTTGGGGTTTGAGTGCCAAGCTGTTCTGCAAAGTTGTCTCGGTCAGTATGATTATTACTGCTTTCTGGAAGATGACTTAATTATCTATGACCCTTGGTTTTTTATAAAATTAAACTGGTTTACCCAACAAGCTGGTGACTTAAACTTGCTCCAGCCAAATCGTTATGAAGTCTCGCCTTACGGCTTGGTTCAGAAAGCTTACATTGATGGGGATTTGGCGTTGCGAGTAACTGCTCCCTTTCAAAATGTGCAGGAGCAACAGGAACTCAAGGGTACAATTATGAATGCACCAATTACCTTTCGTCGTGCCCTCAACCCTCATGCAGGCTGCTACTTTTTGAATGCAAATCAGATGGCTCATTGGGCTAATCAAACTTATTTTCTTGACCGCGATATTAGCTTTGTTGGGCCTCTAGAAAGTGCTGCTACTTTGGGAATTATGAAGACATTCCGAATTTACAAAACCTCACCGGAGCAAGCAAGTTTTTTGGAGATTCAGCACTTTGGAACAGGATTTCTGGGGCTAATTGGAGGACAGGTGGGTTTGGCAAAGAGCTAAATCGAATTTAAGAGTTTGGTTTTTATAAACAAGATTAATGCGATCGCTATTTATAAAAATACATTAGCGATCGCTCAACAATCAACTAATCTTAAATTGTGACTAATGGTTTTTCAACAGGGGTAGGCGTGACCAGCGGATCAAATCCTAACTGCTCAGTAATGCGCTCTCTGGCTAAAAGGCGGTATTCCCAAAAATGCTCGCCAGCAGCACATAAACCCAAATACATATTCACGAATTGGGGCTTGGTGCGGATAATAGCCCAAAGCTGTTGCCAAAATTGACCCCGAATTTCCTGTCGTTGCCAGCCTTGACGCCAGAGCAAGTATGCAAGTAGTCGCAGTCCTTTGCCAGGAGAAAAATACATCGTCTGCTGTAGTTGGGGATTAGGTGTAATCTTGAGGCATTGTTCAAAACAACGTCGGAGATAGTTTTTGGGTTCGTACATTCTCCAAATTGCCTCTAAATATTCTTTAGCAACTTCAGCCATCGGACGGGTAGGAACAAAATTCATTAAGGAATTCTGATCCCCCACATCCAAAACTCCAAATCCTTCTAATAATCGCTCCTCTTGTTTTAGTCTTTGCCAGAGGGCAGTATTGGGAAGGGCTTGCAGTATACCTAGCATCGGTTGAGGAATGCCGGTTTCTTCAACAAAAGCTTGAATTCGCTCCCCAGCGCCAGTTTTTTCTCCATCAAAACCAATGATAAATCCTGCATAGATTAACAATCCGGCTTGATTGATGGTTCGACAGGCTTCTAAGAGGGGATTGCGGGTATTTTGAAACTTGCGAGTCACTTGCAGGCTATCTTGATCTGGTGTTTCAATACCCAAAAAGACTGCGTAGAAGCCAGCTTTAGTCATTAGTTCTAATAGCTCAGTATCTTCTGCTAGATTGACGGAAGCTTCAGTCAGGAAGGTGAAGGGATAATTGCGTTCCTGCATCCACGGAATTAATTCTTGTAAGAGGCGTTTAACATTACGCTTATTACCAATGAAGTTATCATCCACTACAAACAGAGATCCGCGCCAGCCTAAATCATAGAGGGTTTGGAGCTCTGCTAGGGTTTGACTGGGTTCTTTGGTACGTGGTTTGCGACCATATAGATTGATGATGTCACAGAATTCGCATTCAAAAGGACAACCGCGAGAAAACTGGATCGCCATCATTAAATAATCATCTCGCTTGAGTAAATCAAAGCGAGGTATAGGGCTTTGGGTTACATCTGGTTTTTCAAGGGCGCGAAAGGTTCCTTGTTGTTCACCTTTGGCGATCGCTTCTAGAAATTGGGGAACTGTAATCTCCCCTTCATCTAAAATCAAGTAGTTAGCTCCTGCTTTTTGGGCAGATTCTGGTACTGAGGTTGGATAAGGGCCACCCACAGCCACTTTTTTCCCCAGCCGCGCTGCTTTCTGAATTTGGGCGAGAAAGTCTTCTTTTTGTGCAAGCATGGCAGAAAGAATCACGATGTCGCACCATTGCCAATCAGCATCCGTTTCTTGGTTAACATTGCGGTCATAAAAGCGAATTTCCCAGTCTGTTGGTAGCATAGCGGCAACAGTCAAAATCCC
This sequence comes from Nostoc sp., assembly GCF_036916575.1. Lineage (GTDB taxonomy): Bacteria > Cyanobacteriota > Cyanobacteriia > Cyanobacteriales > Nostocaceae > Nostoc. The sequence continues at coordinate 119,357 of NZ_JBALGC010000037.1, forward strand.
TAGCGGTGGAATAGCTGCTTTAAGTCCCGCTATTTTCATGAATTCGTCGTAAGACCAAAAGGTTTTGGGAAAGCGGGGGTAAAGCAAGAGTACTTTCATTGCTGTAGTCCTCTAATTAAATTTTGGTTGGAATATTTTCTACTTTTGATAAATCCGTGTTTTAGATGCTCTATTGCAGAGATGATGCTAAGATGCCACTACCTCCATTTTTCCTCTATCTGTCTTTAGACAGAGATTTGCATCTGCAAAGGTGATTTTCTAGCCAGTTGGCAGGATTACCGCCGTTGTAATAAAACCTAATGGCAAATTTGTAGAGCGAAAAACTGCCAGATCAATCGCCTCTTGGTAAATCCAAAAATAATTGAGTATTTTTATGGGTCAGAGTAGTAAAGCTTTCATCAGCAAATTTTCCTGAGTGAAAAATTTAACTTATAATTTCCAGATTATTGCTATTTCTCTAAACTCGACTTTATCCATTTTTTTTGCAACGTGGTACTCCTACGGAGTCGTTGCACGAACGCTATTGCTGAAACCTTGTTTATCTGTGGTTAATTATTTTTTCTGTACTTTACCCATGCGCGAACCGCTATAAGCTGCTCTGATGAGGAGAAAAAGCTTTAATTACGGCGTTTTGCGGTTTAGTATTTGTATTGCCGTGCTATGTAAGCACAACCTCTTACAATGGCATTGTATCGACTAACAATGCCATTGTATCCACTAACAATGCCAATGTATCGGCTGACAATGCTAATGTATCGACTGACAATGCGATCGCATCGACTGACAATACGATTGCATTAGCTTTTTATCTGCCTACGTGAGTGACGCAAAACTCCTTGTCTAGCGTTGGCGTTAAGTTTCACAGTCAGGAGTAATTCGAGTTGAGTTAAAATCTCTCATCCCGTAACGGCGAGTTGACTTGGAAAATGTCAAAATTAAATGAGTTTTGTGTAGGCAGAAAGCGACTTGTCGCCAGACATCGCCACTTGACATAGCGCAGATTTGAGATAACTAAGTTGAAATTTATGGGCAAGCAACGTGTTCTTTCTGGAGTTCAACCAACCGGCAATTACCATCTAGGCAACTACTTGGGAGCCATTCGCAACTGGGTAGAAGGTCAGAGCGAATACGAAAATTACCTTTTTGTAGCTGATTTGCACGCGATTACAGTGCCACACGATCCAACACAGTTGGCAGCTGATACCTACACCCTGGTTGCTCTCTATCTAGCTTGTGGTCTTGATTTAAATTACTCCACCATCTTTGTACAATCCCATGTTTCGGCCCACAGTGAACTCACTTGGTTGCTCAACTGCATTACACCTCTAAACTGGCTGCAAGACATGATTCAGTTCAAGGAAAAGGCCGTCAAGCAGGGAGAAAATGTCAGTGCAGGCTTGTTGGATTACCCTGTGCTGATGGCAGCTGACATTTTGCTTTACCAAGCGGATAAAGTGCCAGTGGGTGAAGACCAAAAGCAACACTTGGAATTAACACGAGATATTGCAGCTCGGTTAAATCACCAATTTGGTAAACCAAATCAGCCAGTCCTGAAGTTACCAGACCCTTTGATTCGCAAGGAAGGAGCAAGGGTGATGAGTTTGGCGGACGGTACACGCAAAATGTCAAAGTCCGATCCTTCCGACTTAAGCCGGATCACTTTGCTAGATTCACCAGAACAGATTCAATACAAGATTAAGCGTTGTAAAACTGATGCCATTCGTGGGCTGACTTTTGATGATCCAGCGCGTCCAGAGTCTAATAACTTATTAACGCTGTATACATTGCTTTCTGGGAAGAGAAAGGAAGATGTAGCAGTTGAGTGTCAAGATATGGGCTGGGGACAATTCAAACCATTGTTGACGGACACGATAATTGAGTCCCTCAAACCAATCCAAGAAAAATATCAGGCGATAACGGCGGACAAAGGCTATTTGGAGTCTGTGTTACGGGATGGAGGGGAAAAAGCTAGGGCGATCGCAAATCAAACTCTGTCACAAGTAAAAATTGCTTTAGGCTACTCTCTCCCTCTATGAGTTTTCCATTTTAGGTGTGATTTGTTATACCATTTAAGAAATTGAAAACCTTAATTTTATGCATCACACCCATAGCCCCACAGGCTTGAATGACTTCCGCAGAGCTGTACAAGCAGGTGAATTTCTAGTTACCGCTGAGGTAGCACCTCCGAAAGGGGGAGATCCGGCACATATGATTCAAATGGCGGCGACTCTTAAGGGGAGGGTTCATGCTGTCAATGTTACTGATGGTAGCCGTGCCGTGTTACGGATGTCTTCGTTAATGGCATCGGTGATTCTGTCACAAAACGGCATAGAGCCGATTTGTCAAGTTGCTTGCCGCGATCGCAACCGCATTGGTTTACAAGCTGATTTAATGGGCGCTCATGCTTTGGGCATACATAACATTTTAGCTTTGACTGGCGACCCAGTTAAAGCAGGCGATCATGTAGATGCCAAAGCAGTTTTTGATATGGAAGCTGTGCGACTGCTGCAACTAATTCGGAAGATGAATCAAGGCGTTGATTGTAATGAGAAACCCCTGACTGATGGAGCATTAGATTTATTTGTTGGTGCAGCAGTAGATCCGCAATGTAAAAGTTGGTCGGGTTTGCAAAGTCGATTTGAACGCAAAATCGAAGCCGGAGCGCAGTTTTTTCAAAGTCAGTTGATTACCGATTTTGAGCTGCTAGAAAAGTTTATGGACACCATTGCTACTGGTTATAAAAAACCGATTTTGGCAGGAATTTTTCTGTTGAAATCGGCAAAAAATGCCCAGTTTATTAATAAGTGTGTTCCGGGTGTAAATATTCCTCAACATATTATTGATAGATTGGCAAAAGCCAAAGACCCTTTTGAGGAAGGAATGAAAATTGCCGCCGAGCAAGTGCAAATAGCACGGCAATTGTGTCAAGGTGTGCATATGATGGCAGTGAAGCGCGAAGATGCGATCGCGCCAATTTTAGATTTAGCTGGGGTTGCTCCAGTTAATCAGTTGGTATCCAAGTAAAGGAAATAACGAATCTATTATTAAAGCAGATGGTTGCTTCCATCTGCTTTTTTTAATCTCTCTATTAGACTTCTTACCCTACATTCCGCAGGTAAGTGAGGAGATTAATGGTATTTTTAGGTTACAGTCAGAAGAATTTCTCTTTTTTTCGATTGGTTAATTCTAGAGATTATAGATACATTGTTATCCAAACGTGTTCACCATATTAATCCCAGAGTCGTGAAAAAATCTGTATCAAAGTTTCGCTCAAAAAAGCCAGCGCCCACTCTACTAGCAACGCTTGGTTAATTATAAGAAAAAGTACTGCCACTGACGTTGCTAATCCGGTTGTGATGGTGTTTGGTAATGAATTTACCTGCTACATCATCATGCTTGATAGCCTTATTTGAATCCTCTTGTGAGGTATCAAAGTTACAAGCGATGGTGCTGTAGTCTACTGTGGCGGTGCCAAAGCTAGAGTTGTAAATGCCGCCACTAATGCCAGACTCTTCTCCACCAGAACTGAGTTCGATCCCGAAAGCTTTATTGTGTCTGATAGTGCTGTTGCCCACCGTTAGGGTGCCATTATTGTAGATGCCACCGCCAAAGTGTGCCTGATTGCCATTAATAGTGCTATTGCTTACGGTGACGATACCTGATTGGGTATATATAACAGTGCCAGAATAGTCGCCGCCGTCGTCGGCATTATTGTAGATGCCACCGCCAGATGTCCCCGCCGTATTGCCACTAATACTGCTATAACTGATAACTAGCAAGGCAAAAGGGCTTAATTTTGAAGTTCCACTTGTTGAAGGAATGCAAACAAAAGGAGTTGTGTTAACCGACCAAATTAAAACACTTGATTGGAAAGCTAGAAAGATAAAATTTATTAAAAGTGTTTCACAAGATTTAATAGAAGAAGTACAGGCAAAGCTCGAAACATTAATTTTTTGACATTCTCACCGGGCTAAAGCCACGGTGATTCATAAGACTCACAACTTAGGTTTCTGCTTCAAAGGACGGGGTTTTAGACCCAAATTTTCGATAAAACTAATTTTATTTAAATTTAGAAGTGCGATCGCCTCTTTGATGTTTAGTTTCACTAAATCAAAAGCGATCGCAGTTAAACACCTGGGTTACATCTTACCGTGTTGCAGCACTTCTTGTAGATGTCGGCGAACCTCTTGTGCCTGTTCAATATCAGATTGGCGCAATTTTTGGAACAACTCTACACAAGGCTGAGAACCTACTTGCTCTGCATCTTTGATGTAAATATCATAAGCTTTAACGGCTTCAGCCTTGTTGTGCAACACGGTGACAAAATCGTACTCCAAGTTGCTAATTGGTTCTTGAGACTGTCCATTACCTGTATTTGTAGTCATTGCTTGACCCTCTTTTAGAATTTCTAATTAACTTTATACTCACCCTTCAAGAGCGATTCATCTCCCAAAAAGAGTATAGTTCAATACGTCGGAAGTACCTTATGAGGGTAAGTGAGGTACTAATACTTTTGGCTTAACAGCCGTCAAAAAAACCGATATGGTTTCAACTCTTTGTCCTCTGCTCTCCCACTCCTCACTCCCTAATTTCATAGAAGTTTATCCAAGAGGTTGATTTTCATCACATTGACGTGAATACTGCAATTCCAACTCATTTTGCCGTTCCCTATCTCCTCTATACACAATCGGGCACAACTTAGTGTTAGCGCTCATACAATCCATGTGTGGTGTTTTAGCACAGACCACAAGTAGCCCACCCAAAACAAACAACAAACCACAAATTGCAGCTGTATTAATCCAAGAAATTTCCAGCGCTCCCTGAACTACTACTTCTCGCAGTAGAGATACAATTGTTACCTCAACTGCTACCCCCACAGAGATACTATGTTCTTGCAAGTAGACCATTAACAGTCGAAATAACTCGACTAAAATCAACACAAATAGAATTTTTGCAGTCACATGTTTATAATCCAGTTGCTGCATAATGGCGAGAAATAACCCCCATAATTGCATCAGCATGACGGCAAACAAACCCAAACACAAAACAATCACAATTAAGTCTTGAAAGGCTTCCATGTTGCGAACAATTGAGTGCCGATCAAGCCAGCGATCAGAAAACAAAAATCGACTCTTCAGGCGCTTTTGCATGTACATTTCATTCCAATCGGGATAAGTTAAGACAACACCAGCGAGTCAACCCAATAGTTTTATGTTATGCAATATTAAGCTTTTGTGCCTCAGCGAGGCTGGTAATTTAAATTTTGTGCCTGTTGCAACAATTGCTCGGCATTTTTTGCCCACTGGGGATTACCCTGAGCATTATATAAATCTCTGGCAAATTGGAATACTTGTACTGCATTTCCATATTGCTGTAGCTGCATAAAAACTAACCCAGCACCATAATAAGCATTAGGATAGTTAGAGTTAGCTTCGGCTGATTTTCTAAAAGCTTCTAATGCCTCTTGTAATTTGCGTTGCTGAAACCAAATTGAACCGAGATTATAGTAAGCTTCTGGATACTTAAGATTAATTTTTACTGCCTGATTAAAGGCATCTTTGGCTTGATCGAGTTTACCTTCCTGGAGATAACACATCCCTATATGATAAGCAGGCTCTGGTGCATTTTTGCTATATTCTATGGCCTTTTTAAAAGATCCGATCGCTCGCTCACAATCTCGTTGCTGTTCTCGCACCAACCCCAAGTTATAATGGGCAAATCCTAGTTTGGGATCAAGTTCCAACGCGCGTTGCAAATAATCGTTAGCTAACTGTAAATTATTGCCTTCTAATAACGCACCACCTAAATTAGCAAAAGCTGGAGCAAATTTAGGATCGGCTTGCGTAGCCCGGTAAAAGGCATCCGCAGAGGGTTGTAATTGTCCCGTTTGTCGCAATGCTAACCCTAAATTATAGTGCGCTGGTGCTAATGTCGGATCTAATTGGGCTGCTTGTTTAAAGGCGGCGATCGCATCTTGTACCCTTCCCGCCTGAATTGCCTGTAAACCTTGGTTTAACCAGTCTATGGCAGTTTTAGCATTAGATTGTGCCAGCTTTGAGGGGAGAGAGGGAGAGAGAGAAAAACAGGGTAAAGGAATGCTAACAACTAACAAAGTCAAACTTACTAACCCTGCTATGGGATATTTAAAAAATGATAATCTCATTGATTTTCTGATTCGCAACACTTTCAGTTAAATTTACTTCATATAAAGTTCTTTACAAAAATTTTAGATTCGCTATTAAACTTTGTGATGCTTAACTTTTCTTAAGCTAAATCTTACAACAGACTACAATTTTTTTAACTTTCGATTAAAAGAAGGATAATGACAAATTAAAGAAGGGGTAATTTTGACTCCAGAGAACCATTTTTTATCCCTGATATATACAGCAGAATAATGCGGTTATAAAAGACTTACCGCAAGTGAGGCTTTATGAACGAAAAAGTAAAATCGGGTTCGCGGAATGTTGCAATTGTCGGGCCTTATTTAAGTGGAAAAACCACTTTACTAGAAAGCTTGTTATTTGTCACAGGGGCAATTTCTCGCAAAGGCAGCGTTAAGGACAGCAATACAGTAGGAGATAGTGCTGCCGAGTCGCGCGATCGCCACATGAGTGTAGAAGTAAGCGCCGCTAGCACTGAGTATAGCGGTATTCGCTTCACCTTTATTGACTGTCCCGGAAGTGTGGAGTTTGCCCAAGAAACGTACAATGCGTTAATAGGAGTGGATGCGGCAATTGTAGTTTGCGAACCCATACGCGAGCGAGTCCTCACCCTTGCTCCTCTATTTAAATTCCTAGACGATTGGGAAATTCCTCACCTCGTCTTTGTCAACAAAATGGATCGGGCAAACATTCATGTTCTGGAAACGTTACACGCCCTGAAAGCAGTATCTAGCCGTCCTTTGGTAGCGCATCAATATCCGATCATGAATGGGGAACAACTCACCGGCTTTATTGATATGGTGAGTGAACAGGCATATCAATATCATCCAGGCGCACCAGCTGACCCCATTCCCTTCCCCGAAAGCTTAAAAGAAGAAGAACATATAGCACGGGCAGAAATGCTCGAAGCCCTAGCAAATTTTGACGACCACTTACTCGAAGAACTTTTAGAAGACATTGAGCCACCCCAAGAGGAAATCCTCAAAGATTTAAAAATGGAATTAGGGGCAGATTTAGTAGTGCCCGTTTTCTTTGGTGTGGCAGAACAAGATTATGGTGTTAGACCTCTATTAGAAGCCTTGTTACGGGAAGCCCCCGAACCAGAAACCACAGCAGAACGTCGCTTAAAAAACTCAAAAGGTGATACACCTCTAGCGCAGGTATTAAAAACTTACTACACTCCCCAAGGTGGCAAACTCTCTCTGGTGCGTGTTTGGCGGGGCAAATTAACTGATGGTATTGTGCTTAATGGCATTCGTACTGGTGGAATTTACCGCCTCATGGGACAACAACAGCAGTTAGTTAACCAAGTTAATGCTGGTGAAATTGTCGGATTGAGCCGTTTAGAGGGAATCAAAACAGGCGATACAATCTCTATAGAACAGCAGTCGGCAATAAAATTACCCAAAGCTGTACAGTTGGAACCAGTGTATGCTCTGGCCATTACACCAGAAAAGCGCAACGATGAAGTTAAACTCAGCGGTGCCATTACCAAGTTATTGGAAGAAGACTGCTCACTTGCTTGGGAACAACACGGCGACACCCACGAAGTTATTCTTTGGGGTCAAGGCGAGATTCATTTACAAGTCGCCTTAGACAGACTGCGCCGCAAATATAACTTGCCAATGACAACCCACTTACCACAAGTGCCTTACAAAGAAACCATCCGCAAAACAGTGGCTTCAGTTCATGGGCGCTACAAGCACCAAAGCGGTGGTCACGGACAGTTTGGTGATGTTTTTCTCGACATCAAGCCCTTACCACGCGGCACAGGTTTCAATTTTAATGAAACTATTGTCGGCGGTGTAGTTCCCAAACAGTACATTCCTGGGGTAGAAATGGGTGTACGGGAATTTCTGACACATGGGCCTTTGGGCTTCCCAATAGTGGATTTGGCGGTAACTCTGACTAATGGTTCATACCACAACGTTGATAGTTCCGAACAAGCCTTTAAGCAAGCTGCCCGATTGGCAATGCAAACGGGGATACCCCAAGCCGAACCTACCCTGTTAGAACCAATTCTGCGGGTAGAAGTGACCACACCTAGCGAATTTACCTCCAAAGTGCTGCAACTGTTGAGTGGTAGACGGGGGCAAATTTTAGGCTATGAGGGGAAAAACGATTGGCAAGGCTGGGATAATGTCTGTGCATACTTGCCGCAAGCAGAGATGCAAAACTTTATTGTAGAGCTGCGATCGCTCACTCTCGGCGTTGGTTCCTTCCACTGGGAATATGACCATCTCCAGGAAGTACCAGAAAAGCTTGCCGAACGCGTCATTCATAGCAATGGTAATGGTAGTAACGGCAACGGCAAGTAATTTTGGATTTTGGATTTTAGATTTTGGATTAATCTAAAATCAGCACTAGCCCGGAACTTTAAGTTTCGGGCTAATAACTAAAGTCCAATAAATCGTTGTCAGTCTATATTTTCTTCAGTAAGACCTGCATCCTTCAGCAGTCCTTTCAGCGTTCCAATGGGTAAATCGCGATTGCCATGAACAGGAATAGAGAGAATGACACCTTTGTTGGCATAAATATGGTGACTGCCAGTAATCCGTTTCAGGTTCCAGCCATACCGTTCAAGAATTTTACATAAGGCTTTACCAGAAACAGATTTCATAAAGATATTTCAATCAACTGTTTATCAGGTTCAAGTTCTTCCTGCTGGCTAGCAACTTCAAGCCAACCCTGAATCGCATCTTTAAGCATTTCTAACAAGTGTTCGTAGCTTTCTCCCCATGTGTGACACCCTGGTAAGGCTGGTACTGAAGCACACCACACATCGTCTTCTTGCCAGATAACGGCTTTGATTTTCATGATAAATCTGTTGTAGTGTCGTGTTGTACATCTTAGCGCAACTACATTTAAGAGTTGCGTAGACTTTGCCCACCGTAGACATCGCTCACCTCGGCGTCGGTTCTTTCCACTGGGAATATGACCATCTCTAGGAAGTGCCAGAAAACCCGCCGAACGCGTCATTCACAGCAATGGCAATGCTAGAAATTAAAGGCTTAACACACCAATTAAAGCTACGCGAGGTGCGTCAACTTGATCAGTGGGTACGCGATGCCCTTATTGATGAAGATTGGGAAAGTAAAGGAATATTAATTGTAAATGCATTCCGTAATGAACCTTTAGAGAATCGAGGTGAGCCTTTCCCGCTTAACTGTATTCAAGCTGCAAAAAAGTCTGATCAATGTCTAATTACAACAATGCAGCTTTTTAACGCCTTTTGTGCCTTGCAAAGAGATAAACTGAACCTAGAAATATTTTGGGACACTATATTTAGCACAACTGGTGTTTTTTCTTTACCTGGGCTAGATTTATTATGTACTAATAGCTAATGCTCGTAGATTGATTCGAGTAGAGTGACACTCAGCATCTAAAAACTCGTTTTTTGAATTTCCTAAGTAGAGCATTTTATTAATTCGTAGTAAATTAAATTTGGTAATACTTTGCATCCTTTTGCGCTTACTTTGCGTTCCTCTGCGTTTAAAAACGCTAAAATTTTACGCAAAGCTGTATTAAATCCACCCAATCTATAACTAGTGTGAACTTTATGCTCTACGATAATTTAATATCGGCTTTTGCAAGCTTCAACATGAGATTTCAATGGTGAGTAATGGTAACACTTCAATTACGACAATTAAGTGTTCCGCCGGGACATAGAGTAATACTCCACGATGTTAGCTGGCAAGAATTTGAGGCAATTTTAGAAGAACTTGGCGACCATCGAGCCTCTCGATTGGCTTACAGCCAGGGAACTTTGGAGATGAGAATGCCGCTACCGAAGCATGAGAAAGCCAAAGTCATCATTGGGGATTTGGTGAAAATTCTCCTGGAGGAGTTAGAAATTGACTGTGAAACATTTGGCTCAACCACCTTTAAACGTGAAGATATGGCTTTCGGTGTAGAGCCTGATGATTCTTTCTACATTCAAAATCATGCTCAAATGATTGGTAAAGAGCGAATAGACCTAAAGGTTGACCCGCCACCCGACTTAGCAATTGAAGTTGATGTTACTTCTAAAACTCAACTGGATGCCTACGAAGCATTAGGAGTTCCTGAACTGTGGCGATATGAAGATGGGAAGCTACAAATTAATATTATTCAGGATGGCAAATACATTGAGTCTGAAATTAGTTCTACTTTTCCCAACTTGCCCATTGTTGAAGTAATTCCCCGGTTTGTTGAACAGAGCCGAACTTTAGGTAGAAGTCCAACGCTTAGAGCATTTCGTCAATGGGTAAGAAAGCAAATCAACCTAACTTAATGTAATCTCTGCTCTTTTAATAACTCATATACCCAAGCTGCATCAACTTCTCCAATGGGCGGAACTGCTTCACGAGTGTAGTCATATAGCCAAATCAAATCCGGCGCGTTGGCGCAGCCCACCGTAGGCATCGCAAACATGAATTTACTTACGAATTTTGCTTGACACAACTTCAATTGTATGTAAATTATACATTATTTGCTAGTAAGCTGCGATCGCTCTGGCGTTACTTTCTTCCACTGGAAATACAATAGTATCTGTTTCGGCTTCCCACCTTGCTCCTAGCTGAATGATACAGTATGAGCGTTGCTAGAAACTGATGACTATGAGCGGCGAGATTGTCGAAAAACTAAAGCAAGCTAGTAGTGGCTTGTTAATGATGAGCGAGTCGGATTACCCTTTCGAGGTTGTTCAGTGGAAAGGTGCTGCACCTGCAACACAGGAGAAGATATTACGGCTAACAGGTTCTCAAGACCTGCCAGTAGAAGTAGTAGACTTGGACTATCTCTTCCGTAATTGTGCATTTGAGCAAGAGTGGCACAATGAATTACAGAAAAAAGATGTTAAAAAATTTCAAACACTTGTCCAGACGCTTAAAGATAATCTTAGTGACATCAGCGTTTATCGGGTTGGACAAATAAATATTGACGCTTACATCATCGGACAAACTAAAGATGGTGACTTAGCTGGAGTAGTAACAAAACTGGTTGAAACCTAGTAAGCAGTTTAGAAATTTCTCTAAATAAAAGCCTAGCCATCTGTGCGGCTAGGCTTTCTCGTTTTTGAAATTATCCAAATTTATAAATTGTCAACTTGCGCTTCTATTACAGACTGAATAGATGTTGGAACTTCTGAGAGAAAATTGTATCCAGTTAGGGATTCTAATGAGTCAACGCTAACTCGATAGTTTCTCCAATTCGCTGTTCGCACCCCTTGAGTGTTAGGAATATTGACACCAATGATTCTCGTGTCGGTTGTCACGTCAGCAATGCCTGAATCTGGAGTATTCAGTACAACAATAATTTTCCAAGTTCTATTAGGGACTTCAACCCGTCCATTAGCTATTGTATAGAACCTTCCGTTAGATCCGGTACCGCCCATCCCGTATCCACCAGATATGATGTAGAGTTCTTTACCCTGTCCTACTAGAGTTCTGGCATAATCCTCCAGGTTTGCCCAAATCCCCTGATTGTTATCTGGGGCTTGAGCAATCATGTTGCTCATCAAAAAGGTGGCAGAATTATTGCTAACACTACTAGTTCTGTCAGCACTGGGTGTCATGTGACCACGATCAAAGCCACTTTCGCTAAAATCGGTAGATTGAACTTGATAGCATCCAAAAGGAAGTGTTGTATCAGCCCGAAAAGTATCTTGCCTTGGTGTGCTACCTAACCAACTACTATTCAACTGCCAAGACACCCAATTTGGTCTACCTATTGGGCAGTTGTAACCAATTACATACTGTGGTTTTACTAGCAAGTAGTTATTTAGGCTGGAAGTTCCAGCGTTGCTGGGGTTGCCAAGGGTTAGGTGAACACTTACAGATGACTGGGCTGGTACGATCTGTGCCAACCCAATTATGAATAAAACTATCGCCACAAATGGCAGTAAAAACTTGAAAATCTTGATTTTTTTCATATTTTTGTACTTTTGATTACAAAAACAGTCTCCAAGTTTTCCACTTAAATATCAAGCATTCAGTGATATAAAAATAAAGATTTTTGTAATGGTAAATATGTAGTGATACAATGGCCGTAAATCTTTGTTCGGTAAGAGTTAACAATCAATAAATCACTACCTTGATGACGAGCGATGTCTACGGCGGGCTATGCCTACGCTCAAAATTTTGCATCTCTACACCAACTTTATACATTTAATCAGCAACGCCAATCTTTTTGCTTAGAGGAAATTTAATTGATGGGATAAATCAGGGCCATCGCTTTTTCTCTGAGACATTCGCACAGCACCACATACAAACTTGAACGCTAGCAGTTAATAGACCTCTTGCAAAAATCAAAAAATCAGGAATTTCATTCTGTTCGCGCACCCTTATCGCAGGGTAAGGAATGCAGTGGAGAGAAAAATCTTACCAGATATTTCGCTCTACTCAACATAACAATTTAAGCATTTATGCAAGAGGTCTAATGATTAAGGTAATTGTATATACAGCGTTTTTCAGGTAAATAAGGTATACAGGTAGGGGCACAACATTGTTGTGCTCTTACAATAATCTGTACCTCACTAAATTGCAATCTGCTGTATTGCCTTAATATCTAATTTTCTGGTTGCAGCGGCTATTTAATTACCTTAAAATTCTCAATTGTGAGATATTTTTCTTCATCAGCTATCTGACTATTGTAATCGATATTAATTTTGGTTGGATAGCCGAATCTAGCATTATATTCCACATTCAGGCTGAAGGCTTTACGGTTGATAGCATCTTGAATCACATCAAACAGCTTAGGAATTGTGTTGTAGCTTTGAAAGAAATCTGGATTAACTGGTTTACCTGTAGCTACAGAAGTAACAGAAATTGTTTGACCATTACGTACTTTAATGACTACTGGGCCTCTAGCATCCTCTATACAAAAGCAACTATTGCTCAATGTATATTCATAGTTGGAAATATTTCGCCGATTCCAAAAACTGCGATTAAATTCTAATCGCTTTTGTAATCGCTTAAAATTCCAGTTATTACTCGCTGGCGATTGTGCTATCTCTATGGGAGATTTGGACATTACTGGTAGGTTCAGACCCAAAGATAGCAATAATCCGGCACTGATAATGATAGGTAAACGCATAACATATCCGTTGAATACTAAAAGTATTATATCCTACATTGTCACTTCATCATGTAATATATGAAGATTTCCAACATTTGGCTAATAGTGGTTAAATATTAATCAAAAATTACCGATTTTTGTCAGTATGAATACTTAAAAATCAGTAGTATTAGGAAATATTATTGAATATCGGTGTATTATATCCTGAAGTGCGAAATGCCGATTTATATATTAATTCATTTACTTGTTTAAATACACTTTTATAACTTACGCACTGTACAAATCGACCATAATATGCATCATACAGAATGTACATTTCCGGTGCTGACTGCAACCTGATTTGATCGCATATTTACTGTTTTGGGTGTTAGACATGGCTTAAAAGCCCAAGTTTGGTATAGTACATATGTATGATGCGTAAGTCCTAACTTTATCTTTTTATTAAAATTCATCAGTGGGTAGCTAAAGGTAAATAGCAAATTTATGACTATACACAATTGGTTCATAAGTGTAGTCTATAAGCCAAATCAGCTCCGGGCGTTGGCATAGCCCACCGTAGGCATCGCATACGTACGAAAATGTTTTCTCTATGCCGTAAAATTCTTACTATAAAAAACAAAGTTTTTATTTTCAGTATGAACGCATCACAAATTTGGTATATTGTCAAGCATTCTGCTGGTAATTGCGAAATTCTCCCCAGCGACAAAGTTGAAGACGATAATCTAAAGATTATAGAACAGTGGGGGCCTTTTAGTTCGCAAGAAGAAGCGATCGCTCGGCGTGTCGGACTTATTAGGGCTGGAAAGTGCCAACCAGTTTAAGTTAGGAGTTAGGAGTTTGCAGTTAGAAGTTATGAGTTGACAATGATCGTTTTTATTCCTAACTCCTGACTATTTACTCCTAACTTTATTCCTAACTGTTCATTTTTCTGCCGTGGGCGTGCTCTTAGTAGGAATTTTTTTACCTATGACTTCCACGGCTTTCGCAAATTGGGGGTCTGCTAGGGTAGCGAGTTTGTCACGTTCATGAAGCCACAATTCCTGCATCTGCGCTTTGGTCAAATCTACTTTCACATCTGGCTCAATCCCTTTATGATTGATATCTGTACCATTGGGAGTATAGTAATGAGCAATTGTCACCGCCAATCCTGAACCATCTTCCAGAGGACGCACCGATTGCACCAGTCCCTTACCAAAGGTTTGAGTGCCAACCAAAGTAGCACGCTTATTATCCTGCAAAGCGCCTGAGAGGATTTCACTTGCACTGGCTGAACCTTTATCTACCAGCACCACCAACGGTTTATTTGTCAAGGCTCGTCCATTTGCCTCTTCCTTTTCTCCCTCTCCTTGGCGTTCAACGGTGGAGACAATCTTACCTTTATCTATCCACATCCGGGCAATATCCACACTGGAAAAGAGTAAGCCGCCTGGATTACCACGCAGATCCAGAATATATCCAGCTACCTGTTTGGTTTCTAAATTTTTGATCGCGGTTTGCATTTCTTTACCAGCATTGGCGCTGAACTGGTTCAAGCGAATGTACCCAAGGTTACCTGCTGGGGTTTGCTTCTGGGAAAACTTAACTGGATGGATTTCAATCCGCTCCCGTTTAATGTCAAACTCTTTTATCTGACTGTCGCGCTTAATTGTTAGGCTGACTTGCGTTCCTGCTTCACCCCTAATCAAGGAAACTGCCTGATTGGTATCCATCCCCTTGGTGTTTTTGCCGTTGATTTTGAGGATAACATCTTTCGCTAAAATACCAGCTTTAAAAGCTGGCGTATCTTCGATTGGCGCAATTACAACCAGTTGCTTCGTTTTTTCATCCTGACTAATCGTGATCCCAATACCTATTAGTTCTCCAGAGGTGTCCACTTGCATATTCTTGAATTCCTCTGGATCCATAAATCGGGTGTATGGGTCTTCTAGCTTTTTGAGCATTTCCCGAATGGACTTATACGCTTCCTGCGGATTACTGTAGGACTTGCTCAAGTACTCCTTACGAACAGCCTGCCAATCTAACTGATTAAAAGTACCATCTACATATTGGCGTTGAACAATTTGCCAAACTTCATCTACCAATTCTTTGGGACTTGCTTTAAATAAAGCCTGACCTCGCGAGTGAATGCCAAGGCTAGTAACAGCGATCGTGGAGAGTGTCACTGCCGTAGCACCCAAAACAAGCCTACTTTTTGTAATCACCATAATGACAGCTGCGTCAGAAGAAAAATATATAGTCAGTATGCTCAATCTAACACAGGCTACCACTGTAAAGACCGGGCATGTATTCCTAATTAAAACAAAATACTTGACAATCCGGCAACCTTAGTGGTGAGAAATACAAAGTTTTTGGGCATGGGGCATTGGGGAGGCACTGCGTTGGGGATCCAGCACGAATAAAGGCTTTCCCGTTACAGGTGACTGGCGTCATTGGTTATTCTCCTTTTCTCCCTTGCCCCCTTCATCTCCCCCTGCTTCCCCTGCTCCTGTGCCGTCTTTAAGGTTCTACCCAGCGTCCATCTGCCTTAATCAGGTTAATTAATTCCTCTACACCTTTATCTTCTGGGACTTTTTTAATTTCTTCTCTGCCACGATATAAAGAAATGTAACCAGGTGTTTTGCCAACATAACCATAGTCGGCATCTGCCATTTCTCCAGGGCCATTGACAATACAACCCATAACTGCTACATCAAGACCCGTTAAGTGTCTAGTGGCTTCCCGGACTTTGTGCAGCACTTCCTCTAGATTAAACAAAGTGCGTCCACAGGAAGGACAAGCGACGTATTCCACCATCGTTTTTCGCAATCCCAAAGCTTGGAGAATGCTGTAGCAGACGGGAATTTCTTTTTCTGGTGCTTCTGTAAGTGAGACGCGAATTGTATCGCCAATGCCATCAGCAAGTAAGGTAGCAATACCGGCCGTGGATTTAATTCGCCCGTATTCGCCATCACCGGCTTCCGTAACGCCTAAATGTAGCGGATAATCCATACTCAGTTGATCCATGCGCTTGGCAATCAAGCGATAGGCGGCTAGCATCACTGGTACTCGTGAAGCTTTCATGGAAATTACTAAGTTGCGGAAATCCAAAGATTCACAGATGCGAATGAATTCTATGGCAGATTCCACCATACCTTCGGGGGTGTCACCGTAGGTAAATAGCATTCTTTCTGCGAGGGAACCGTGATTTACCCCAATTCGCATCGATTTACCTTGGTCGCGCAAAGAAACTACTAAAGGTTCTAAGGTTTCGCGGATTTTATCACCAATTTCGTCAAATTCGGTTTTAGTATACTCGGTTCGATTGACGTTTGGCTTTTCAAACACATACAAGCCCGGATTAATCCGCACTTTTTCTATATGCTTGGAGACTTCCAGAGCGATTTTTAGCCCATTGTGATGAACATCAGCCACAACTGGTACGTCTTGGTAAGTTTTAATTAATTTTTGTTTAATTTCTGCTAAAGCTTTAGCATGAGCCATACTCGGCACTGTGACACGGACAATTTCGCAGCCAATTTCATGCAGACGACGAATAGCAGCCACGGAACCATCAATATCAAGAGTGTCTTCGTTAATCATTGACTGCACCACTACAGGGTAGCCGCCCCCAATGGTGACATTTCCCACTTTTACAGGACGGGTTTTACGCCGCTTGATAGTTGTATCAAAAGTGGGTTGATCTAATGTGGTATTGGAAGTTGTAAGAATCGGCAGAGTTTGCATAACTCTATCAGGTAAATTTGCTGTAGCTAAAATATCAGATTTGATAAATCTCTGTTTCCCAGATTGCCACAGGTAGTGGCTCTTTTGGTGATTAGATAGAAAAAAAATGGAGAATGACACACGCAAAGAAATAAAGAGCAATTGAGGAGTTTTGCTCATTTGTAAAAATATACTGCCTAAAAATCCTTTTAACTGAGCAGTTTGAGTAGCTTTAGCGATCGCGCAGCGTTCAGCACGAAAGCTTAGAGAAGCGATCGCTTGATTACTGAGTTACAAATATTACTATTAATTCAGGAATTATATGACCCAACCTGCAATATCTGTAATATCAAGTTCGGGTGATTACTTATAATAAAATCTATCAATGGTAGGTTGGGTTGTAGCAAGATCCCCGTAAGGGTACGGCAGTGAAACCCAACATGAACATGGATCAAATGTTAGGTTTCGTTCCTCAACCCAACCTACAGATATTATAGGTGTTTAACCGAACCTGATATGATGTTGCGGCTTTAATTAAAACGTATTTGTGAGGTTAGCATTCCTTAAGTCTGTGTGTATTAAGTTAGCACCTCTTAAATTACTACAATTCAGATTTACACCTTTCAAGTCAAGATTCCTGAGATTACAACCGCTAAAATCTAGTCCACTTAAGTCAGCACCGGGATATATGCGAATTACACCAGGCGGATCATTTGCTGCTGTGTCTTTAAAACCACGAGAATTATAGTAAATAGCGTCAGTTAAATTTGCTCCACAGTTATTTATTTCATTTAGTAAACAGATTACATACATTACCAGCTAAATTAGACTTATCACCAAATTCTTTGACGCCCATGCTAGAAAAAACATCTACATTCCAGAAGGCCATAGAAGCAGTAGAAGCGTTAGATCCAGAAGCTCAGGCTATTCTTGTAGATATTATCCAAAAGCGCCTCAAACAACAGCGACGAGATGACTTATTAAAAGAAATCGCGCAAGCAGAGAGTGATTATGCTCAAGGTAATGTCCGACGTGGTTCAGTTGCAGATTTGATGGCGGAGTTAGACGAGTGAAAAATTTGGTTTGGAGTCCGACTTTTATTCGTGCTTTTAAGCGAGTAATCAAGAAAAATCCTGAGTTATGTTCTCAAATTGAGCAAGTATTACAACAAATCGCTGAAGACCCTTTTCAACTCAGTTTACGTAGTCACAAACTAAAAGGTGATTCATCGGGTAAATATTCATGTTCAATTGATTATCGGAATCGGATTTTATTTAAATTTGTGACAAATCCTGAATCAGCACAGAAATTTTGTTGTTAACTTTAGGTTCCCACGATGACGTTTACTAAGTAAAGCATTATATTGAACTGAGGCAAGCTTAATAATTACAACATAAGAGCAGAATTATATGAACACCCAAACAACAACCCAACTACCCATTCCTCCACATTTTAACCTTCAAGAAGTAGGCGAAGTCTGGCGCGTACCTTACCAAGAACGTGCCGCCGATGCAGAAATCTGGGCAAAACAACACGATATCAAACCTGCATCTTTAGACAAAACCCGCATTTGCTTACTATTAATTGATGTTCAAAACACCTTTTGCATCCCAGGATTTGAATTATTTGTAGGTGGAAAATCTGGCACTGGGGCGGTAGATGATAATCGGCGATTGAGTGAATTTATCTATCGCAATTTGGGAGTAATAACGAAAATTGTACCCACTCTCGACACACACAAAGCAACGCAAATTTTCCATCCTATTTTTTGGGTGAATGCCGTTGGAGAACATCCTACCCCAGCAGCCACTAGCATCACTCTTAGAGATATTGAACAAGGTATCTGGAAAGTCAACCCAGCAGTTGCTGACAGTGTTAATAATGGCAATTATGAACTATTAGAAAAACATGCTTACTATTACGTTAAGCGACTAAGTCAAGACGGTAAATATCCCCTCATTGTTTGGCCTTATCATTCTATGTTAGGTGGTATTGGTCATGCTTTAGTTTCATCGGTAGAAGAAGCGATATTTTTCCACTGCATTGCTCGTCAGAGTCAGACACAATTTGAAATCAAAGGCGAGAATCCCTTAACAGAAAACTATTCTATCTTACGTCCAGAAGTGTTGGAAGATTTTGAGCAACGTCCACTTGCTCAAAAGAATAGCAGTTTAATTCAGCAACTTTTAGAATTTGATGCAGTAATTATTGGTGGTCAAGCTAAAAGTCACTGTGTTGCCTGGACAATCGACGATTTATTAACAGAAATTAAACAGGTAGATGCTACCCTTGCTAAAAAAGTTTATCTGCTAGAAGATTGCACTTCCCCTGTTGTTGTTCCCGGTGTTGTGGACTACACAGAACAGGCAGATACGGCGTTTGCAAGATTTGCACAAGCAGGAATGCAGATCATAAAATCTAGCGAATCAATAGAATTTGGGCATAGGGCATAGGGCATGGGGTTATTCTCCCCCTGATTCCTTATTGCCTACTCCCCATTCCCTCATTTCTTCAAATAACCCTTGGGATCTTGGGCTACCCAACCCAGAGATGAGCTAGAACGCATTTCAAAATGGAGATGGGGTTGACTGGAACTTGGTTTTCCACTAGTGCCTACCGTTCCCAGTAAGTCTCCTTTTTTCACTTGCTGACCGACAGTAACTTTGATACTGTCAAGCTGGGCGTAGCGGCTTTGGAGTCCGCCACTGTGGTTAATTATGACCAACTTGCCATAAGAACCTTGATCGCTGGCAAAGGCTACAGTTCCAGGTGCGATCGCTATCACATCAGTACCCACTGCTGCTAATAAATCAACACCACTATGAAAGAAAACTTCTCCTGTAGCAGGATTAATTTGCCAGCCGTAAGGTAATGCTACAGTTGCTACTTGTGCCAAGGGATATCCGGACAGGGATGTACGGTTTGGCGTACCTGCATTAATAGGTAAAGGGGACTTAGTTACAATACCATTGGGCGACCAATTTACCCCCGGAACAAACACGATTCTGGGGTCTTGTTGGCAGCCATTCACCTCAAAAAGGCTATCAGCACGAACTTTGTATTTTGCCGCCACTTGTCGCCAAGTTTCACCGCGAGGCACTTCAACTACAACCCCATTGTAGGGAGGAATTTGAAGTACACTACCAACGGCAGCGTAGGTGTCGCCCGCCGCAGGCATCGCACCGTTTTGCAAAGCTGGATTCATGCCGATAATAGTTGTAGGTATGAGATTGTAGCGCTGCGCTATGCTCTCCAAAGTTTCGCCACGAACAACTTTATGGCGTTGGAAGCGAGATAAGGCTGGAGTTGGGCAATCACCCACAGCAGCGTTGGCGCTATTGGAGTTTGGCAGTATGGATACTAGGCCCAAGGCGCTAACTAAGCTACAGAGAAACAGTTGACGAAAAGGTAAAGTCATGTATACACGTCAAGAGCGGATTAACTTTAGATTTTAGATGGGAAGACTGGTGAGTGGGGGGATGAGGGAGCACAGGAGGCAGGGGAAGAAGAACTATTGATTATTAACCAATGACGCCAGTCGCCTTAAGTCGGGAAACCATGAAGGCAGTTCCTCCTGAGGGAAACTCCCATCGCCTTTGGCGTCTCCCTTTGGGAGAAGACCGGACTGCCGAGCTCCTACGTCGCTCTAAGCGTACCCCTGCTCTTAAGCAAGCTACGCGCAGCGTCTCTAAGAGTTGCTATGCCGTAGGCTTTACGCTGCGCTAACACCACAGCGCTGGCTCCCCAATGCCCAATGCCGCCACTTGCTTTGAGTCGGCACGCAAGGGCGCAGTGGCTCCCCAATGCCCAATTCCTTCTAAATTGATCTGTCCACTTGCCGTTAGCTTGACTACACTTAGAAATTAGCAACTGCATTGCTGTCCTTGAGCAAAACGATTATGAAGTTATCCTTAAAGCAACTGACGGTTTATGTGTTTTTAGTGGTGATTGGCGGTGGTGCAGGTTTGTTTGGCAGTCTCTATCTCCTGCCACAAAATCGCTCGTTTCAACAGTTAAGAAATGTAACAATGGCTTTGCCTCCAGAATCCGTAGTTCCAAATGCTTCTAACGGAGCAATTGGGGCTACTGGGGGCGATAATGTGAATTTTATTGCGACGGCAGTGCAAAAAGTTGGCCCAGCTGTGGTGCGAATTAATGCTACTCGCAAAGTCGCCAATCCTATCTCTGATGCATTGAAAAATCCCCTCTTGCGGCGATTCTTTGGAGAGGATGAGCAACCAATTCCCCAAGAACGCATTGAGCGCGGTACAGGATCGGGATTTATTTTGAGCGAAGATGGAGAATTACTCACCAACGCTCATGTGGTAGCAGATACAGATACAGTACAAGTCACCCTCAAGGATGGTCGGAGTTTAGAGGGGAAGGTGGTAGGAGCTGATTCTGTGACAGATGTGGCAGTGGTGAAAATAAAAGCGAATCATTTACCGACTGTGAAACTGGGCAATTCCCAAAACTTAATACCAGGAGAATGGGCGATCGCTATTGGCAATCCTTTGGGTTTAGATAATACTGTCACTATTGGCATCATCAGCGCTACGGATCGCACCAGCACTCAAGTTGGTGTCCCAGATAAGCGAGTCAGCTTTATCCAAACTGATGCCGCAATTAACCCAGGTAATTCCGGTGGTCCCTTGTTAAACGCCCAAGGCGAAGTGATTGGTGTTAACACTGCCATCCGCGCTGATGCTCAAGGACTTGGTTTCGCCATCCCCATTGAAACCGCCGCCCGCATCGCCAATGAACTTTTTACCAAAGGGCGTGTGCAACATCCCTTTTTAGGTATTGAAATGGCAGACCTTTCTCCTATCAGAAAACAGCAGATTAATCAAGAAAATCAGCTCAACATTCAGCAAGAAGCTGGGATTGTAATTCAAGGAGTCACAGATGATTCCCCAGCCAAGCGTGCAGGACTGCTTCCTGGAGACGTGATTCAAAAAGTTAACGGTAAACCAGTCAAAACCTCAGCTCAAGTTCAGAAGGTGGTAGAGTCCAGCTATGTTGGGGACATTTTAGCTATCGAAGTCAACCGCAGCGGTAAAATTCAAACTTTCAAAGTACAATCAGGAGCTTACCCTGAAAGGAAGTAGTCAATAGTCAATAGTCTTAGAATTTTTGACAGTGCCAATTTGAGATTTTAGATTGAAGAATTAAAAATTATTTCGGTTCATGCCCCGCCCCGGACTTCGTCCCGCTGCGCTAACGTGGGTGGAACAAATCCAAAATCAAAAATCCTCAAGCCCCGTACCCTTGTGGTCTCTTTCAATCCAAAACACGCTCGCGGACTCGCTCTAAGCGTTAGTGCAGCCTAAGAAGAGAAGCCATGCCGTTGGCGTATCCCTACTAGACGAACAAGCTAGCAAGAGCGTGTCGCAGCAAACCCAAGGGACGCGAACAGCGTTTCACGCCACTTGCTACAACGAGGGGAAAATACGCAACGCAGTGGCTCCCCTTCTCCCATTCGTGAGAGCCTAACGCCTGCCGTAGGATGCCCAAAGGGCTGTAGGGAGAAGAGAAGGCTTTAAGCTGCGCTATCGGCTTTTCCATTACCCAAAATTGGTTGACTACTGACTATTGATTATTGACCATTAGACAAATGCTCTAACTGCATTCTTTGTTCCATCTGGCGCAGAAAATACCCCGTCATCATAGCCGATGCTAGAAGCCCAGCTAAGTTCTCCCGATCTGTTGTAATTTGCACGTTAAAATTTTCTGCCGGGAGCATTCCCACTAGCCCTTGGACATTTTGCGAGATGATTTGTCTAATTTCGGGGCTGGCGGACTGAGCAACCCTCGATAAAACATCAGGAGACTGATGCTGTAGATATTTGAGTAACTGATTGGGGTATTCCTCAGAGTGGTCCGAAAGAAGTTGATTAGGGTGTTCCTCAGAGTTATCATTCAAAAAGTCAGGATTAAACACCATTGGCAGTTTTATTTAGCTTAATTGCTAACTCTACTCTAAACCATAGTACAAGGGTAGCGCATTCACCACGGGTATAAGCCGTCAAGAAAAGAGGGGATTGGGCATTGGTTAATAATCAATAGTTTTTCTTCCTCTGCCTCCCCTGCCTCGCCTGCCTCCCCTGCTCCCTCATCCCCCCACTCCCCAGTCTCCAGTCCCTACCTCTTTTCGATCACTCTCATCAAATAAAAATCAGAAATCTTTATTTTTATAGGGTTTGATGAATCTTAGGTGTAGGTTGGGTTGAGGCAATGCGTTACCCAACAAAACTAGCGATTATTGGTGTTGGGTTACCCTTCTCCTATCGGAGACGCTACGCGAACGGGAAGCCGCCCTCTGGGCGTCTACGTTCCTCAAACGTCACTTGCTTCTCCCTACAGCCCTTTAGGCATCCTACGGCAGGTGCTAGCCTAGAGACGAATGGGAGAAGGGGAGCCACTGCGTTGCCGTGAGTTCAGCGCTGTAGGCGACTGGCGAACCCGGAGGGGGGTTCTAAGAGTTGTAGCAAGTGGCGTGAGACGCGCAAAAGGACAAGTCGGGAAACGGCAAGGGCACAGTGGCTCCCCAACCTATAAATATTTTTATTTTTTCAGAGTAATAAAAGAGCGCTACTCCCTACTCCCCAGTCCCTTTAGTTCTAGTTCTAGTTCTAATTGTTCTTCCTTTTGGTTGGTGGAAAGTATTTGCGGGAGTTGTTCGATTTGGAAATACTGATGAAATTTCGGCGTTACTTGGAGTGAGTAAGAACGAGAATCGCTGTCTCGACGCTTGCGGATGAAACCAAGTTCGACGAGTTCTGGAACGTGCTGATATACTCCTGAACCGCGCAGGTTAATCAAGTCGCTCTGGAGTATGGGACTATTGAGAGCAATCGCAGCCAAAGTCCGCAATGCACCTACACCCAATTCTACTGGGATCATAGTTTGCACCAAATCATGAAAGTCAGACCGTAATTGCAAACTGTAACCATCTGGGGTTTCTATTACCTCTAGGGCGCTATCTCGGTGGGCATAGTTGTCCATCAGTTCAATTATGCCTTCTTTGACAGTAGCGCGATCGCACGCGGCATACTCGGCGATTTCGCCGAGCGACAAGGGTTTACCCTTTAAATAGAGAATTGCTTCTATCTTCGTCGCTGTGGCTGTAATCATTTAGTCATTAGTCATTGGTCATTAGTCATTGGTCATTAGTTACTAGTCATTAGTTACTAGTCATTAGCAGATGACAACTAACAATCAATAAGTGTGTGGAATTATATCCTAAATTGTCAAAATATTTTTCGACAGTCTCAAACTGGGGGATTGGGCATTGGGGAGCCAGCGCTGTGGTGTTAGCGCAGCGTAAAGCCTACGGCATAGCAACTCTTAGAGACGCTGCGCGTAGCTTGCTTAAGAGCAGGGGTACGCTTAGAGCGACGTAGGAGCTCGGCAGTCCGGTCTTCTCCCAAAGGGAGACGCCAAAGGCGATGGGGGTTTCCCCCAGGAGGAACTGCCTTCATGGTTTCCCGACTTAAGGCGACTGGCGTCATTGGTTAATAATCAATAGTTCTTCTTCCTCTGCCTCCCCTGCTCAAGAACTGTCTGTTCATTTTCCTCAAAAGCCTCTAGTTGTAAGAATAAATTCTGCGATCGCTAAATCTTGTGGAGTAGTCACTTTTAAATTTGTCTCCTCTCCCTCAACAATTCGCACTTTCTGGCCGCATCTTTCAAACAAAGCGGCATCGTCAGTTACTTCCCAACCTTGACGGGCACCTTCAGCATGGCACTGTTTCAACAACTTTACATCAAATCCTTGGGGAGTTTGTGCTGCCCATAGTTGTCGTCTGTCGGGTGTTTTTTGAATTATGCCTTGTTCATCGACAACTTTGATGGTGTCTTTGACGGGTATACCAGCAATTAAACCGGGACAGTGGCGAATGGCCTCGGCACAAGAGTTAAATAAATCTGGTGTGGCCAGGCATCTGGCCCCATCATGAATCAACACTTGTTCTGCGGCTACTGGCAGCGCCTGCAAGCCATTGTAAACAGATTCTTGGCGGGTGGAGCCACCTTGAATCAATTCTACTGGTTTAGTCAGCTTCAGATTGGTGAGAATTGCTTTAAAGTCAGACCAGTCAGCAGGTTGAGAAATAATCCCGATCCAAGTGATTGTACTGGCGGCTTCTGCGGCTAATAAAGTCCAAGCAATAATTGGTTGCGATCGCACTAAGAGCAGGAGTTTATTGCGGTTACTCCCCATTCTTTTTCCGATTCCCGCAGCTGGAATTAGTAAATACACAGAATTCCTCAATCTTTAAGCTATATATTTTCCCCTAAAATAGGGAGCGAGTAAGCGTCAATAAATATTATGCGAGTAGTAGCCCTTGTACCTGGCGGAATTGGCGACCAAATTCTCTTCTTTCCGACTCTAGATGACCTGAAGCGCAATTACCCTAACGCTCAGATAGATGTCGTTGTTGAACCCCGGTCAAAGGCTGCCTACCGAGTGAGCAAGTCAGTTCACGAGGTGCTGAACTTTGATTTTAAAGACCGTAACAGTCTGGCAGATTGGGGTAACTTGGTGGGCAGTATTCGCGATCGCGAATACGATGTTGCTATTGCTGTTAAGCAAAATTGGTTGGTGGGTCTTTTACTCTGGTTGACGGGAATTCCCATACGCATTGGCTACCAAGGCAAAGGATCGGTTTTTCTGACCCACGCTCTGCCATTCAAACCATCCCAGTATGCGGCGGAAGTATATCACGATTTGCTGCAACCATTGAGCATAAAAACCCCTGTCCCAGAGTTAGCAGTAAATGTGCCAAAATCAGATATTGAGTGGGCACAAAAGGAACAAAAACGCTTAGAGGTGCATGAAACAGGCTATATCTTGATTCATGGCGGTTCTGGCCAGTTATCCCAGGCTAAAGAACTGGATAAAATCTACCCTGTCGAAAAGTGGCATCAAATTATTCAAGCCTTCCAACATAAGCAGCCGGATCTGCCTGTGGTGGTCATTAAGGGACTTGACGATGAGCCGTTTGTGCGATCGCTTCTGGAGTCTTCTCCAGATATCAAGGTGACTGCCCCAGATGATATTGGTAAGTTAACTGCCATAATTGCTGGGGCAAATTTAATGTTGTCTACTGATAGTGCGGCACTACAACTGAGTGTTGCAGTTCAAACTTATACCATTGCCCTATTTGGGCCCACCAATCCAGCTAAGTTGTTGCCGAAAAACGAGAAATTTCTGGCCATTGAATCCCCCACAGGAAAAACGGCGGATGTTTCACCAAACGCAGTTTTGGAGAAAATTTCGGGTGGCTAAACCAGCAGTTTTCCCAAACTGAGATACTTAGAACAGAGAGTAAGCCTTAAAACCTCTCTCTTTACAGGAGAGAGGTGAAAGTATATTGCATACAAATGAAAAACTCCATAATTTATTACTTAGCCGTTGTCACAAATCGGGAACGGCTTTTAGTTTTTCTTTAGATATATTGAGCTATTGCGGTACGTTACCCTATCACTAATACACCCTAAAAAATTGTATTTTTTAATTGGAAGTACCAGCATATTTGCTGTTGTCCTATTAGCTATTTAAAATATTTCAAAAAAAGCATCATCTAATTCATAACCCAGGATTTGAGCCATAGACTTCAGTCGCGAGAGACTGGGGATGCCCTGCTGTTTGAGCCAATCACCTAAAATAAATATTTTGTGCATCAAAAATATTTCTAAAGCTTCAGGATTGTACTGAATGCCTTCTTGAGAACTGAATTGGTGTGGTACAAGCATGGCGGCATAACGAGCAAATTCTCCAGCTTTCCAATCTAGTAAAAATGGCAACCAAGGGTATTTGGCATCTAGGCGCACAAACCACAACCGCACCTCTGGAATTTCTGAAAGTTCCCGTGGATCACCAGGTTCTTGATTGTAATTGATATTAAAGCATAGCTGCTGTTCATGGGATGCGGCCCCATCTTGCAGCAGTTGTTCAATCACCGTTGACGCAGGCGACAGATCCAGATTGTTAATGAAGTCATTATTGAGTGCGATCGCGATTGTCATTGATTCAGTAGCCACTTTCTTGATGCTCAACTGTAGGATCGAGAATCTACAGTAGCAGCTTTCAGGGATTGACGCTACATTAACCTTTAGTAGCACAAAGTCTGATTCACGAATCAATTAGTATTTACTGACACTTTTTTGCTGATAATTGGTCAACCTATATAAGTCTGATCTGATCAAACTTATTTGATACTTTTGCTGAGTTTTCGCTGATTCTAACAAATATACATCTAGTTGGTAGCCTTGATATGAGCCACAGGCGATGCCTGCGACGGGCTATACACCTATGCCACTCACGTACACGTATTTTGCTATACTTAAATATTATTTTTATAAATGCAATAATTACTTATCTTTAAAGAAAAAATTACTACACGATTAACATAGTATGTCATTATAATTAGCCTACTTACAAAAGGCAACACCTGCCGTAAGGTGGACATTTACAGCAATTTTAAGTTAAAGTTGTAATGAGTTTGTTTTAAATTAAGGTCTGACAAAGTAGCCGTCAACAACCAAAAAAATCATTATTGCTACCTGTGACTTCCGCAGCATCAAAAGCCAAAACACAAGTACAGGTAAAAGATCGGTGTGCAATATCATTGCATATATTAAATAACCAATAAACATTGAAATGGGAAAATTCCCTTAACAGTAAACAAGCTGTAATATGCAAAAACAAACAATTTCTACAAAACCAATTCGTTCCTTAGAAGATGCGCTTGAGCGCTGTCAAATCCTGGGTATGCGCGTCAGTCGTCAGCGTCGCTTTATTCTGGAATTACTTTGGCAAGCAAATGAACACCTTGCTGCAAGAGAGATTTATGATCGCTTGAACCAACAAGGTAAAGAAATCGGTCATACCTCTGTTTATCAAAATTTAGAAGCATTATCCTCTCAAGGCATTATTGAGTGTATTGAACGCTGTGATGGGCGTTTGTACGGCAATATCAGTGACTCTCACAGTCATGTCAACTGTATAGATACAAATCAAATTCTTGATGTTCATGTAGAACTGCCAGAAGATTTTATCCGCAAAATTGAGGAACAAACAGGAGTGCGGATTACTGACTACAGTATTAACTTTTTTGGCTACCGCAACCCGCAAGAAGAGTGATAGGAGTTAGGAGTGAAGAGTTAAGAGTTAAGAGTTAGAAGTCTGGATTCTAGCTTTACTAGGCAATAAAACCTAATAACCATTACTTTCATCAATGGAATTATTGCCAAAAACTGTCTCATCATCGGCATCATCATCATACAAATCTACTGGTAAAATTGTGCCTTCACAGCTTTCAATTAGTCCGATCACAGGGGTTTCGTTCCAATTAACATTTGTGTTTGGCGTAATTTTTACGGTGTTTAAGAAGGGCTGATGTGATGCCTGCGGCGGAAAACTACGCAAATGTTTCAGTCTTTGAAACGACTCTTTGGAGAACAAAGCACCATTATTAGCGGCCAATTTTTTGTCAGCCTCAGTGAGAATGGCATCAAATAAATAGGCGTTGGTAAGATTGGCAGAATTAAGATTTGCATCTGTAAGGTTTGCCTGTTGAAGATTTGTACCTGTAAGGTTTGCCTGTTGGAGATTTGTACCTGTAAGGTTTGCCTGTTGCAGGTTTGCACCTGCAAGGTTCGCCTGTTGCAGGTTTGCACCTGCAAGGTTTGCCCCGATTAACTCCGCATTAGATAAGTTTATCTGCTTAAGATTTACCCCAGTTAACATCACTTGCAATAAACAGGCTGCCGATAAGTTGAGTTCAGCCAGAGACTTGATTCGGGTTGCGAAGGCACTTTTGTGCAAAACCGTTGTCCTAGCAATCAGCGCACTTAGCGCCTCTGGATTGAATTCTGTTAAATTAATTGGATTCCCACAAGGCCAAAAAGGAACTTTTGTTTCTTGGTAGCAAGCACAAAGCAATAAAAACACATTCAGTCCCACCGCAGCATTCACCTGTTCAACATTCACAGGATTTTGCAGTGCCTGAAAATGAGTCAAAGCTTTGTGGGCTATTCCCTCATCTAACCAACGACCTTGACAGTAAGCACGCCAGAAAGACAAAAGACGTTGAAACAAAACTTCAAAGGAAAATTTGTGCTTTTGCTCTCGCCGCAATCTGGCGATCGCTAGTTCTTCAATTTCTTGGCTAAGTATCCCGTAACCTAGTAAATTGTAAATATGCTGGGCAACGTCACTGTGAGAATCAAGCACAAAAGTAAGCGTACCATAAGCCTCATCTTGGTACTGAGTCAGAAATTTAAGTTGGGCAGCAATATCTTCTGCACAAAGAAATTCTCCTAACTTGACATGGGAAAACTCAATTAAACTACTTTTTGCTGCGCTTGTGTGTGAGCTTTTTAAATCCCGAATTTTAAAGTAAAACCCTGGCAAAGTATTAGATTCCTCAGCCCAATTAATTTGATGACGTTGTGAGTGTAAGATTTTGAGAGCGATCGCTTGCATCTGCTCAAGTAAATCTTGGGGATGGCCACCAGCGAGTAAATTAGCGATCGCTTCTGGAGTTCGG
This sequence comes from Nostoc sp., assembly GCF_036916575.1. Lineage (GTDB taxonomy): Bacteria > Cyanobacteriota > Cyanobacteriia > Cyanobacteriales > Nostocaceae > Nostoc. The sequence continues at coordinate 148,830 of NZ_JBALGC010000037.1, forward strand.
TGGATATGAGCTGATCCTGAGCGTAGTAGCATCGTTTTGATCCCACCAATTAGCGGATAGCCCAACAACCATCGACTCAGGCGATGATAAATTTCCCATAACAGAGAAGAATTTTGGGAATTACTAGCTAACTGCAATAGTTGATCATCTAGCAGTCCGTCGCGGTGCAAAATTCCTAACAAATGCAGCATTAGGGGTTGACGGACAAGGACAGATAATCCTGGAAACTTTGATTGGCTGGCAAATAAGCCTGCCTGTTTTAATAATGTAAAGAAATTTTGAGCGATGGGCAACGATTGCACTTTTGCCCACTGCTGAAACCATTGTTTGAGTTCCTCCACATCCAACGGCTGAATTATAATTCGCCTCAATAATAGCGATAGTTCTGGGGCGATTTCTTGTAAAGTCTTTGACCGACTTGTTAAGACAAATTTGTGTCGGTGCTGAAATTGAAAGTTCAGTAATTGCTGAATAAAAATTGCTTGGGCCCTTATACCTTGAGCAGAAGGGGGTAGTTCATCCAGACCATCCAGCAGCAATAGACAAGGGAGATTTTCTTGCTCTAACCAAGTTGAAAGATTAATATGAAAAGCAGAATTCAAGGTTTCGATTAAAGTTTTACCGTATTTTACATCCCGCAACCTAATTACTATAGGCATCCAAGTAGGGTAAAATTCCTGTGTTACCTGTGCCGCCCAAAGTTGACAAAAACTAGTTTTTCCATAACCAGGTTCAGACTCAATCACAGCGATGGTTTCTAAATCAGTTAGCTGTTGCTGCGCCCATGTCTTTAAATCAACTGGTTTAACAGTTTTTTTATCCTGTTCAGAAATACTTTCTTCTATTGGTAAACCTTTCTGTGGCACATAGATATCTTTAAGGGCAAAGGATTCCATCAGCAAAGGCATACTCAGATTTTGAATCAAACTTGCACGATAATGTTCTCGGTGCAAATCAATTTTCTCACCGACTGTAGAAACAACTTTTGGGGTGATCAAACTAGGAGATAATGAAATCCCCAAACGGAAAAATTTTTGCAGTTGGGCTAAAGGTGCAGCATTCTCGGTAACGACTACCAGTAAGTGACCAGGAAGTGAGTGGAGCAAACGCTGTGTTAAGAGTTTAGCTTCGGGTTCCTCTGCACCATTGGCAACTAACCAAGCTATAGCAGCATTATTTATTTGTTGCACCAGTAATGAATCTGCAACCAAAGATAGTGCTTGTTCAGCTTGAGTGTCAGTCAATTTACCTGGGCTAAAAGTTTTCAACAATCCTTGCAGTTGCGGATCTTGGAGAGTAAGTTTACCCACTTCCTGTTTAAGTATGTGTGGTTGAATGGGTATACTTGCCCGGTCTAGCCACGGTCTTTGCAGCTTTTCTTCCTGCTCTATAATTGCTTGCAAAGCCTGGAGATAGCCAATTTGAAACGCTAGCCATGTGCCTTCGTTACGTTTTAATGGTTTTTTTTGGCTGAGGCTACGCAACAGGTTTTCTGTCAACTGAGAAATGACACTGATTTCTTGCCAAACAATACCTAAAGGCAGTTCTAAAACCTCTACCAAAGTACAGATATCAAAAGGCATTAAGCTTTTGACTTCCATATCCTGAACAATATGGAAGGCAATACCTGCCAATTGTCCCGCTGAAAATCCTCTGATTTGATTGATTGCGATATAGCGTTCTGCCAACCAGTGCCGAATACTCAAGTTCATTTAATTACACAGTGAAGGCTGCCTATGGCAATTATGATCGATTTATCAGTTTGCGAAAACAGGTAAGAATGAGGAAGATAAAGTTTTGTATCAAAGCTGTTTTCTGATTGGTAAAAAATAATGCTTGTGTAATTAAGCAGACTATGAGCGATCGCCCTCTAAAATTATTGTTAATCGACCAAGACCCAATTTTTCGTCTGGGATTACGGGTAGGTCTGGAAGCAATTCCTCACCTAGAAGCGATCGCAGTAGTAGAAACTTACACTGCTGCCTTGCAGATTTTAGCAGAAATTGCCCAAAAAGACCCTAATCAGGTAAATTTGGTGGTTTTAGAATTCGGTAATAGTCGCTCCACCACCAGTCAACAGCTAGGTTTACAATTCTGTCGGCAACTCAGAGCCTTATATCCCAACCTGCCAATTTTGCTCCTCAGTTCTGTTCAAGAACAAGGACTGCTATTGGCCGCAAAATCTGTTGGTATTAATGGCTACTGCCCAAAAGGCACACCACTCCCTGAGTTAGTCACCGCTATGCAAGAAGTTGCAAATGGTGGTGACTATTGGTTCCAGGACACCGAAGCAATAATAACTCCTAACTCCTGTACAGACGCGATTAATCGCGTCTTTACTCCTAACTCCTGTACAGACGCGATTAATCGCGTCTCCCCTCTCCCCTTCTCTAGACTGCGAAATAATTTACGTTTGTCAGGAATTGGTTACATTGACGCTACTCTAGCCACAGTAACAGCACAATTACAAGTTCCCGGACTACCAGTACTAGATCGAGCAATTTTAGCTGGACGGCGGCGAGAACTGTTAGGGGCTCGTTGGTTGCTAAATCGGTTGTTGGTTTCACCACAAGAAAGGCAAGAGGAGGATATCCCGGTTACTGATCAGCCGCCTCTCACTTCTTCATTAAGTAGTTCGATTCAACAAAGCCAAACTGTGTCACCTTTACTTAGTCCGGGAACACTACAATCTGCCTTGTTTGCATCCTGCGTTACCAAACTTCAATATCCGTTACGAAATGTTACAGATGTGCCTTTAGAAATTGACATATTTCGTGAAGATAAAAAACGGGAATTACTTTATCTTATCCTCCAAAAATTGGCTCAACAGTTGGATGATCTGCGTGCTTCTAAAATTGAGATAAATCAATTATATGAAGTAAAAATTCCCCTATTACGCGATTTATGGCAAGCAGCAACTACAGACTTTTTCGGAAAATTTTCTCGGATAAAATTAGGAAATCAGAATCTAGAAATTGTTAATTTATTATTGCAAAATATTGAAGTTGTTCAAAGAGATATTCTCAATAAAATACCCCTAGTTTTTGAGTTGTATTGTTATCTGCTATTTCAAACAGAATTGAACATTGATAATGCCTCTTATCCAGTAGTGAGTGCTGAAGCCAAGTCTCAAGCGTTAATGATTGTAGAGAACTTGTTGATTCAAGTAGCGAATGGGGTAGTGCAACCACTACTAAACTCTTTAGCAGATGTAGAAATAATTAAGCAAAACTTTTATGGTCGTCAATTGATTTCCACAAGGGAAATTGAACGATTTAGAAATGATTTGTCGTGGAAATATCGTTTCAAAAATTATATAAATGAGCCAAAAGCAGTTTTTGAAAGTCGCTACGAACTATTTGTAATTGCGCCTCGTGGTATTGCCACTACTTCAGTTTATGCTCCTCGAAATCAGGAGTTAGCAAAACTTTCTAATATTCCTTTAGTAGTGACCTTGCTGCTAGAATTTAGTGATGCGATCGCACCGCGTTTAAAATCACTATTAGCTTTTGTAGGTAGCGGTATAGTCTTCATCCTTACCCAAATAGTTGGTCGGGGTTTAGGTTTAATCGGTCGTGGTATTCTTCAAGGTATTGGCAGTGTATCGTTAGTAGAAAAGAACCTGAGACGAAATAGCGATCGACCCAAATGAAGAAGCAGGAGAGCAGATGGGCAGGGGAGAATAATAATTCCTAACTCTTAACAAATGACAAATGACAAACAATGATTTTATCGGGCTGGTAGTTTCTTATATTTACGCGACTAGTCTGCTTGTCATTGGCGAGGGACTGCGTAGGCTGTTTGGTGTGAAGCCGGATTTGACCCGCAAAGTGATCCATATTGGTGCAGGGATGTGGGCTTTTGGCGTCCTGCTGCTGTTTAACCACTGGGAAATCGGAATTATACCTTTTGCTACCTTTATCGGACTCAACTACCTATTTTACCGCTACCGAATCATCGGCGCAATGGATACCCAGGATAGCTCACCTGGTACAATTTATTTTGCTATCTCAGTGACACTGCTTTTCGGGCTATTATGGCGACCAGACGGCCCAGTAGATAGCGCCCCAATTGCTGTAGCTGGGATAATGGCGATGACCTGGGGGGATGCACTAGCTGCATTAATCGGTAGACGCTTCGGGCAGCATAAGTACCAAGTGGGAAATTCTGTGCGTTCCTGGGAGGGTTCGGCAGCAATGTTTGTAGCGAGTACAGTGGTGATTTTCTTGGTGCTGTTGTTGCTACCAGGTTCGTCGCTGAGTCCCCTAGCAAAGCCTTTGGGTTTAGGATGGGCTTTATTAACGGCGGTGGTAACTGCTACTTTCGCCACCCTAGCAGAGGCAGTCTCACCCCACGGCACAGATAACCTCAGCGTGCCTCTAGTAGCGGCTGGGGTAGTATGGATTATGATGCAGAATTTTTAAGGGATTCCTAAAAAATATTCAATTGTGTAGCGACTGTCTTGAAAGTAAAGCGTAGGCGTAGGGCGTGTTTTCAAACTATAACCATAATAAAATGGAGGCGATGGCTGCGCCAACGTCTTCGACGAACGTAATCATAGCTGTATAATTTACA
>NZ_JBALGC010000038.1:0-22601 GCF_036916575.1 Nostoc sp.
TGGTGGTACAGTCAATGGCACAACTGTAACCAAAACCGGAACTTACGGTACACTCAGCCTCAACACTAGCACCGGAGCATATACCTTTACACCCGTTGATAGTGCAATTGAAGCACTAACCAGCAACGCTACAGAAGGATTTACCGTTACAGTTAGCGATGCTACTGCTACCGATAACAAAACCTTAAATATTAACCTGACTGGTGTAAACGATACACCGACCCTGAATACTCCCATTGCTATTAGTTACACTGATACCGCTAATGATGACACCTTTACGGCTCAAACTGGTACATTAGCAGCTAATGACCGAGATAGCGGACAAACCCTGACCTACGGTATTGATGGTGGTACAGTCAATGGCACAACTGTAACCAAAACCGGAACTTACGGTACTCTCAGCCTCAACACTAGCACCGGAGCATATACCTTTACACCCGTTGATAGTGCAATTGAAGCACTAACCAGCAACGCTACAGAAGGATTTACCGTTACAGTTAGCGATGCTACTGCTAATGATAGCAAAACCTTAAATATTAACCTGACTGGTGTAAACGATATACCGACCCTGAATACTCCCATTGCTATTAGTTACACTGATACCGCTAATGATGACACCTTTACGGCTCAAACTGGTACATTAGCCGCTAATGACCGAGATAGCGGACAAACCCTGACCTACGGTATTGATGGTGGTACAGTTAATGGCACAACTGTAACCAAAACCGGAGCCTACGGTACACTCAGCCTCAACACTAGCACCGGAGCATATACCTTTACACCTGATGATGGTGGAATTGAAGCACTGACAAGCAACGTTATAGAAGGATTTCCCGTTACAGTTAGCGATGCTACTGCTACCGATAACAAAACCTTAAATATTAACCTGACTGGTGTAAACGATACACCCATCTTACAAAATGCGATCGCTGATCAAATAGCGAAACCAGATACAGCTTTCAGCTTTACTTTTGATGCTAATACCTTCAATGATGTTGATGCTGGAGACAATCTTACTTACTCAGCAACTCTACAAGATGGCAGTAATCTACCTAGCTGGCTGAAATTCAATGCGGCGACGCGCACATTTAGCGGTACACCAACTAAGGCTGATGTCAGTGTTCTCAAAATTAAATTGACAGCAACCGATACATCAGATCAAACAGTCATTGCTAATTTTGCTTTAAAGATAGACAACGTAAATCATCCACCCACCTTACAAAATGCGATCGCTGATCAAATAGCGAAACCAGATACAGCTTTCAGCTTTACTTTTGATGCTAATACCTTCACTGATGTTGATGCAGATGATAGTCTGAGTTACTCAGCAACTCTACAAGATGGCAGTAATCTACCTAACTGGCTGAAATTCAATGCAGCTACGCGCACATTTAGCGGTACACCAACTAACGCCGATGTTGTCAATCTGACAATTAAGGTACAAGCTAAAGATAATGATGGTGTAAGTGCCACTGACACCTTTGCATTAGCTGTCAAACCCAATAATGGCACACCTACCTTTAATCTTTCAAAAATTGCGGATGATATCTTTAAAATCTCTAATAACAGTAGCAAATCAAAACTTCAAGTTACTCTCACCGGACAAAGCTCTAATCTTGTAAATGAAATAGGAGTGTTTACCGTTGACGATGCTCAAGGTAACATCAATGGTATTGCTCCAGGCGCAGCAGGTTATGCCCAAGCAGCTTTAGACCGAGCTAAGGTAATTTTCTCTGCTATTGCCAATCTTCCCAATGGGTTTAATACCAACAATTTGACACATTTGTTGGAATTTAACTCCGATGATAACTTCAGATTTTATTTGGTGAAAAATAGCACAACTGATGCTGTACGGACTGGAGTAACTTCACTCACAGACATACTATTTTCTAATCCTTTAACGCAAAAGATTACAGACTTGGGGAATGATGACTTTTCCCTTGCATGGAAAGATGGTGGTAATAACGCTGCTGACTTCAATAATCTGGTGGTAAAAATTCAGTCCACAAATGATTCATTACCTCTGGGTACAAATCTCCAAGGAAACCCCCAAGGAGAAGTGATTGATTTGCGCGGTGTCACAAGTCAGGTAAAAGCTGATTTTGTCGTCAACAGAGAAGCGGCTTTCAATAATTTCATCGGCTTTTATCAAGTAGCTGATGAGAATGGTGGCATTGACACCAATTCAGATGGCAAAGCAGATATTCTCACCGGACAAGCTGGTTATACTGAAGCCGCAGTTCGTGGGCGGGTTGCAGGCATTGACTTGACAGTTAATAATCAAGGTAGTGCAACTTACACAGGAGCTTTCCAGCCAGGTTCTATCTTTGTACCATTTATTATTACTAATGGTACGCCTGATGCTTTACTTGATAGCAATCCAAATAACGATCCAGCTGTTTACTTCCCATTCTTGGGAGCTAACGCTGATAAAGTAGATCACATTCGCTTGTTAGGGAATAATGTTTTTGGCTTTGAGGATTTACCAAGTGGTGGTGACAAAGATTTCAATGATATGATTGTGCGAGTCAATATGACTATCGCCTAGTTTAAATTATTAAACATCGCCTATACTCAGTTGAGCCAATGTTGAGCAATGTTAAGTATTAAACCTCACAGAAGAGGACAAAGGAGATGAGGAGCAAAGAAGCAGGAGAGCAAGAAAAGAAGAACTAATAACTAATGACTATACATTTTATTGACTGAACTAGCGCCATAGTCCAGTGCGATCGCTACAATCTTAGGATAAGCAATATTCGATGGTGCAGCAGATGCTCAAGCGGCTATTTCAATGGCTCAAAAAGCTTTTTCAGAGCTTGTTTGGTGGAAAACAGACTGCCTCAAAATCTAGGGGGAATGTGCAAAAAGAACCAGCACCACCCCTAAGCGATACGGATCTGGAATTTCTCTTCAACGAACTGTTGCAAGGAGTACATCAAGCACGAGGGGAAGCATGGGCAAAGAAGTGGTTGCATAATATTGAACATCGCATCCCAACTGAACGCTGGGTTGAGTGGTTAGGGCGCTTTGGCGACAGATTGCTCGCATCACCTACACCCAATAATGAAATAGCTGCCCGGTTAGTGCAACTGGGTGAGTTGGGCATCGGAGAAATCGGAGATGTAGCCTATAGTATCGGGATGCAGTTGTTGACACGCAATCAAGGCGAACCAATTTGGGAATATGAAGGGCCAGATGTTGTCAGCACGAATTTGCCATCTGAGCCAACCGCCCCAGTATCAGAGTCAGCAGATGCGCCAGAGAACCTCCCGGAGGGAGAATACCAAACTGTCACCCTAGAAGAGTTGTTTGTGATGTTGCAGCAAGATGAAAACTTACGCCAGCAGATTGCTCAACAGCTTGCCGTTGAAACAGACGATCCACAAGTGCTTGTCCAGGCATTGATTAATCAATTATATCCTGGTGGTCAATCGACTACAGAGCAAACAGAAAATTAACTGCTTGGCAGAGTCAAAATTTAAGAGTTGAATCTGGGAATTGTAACGTTGTAATGCTATACTCTTGAAATTTTGTATATTTTTTGCTAACCTGCGACGAAAGCGCTGTCTGGATCTAATGAGTTTTTACGTAATTGATGATTTTTTTAACACAACGATGGCTACAATCTAGAAAAAGAAAATCCAAGAGTGTGGCAGATGCTCAGGCGGATATCGCAGTCGCTTAAAAGGTTTTTAAAGCGCCTTATTGAAAGTAAGCAGACTAGTTCTCTCAAGGGTGCGAGAGGACACAATCTGGTGGATGTACTACCAGAACTAACCAATGCGGATCTGGAACAATTGTTTATCCAATTGTTAGAAGGCGTGCATCAAGCACGAGGACGACAGTGGGCATTGAGGTATCTGCAACGGATCGAGAATCGCATTCCGGCTGAACGCTGGATAGATTGGTTGGTGATGTTTGGCGATAGCCTGCTAGCTTCACCCACACCGAATCCTCTATTAGCAACACAGATGGTGCAATTGGGGGAACTTGGTGTCGGCAGAATTGGAGATGTTGCCTATGACATTGGCATCCGCCTAATGCAAAACTCACCCATACACAGAGAACATCAGGACAATCAGGCGCAAGATGGCGTAGAAATCACTCCTGGGCAAGAACTGATCCGCGACTTGGGCGAACAGTTATGGGAGTATGATGAGCGAAATGTCGTAGAAACCACTCCTGGGCAAGAACTGCTCCGTAATTTGGGCGAACAGTTATGGGAGTATGATGAACCAGATGTCGTAGAAACTACAACCGATGAAGAAATTCTCCTAACTTCGCCTGGACAAGAGCTAATCCGTAGCTTAGGTGAACAGTTATGGGAATATGATCTGCCAGATGTTGAACCAATAACTTCAGCACCCCAAAATGCCTCTTCTGAGGAAAGATTGACCGAGAACTTAGAGGAACTGGTATTGGAGGATGAACGAGAAGATGCTCAAACCACAATCCCCGAAAATCTCCCTCTCCCCGCAGCGAAAGATTCAATCACTTCATTAGCCGAACTGAGGTTCGGCGATGAAGAAGAAATTGTTCAAATTATAAAACCGGCAAATCTCCTTTCCCCTAGACAAAGGACTGAATTAGCAACGTCTGACTCAGTGGAAACCTGGGATAACACTTTAACGAATTTAGAGCCAAATGTGGCTAATACATTAGATGAGTTGTGGGTGAGATTGGATCAAAGTACCAATTTAGTCCAGCAACTTGCTTCTAATTTGGCAGTTCAAAGCAGCAATTCTCCTGGTATAAATGAGCGGCATGGTGATGAACCTGTTACTCAGGCTCAAGGGTGGTTTTACCAAGGTCTAAGCCAAGCGAAAACAGGTGATTTGTTAGGCGCGATCGCATCTTATGACCAAGCCATTGAACTTCAACCCGAATTTTCCGAATATTGGTTTAATCGAGGCTTGACGTTGTTTCATTTAGAACGTTTCGATGAAGCGATCGCATCTTACGAAACCGCCACACAACTGAAACCCGACTTCTACAAAGCTTGGTATAACCGGGGTGGAACTCTCGGAGAATTAGGATACTTTGAAGAAGCGATCGCTTCTTTTGACAAAGCCATAGAAATCAAGCCAGACTACCAAGAAGCTTGGTCTAGCAAGGGTTTAGCGCTGCTGAAGTTAGGTTGGCTACCGGAAGCTATTTCCAGTTATGACCAAGCGCTAAATCTGGAACCAGAAGACCAGGAAAACTGGTATCACCGAGGCATAGCCCTAGCTGTAAGCGAACAATTTGCAGAGGCGATTAGATCTTACGACAGAGCTATAGAAATTGACCCAGACTACCACGAAGTCTGGATAGACCGAGGTGTAGTCCTGTTTAATTTAGGAAGGTGGTCAGAAGCGATCGCCTCCTGGGATAAAGCACTATCAGTTCAATCCGACTTCTACTTAGCTTGGTACAACCGGGGTATAGCGTTAGACAACTTAGGGCAACCCATTGAAGCGATCGCCTCCTATAAGCAAGCGATCGCCATTAAACCCGACTTCCACTTAGCTTGGTATAATCAGGCAGTAGGATTGTTTTATTTAGAACAAATTGCCGAAGCGATCGCCTGTTATGACAACGCTTTGCAAATTAAACAAGATTATTGGGAAGCTTGGATTGGTCGGGGAACTGCGATTGGTAATTTAGTCAATGCTGAGACATTGCTGATTTCAAGTAGTATAACAGCGACAAATCCCGCCTTACAACAGGGCGGCTACGAAGGGAAACTAGCCAGCTACGAAGAAGGGTTAAAACATCTGCGGACAGATACCCACCCAGAAGGTTGGGGTAGATTGCATGTTGCGATCGGAAATACTTACTACGATCAAGGAAAGAAACATACCAATACCCGTGATTATTGGCGCAAAGCCGCATCTGAGTACCATCAAGCGCTGTTAACCCTCACACTAGAATATTTTCCCCAGTTGCACTTAGAAGTTTTGCAATCTCTAAGCAAAGTGCTGATGGGTTTGGGACAAACAACACAAGTTCAAGAATTGCTGCAACGCGCTACAGATTTGTTGCGACAATTACTAAATGAAGAAACTCGCTCTGACGAAAGTAAAAAACAGCTAGCTCTAAAATTTGCAGGCTTTGAACAATTGGCAGTTGATTTAGCCGTAGAGTCAGGTGATTTAGTAGAAGCTTGGGAAATTGCCGAACAAGGCAAAAATGCTTGTTTAAACTGGTTGCTTTCTGGCTGGAATGATGATATTTACTCACCTCATTATAGTGCAATCCAACAACTATTCAATCCCACAACAGCAATTATTTACTGGCATATTAGTCCAGTCGCCCTACATACTTTCATTCTCAAAGACCAAGCGCCATCACCTATCCTCCTGTTTACACCCATGCAAGATCCTGGGGCAATACCTTTAGGAGAGGACGCTATTCGTCTAAATGAATTGCCTCTACCCGAAGCAGTGCAACGCCTAATTGAATTTGAAAGTTGGCTAGAAGATTGGCATCAACAATACCAAGAATATCGCAGCACGGCTCAAGACAAGGAAAGTAAAAGCCAGCATTCTTGGCGAGTTGATATGGAACAGAAGCTATTGCATCTGTATGAAATCCTGAATATTTCCACCATTGCACAGGAACTCGAAAGCATCACCCAACTGGTTTTAATTCCTCACTGTGACTTGTACAGATTGCCCATTCATACCCTTTTCCATCTTTCTTTCCCATCTCAGGAAGAGTTACCGAATGTGGACTCAAATTTCACCGTCACCTATCTGCCTAGTGCCCAAATAGGTTTATCAATAAAAACTGAAGATATTAGGCAGTGGCAAAATCAGTTATTGCTTAGTGTTGAACATCCTGAGAGTACAGGTTATCCCACACTGAAATTTGCCAAACTTGAGTCTGAAATTGTTAGCCAGATGTTCCATAATATCCAACGAATTCAAGGATCACAAGCCACAAAAAATATTGTCGAAAATGCCTTATTTGATAATTACAACATCTTTCATTTTACGGGTCATGCCACTAATAATTTGGTTGAACCTAAAAACTCAGAATTAGCATTAGCAGGTGAAGAAAAACTTACTCTAGATGAAATCTGCCAACAAAATCTGGCAAGTTACAACCTTATTACTCTCTCTGTCTGTGAAAATTTAATTACTAGCAACCACACTATCAACAGCGAATATGTGAGTTTAGTCAGTGGTTTTGTGAGTCAGGGTGTTACTCATGTAGTAAGTACTCTCTGGAGTGTAGAATCTTCAGCTAGTGCCTTGGTAATGATAGAGTTTTATCGACGATTGCAGCCCAATAAATCAGCAGTTACTGCTTTAGCTGAAGCAACACAATGGCTGAAAGAACTAACTGCTGGAGAACTGACAAAATGGTATGAAGATATCTTGAATAATCTCCATCCTGAAGAATTACGAATTCAAACTTATTTAGCGACACAACTATATAGAAATAGTAAAATGGCATCAGATAAAAATCTTTATAATCATCCTTACTACTGGGCAGCATTCACGATTACGGGTAAGCCAAATTAATCCTTTGAAACTTAACGCGATGTGCAACTTATTCTTGGAATCCCTCTCCAAACCCTCCCTTGCTCCTAAGAGGCTTTGAATCTTACTCCCCAACGCTAGTAGAGAAGGGGTTGAAGGTTAGGTTTGAGAACGGCGTAACTTAGTAAAAATAATTCGTAATGGTGGGTTTGTTATACCAGTTACCAACTTTGCCACTGGTGCACATCAAGAAAAACCTGTCCTCTGGGTTGATGGCAAAGGCTTAAATCTAAAATTTCTTTAAGCCTAATCTAACTCCCGGCGTCCTTCCAATGCCCTTGCCAAGGTCACTTCGTCGGCGTACTCTAAATCACCACCTACAGGCAAACCAAAGGCAATCCGCGTCACCTTGGTAAATGGTTTCAATAGCTGACCGATATACAGTGTTGTTGTCTCCCCTTCTACACTCGGACTAATTGCCAGAATCACTTCTTGAGGTTTTTGCTGACTCACCCGCCGCTGCAAAGCCAGTATAGTCAACTGTTCTGGTCCAATTCCATCAATTGGCGAAATCACCCCACCCAAAACGTGATATTTACCTTTGTACTCGCGGGTTTTTTCTAACGCAATCACATCACGAGGATCTGCTACAACACAGATAGTGCTGTTATCACGGTTGGGATTGCGGCAAATTTCACAAACAGGTTCAGCAGATAAGTGAAAGCAAACAGAACACAAGCCTATCTGCTTTTTTGCCTCGATTAAAGCTTGTGCCAAAGCTTCAACTTCTGCTTCTGGCCGCTTCAAAATATGCAAAGCCAGTCGCTGGGCAGATTTGGGGCCAATTCCCGGCAAGCGTTGCAACTGCTCAATTAACCGTGCTAAAGGGCGTGCGTAAACCGTTGTCTTGTCTCCAGAATGTTCTTACCATAACTATGATGACATTCTTACTGGTTTTTGGATTGGTCATTTAATTTATCAGAGGTCAAGCAGACTCTACACACCCTGTCTGCTAGATTCCAAAACATGGGTATAAACCATCGATAACCTAAACCGTTAGACCTACTTCTAGCAATTGGTCTAAACCTCAATGATCAAAGTGATTTTTTTTAGTGATGAATCGTGTCTAGAGACACAATTCATCGGGTTTTATCAACCAGGAGGCCAGTTTAACTGCCGTCCTCCCAAAATATGCACATGTAAGTGGTAGACTGTCTGACCACCATCATCACCAGTGTTGATGACAACTCGATAACCGTTTTTCAGTCCAGCAACTTCTGCAACACGTTTGACAGTTAACAAAAGATGCCCCAACAGAGCGTGATCTTCAGATTCAGCATCAGCTAGTGTGGGTATGGGTTTTTTGGGAATGACGACAATGTGAACGGGCGCTTGGGGGTGGATGTCTTTGAATGCCAAGGCCAAATTATCCTCATAAACAATATCAGCGGGAATTTCCCGACGAATAATTTTGCTGAAAATCGTTTCTGTAATTTCACTCATGCCAATCTACCTACTTATCTGTTAGAGATTTTAAAGGTTTACTGTAGTGACTTGATCATCTACACAACAAAATACTCTTTTCTGTGATAAAGTTTTCCATAGGAAAATTCCTCCCACCCCAGAATAGAGACAATAATTACAATCTCTCACTCAACTCTAGGGTGGGATTTTCATGCTTAAAAACTTGTATATCTTGTGTACCAGTGCTTTGGAGATTTAGATGAAACAGTCAAAATACTATTTTGTTGTTTTTTTTATTATCATAATTAGTATTTTTCTGCGTTTCTGTTTGTTGCAAAATCAAAGTCTTTGGTTTGATGAAGGCTGGAGTTTAGCTTTATCTGATGGTACAAGCGTTCAAGAAAACCTTTTCACAATTATAAATCGAGAAGCTGGTGACAAATACCAACCGCTTTATTATTTAGTCTTGTTCTATTGGCGTTCAGTTTTTGGAGATAGTGAATTTGCCATTCGATCGCTCTCGGCTTTGCTGGGAGTTGGCTCTGTAATTGCCGTATTCTTTACTAGCCTACGTGTTTATGGAAAAAAACATGCCTTATGGTCGTCCATGATCCTAGCAGTTAGTTCTTTCAGCGTATTCTACAGCCAAGATGCCAGACCTTACGCATTATTAATATTTATAGCCTCACTTCAAATATATTTCTTTAGCTATTCATTCAGTGTAGATAAGAGTAATAAAATTATTTCACAATTGCTTTTTGGGATCTTGACTGCCATAGGAAGTTTTGGCAGTATTTTGACAATAATTTTTAGTTCAGCCATTTGTTTCTCTCATGCCGTTGTTTATAGAAACTTAAAAGAATGGATCAAATGGTGGATACCTCCAGTAGTTTTTTCTTCCCCAATGATTTGGTTCTATTTGTCTTCACCTGCCGCATCTGATCCAACAGCTACTACAGTGACTCGTAGTGGATTACCCATAGTTGAAAACATTATGTTTGTGATCTACGGTATATTAGTCGGGACATCCTATGGACCACCACTGGAGAAATTACGTGATGAGGAAAAGATAAAAATTTTACTTGGGTACTGGCCTCATTTATTAATATTTATTATTGTGATTACTGTGATTTCTCTAGCTTTAATAACAAGTTTATTAAAACACCGAAATGAAAAAAGATATCAACGGGCTGATTACTTTTTCACATCCCTTTTGGTCACATCATTTTTACTAGCTTTTATGTTTGCTCTGGTGACCAAAATTAATTGGCTACCGCGCCATTCTTTTTATCTATGTATACCAGTTGCCATTCTGATTCCATCAGCGTTTTTACATAATTACCAACGTCGTAATAAGAAATATATAGTGCCTGAAGTTACCAAATTAGCTACTATTTCTTTGCTAATTATGAATGTTTATTCAAATTTTCAATACTATTTAAATCCAGCCTATGCAAAAGATGACTACCGTTCGGCTGTTCGCTACCTTCTACAATATCGAAATGAATCTGCAAAATCTATATTGTTATTTGGACAGCCTAGATTATTCCAATATTATGGAGATTCATCAACTATATATGCACCAGAATATATTCTAAAAACTGTAAAGGGAAAAAATCTGCCAGAAAAACTTAGTACGATGACCAAAAATGCAGATACAGTTTTTGTGATAGTTAATCGCGAATTTGATTGGGAACTAAAAGATGTTTTTAAAAGAGAAATGAGTGATTTATATAACTTGAAAGATGAGGCTGATTGGCCTTATATGAAAATATATCGATTCACAAGGAAGAAGTAGAAAAAAGCGCGATAGTAGGGAGCATCCCAAATGTGTAAAAATATAATTTATCGTTCAGCAAACAATGTCTACTCTTTTTTATCAGGGGCAACTGAGCAGTTGCGGAATATGGTAACGGTTGGCGGTAATTTGATGTAAAGAACATGCTGCTACTATTTTTACGAGCCGGCGATGGCTTGCAATAAACGCGAACCTGGTACGGGTTGGGGTGCGATCGCAGGTTTCAATCGCATTTACGCAATCTTGGGTGCTAGCAAACAGTGTATTGTTACTCATCCTTCGGATATGTGCGTGGCTTTGGCTGCACTTGATGCAGTAGTGATTAGCAAAGTAAACGGCAATCGCCAACTCCCGATAACTGAATTTCACCGTTTGCTAGGAGATAGGCGCCATACAGATACTAATTTACAAGCAGATGAGTTAATTATCGCAGTTGATTTATTGCGATCGGCTTTTGCACAGTGATCGTATTATTTAAAAATTACTGACGCTGACGCTAGATGAAACAGAAAGCAAAATTGCAGACATTAAATTTGAAGATGCAGGTTGTGCATTGTGTGTTGCTTGTGCTGAGTTTATGGCGATCGCTATCAAAGGTAAAAGTATCATACAAGCGCTGTTGATGGTAGAACAGTTCCACAAGATGGTAACGGGACATACTCAGTTTGAGCCGCCATTGGAGAAGCTCAATATTATCCACGGTGTTTCCCAATATCCGATGCGGGTTAATTGTGTAACTTTGGCTTGGCATACCCTAAAGGTGGCGCTGAGTTTAGTTTAAACTGGGGCGTATCTTTAATGCATCAATGTATCGACTGAAAATGCGATTGTATCGGCTGACAATGCGATTGTATTGATTGACAATGCGATTGTATCAATTGAGAATGCGATTGTATCGACTAACAATACGATTGTATTGATTGACAATGCGATTGCGATCGCCTTTAAGAGAGTGTGATTATTCCGGGTACGTCATCGATAGCGTACCTCTACTCTTAAGCAAGCTACGCGTAGCGTCTCGTAGAGAAGCTAAACCGAGTCTTCTGCCAACGCGAAGGAGCGTCTCCAAGAGTTGGGGAGACGCCAAGGGGATAGCGCAGCCTCTTCTCTACGAGAGGCTGCGCCAACGAGTTATTGAGTGTCACGAGCGTCACAGCCTGTCGTAGAGATCGCCTGTTTTAAACCTATTACCAGAAGTGCGCTTGTCCGTAGTAAAGTATTAGATGCGTAGAGCTAAAGCAGCTTGTCACCAGACATTGCCTCTGTTGAAAAAAACTCTCTATTAGGGTTAGCAAACCCAATTAAGTTTACACCATTGAACATTTCCAGTTTTCGTTTTTTAATAAACAAAAACTATATAACTACAACAAAATCAAAACAATTTCCGCACTTATGTGCGACCAAAAGTTACGAGTTTTTGAGAAAATTCTAATTTTCCCTATCTACTCAGATTTTCTTTAGATATACCAACTAGTGTTAGGGCAGATTTGTTAATTGCGTACCTGCCTTATTTAGCAGCGCCCTTTTTTTAGAACTGATGCAGCTTAAAGGTGCTAAGGTTGCGAAAGCGTAAATCAAAAAATATACGGTTACAGTCTTGATTCTTCTGATACCAGAAGCTGCAATTGCTCTTGATCCCCTAGACGATTACGAACAGCTACTATTATTTTATAAATTGGACAGGATGCTTAATCTACAATATATAGTGCTATATCTTTGTAGTTGAAAATTTTAATAAACCACAAAGGCTTAAAAAAATCACAAAGCCGACTTTTGCAACACAACCGTATTTGATGGCTAAATCAATTGTTTCAACAAAACGCCTCAGCAGACAGTTCATCCGCTGGTTGCTTGAAGAAGACCGACGAGAGAAGGAAAGACCTCACCGCAAGCAAGAAATACATCGCCAGCATCCTTGGTGGCAAGTGATGTGCTTGACTGGTGTAGATTATTTCTCGACTCTTGGCTATCAACCTGGAATTGCAGCACTGGCAGCTGGCGCTCTTTCTCCTGTGGCTACCCTGGTTTTGGTTTTGCTGACGCTCTTTGGAGCATTGCCAATCTATCGGCGCATTGCTGCCGAAAGCCCTCATGGTGAAGGGTCGATCGCAATGTTAGAGCGTTTGCTCCCTTGGTGGCAAGGCAAATTACTTGTGCTGTGCCTACTAGGTTTTGTGGCAACCGACTTTATTATTACCATTACCCTGTCGGCTGCTGATGCTACAGCCCATATCATCGAAAATCCGCTGGCTCCAAATTGGCTTCACAATCAGACGATTGAAATTACCCTGGTATTAGTTGCATTACTAGGTGCAGTTTTCCTCAAAGGTTTCCGAGAAGCAATTGGTATTGCAGTAGTTTTGGTGGGAGTTTATCTGCTGTTAAACTTCATTGTCGTTAGCGTCGGTGTGTATCAGATCCTAACTCACCCGGGAGTGATCGCTAACTGGCAGACTGCACTTTTTGCAAGCCATTCCAACCCTTTGATACTAATCGGTATCGCTCTTTTGATATTCCCCAAGCTAGCACTGGGATTGTCAGGCTTTGAGACTGGCGTGACTGTTATGGGCCTGGTAAAAGGGAGCAGCAGTGACGACACTCAAGAGCATTCCAAAGGGCGGCTTCGGAATACACGCAGGCTGCTCACCAGTGCTGCTATGATTATGAGCTTCTTTTTGCTTACCACCAGCTTTATAACCACTCTCCTGATTCCAGCTGCACAATTTGCATCTGGGGGCAAAGCCAACGGACGGGCTCTTGCTTATTTAGCACATCTGTATCTAGGCAATGGCTTTGGCACAATTTACGATCTAAGTACTATTTCCATTTTGTGGTTTGCAGGTGCATCTGCAATGGCAGGGCTGCTGAATATTGTGCCTCGCTACCTACCACGCTATGGCATGGCACCCAATTGGGCCCGAGTAACGCGACCTTTAGTGTTAGTCTACACAGCGATCGCTTTTGTGGTCACAATTATCTTCCGGGCAAATGTGGAAGCTCAAGGTGGGGCTTATGCAACTGGTGTGCTTGTGTTGATTACCTCAGCTGCCTTTGCCGTCACCTTATCAGCCCACCGTCACAGAGAGAAGCGGGCAAAACTCGTCTTTGGAATCATCACACTGTTGTTTATATATACTACTGTTGTCAATATCATCGAAAGACCAGAAGGGATTAGGATAGCTGGGTTTTTCATCGGGGCGATCATTTTTACCTCGCTGGTTTCTCGTGTTTGGCGTTCAACGGAACTGCGAACAGAGCGGATCGAAGTTGACGAACTTGCTGGCCAATTCCTTGCCGAAGAAAGCCAGGGAGCGATCCGGCTGATTGCTAATCGATTGAATAAGGGCGATGTCCTAGAGTATTTTATGAAAGAGAAAGAGGTACGCGAGGACAACCATATTCCACCCAACGATCCAATTCTGTTTCTAGAAATTAAGGTATCCGATGCTTCGGAATTTGCGGATGTGATCAAAGTAAAAGGGGTGCAAGTTGGTGATTACCACATCCTCCGGGCTGAAAGTGCAGCAGTACCTAATGCGATCGCGGCTTTACTGCTTTATATTCGTGACCAAACAGGTAAGATTCCCCATGCCTACTTTGGCTGGGTTGAGGGCAACCCCATACAATACTTACTGCGCTTTATCTTGTTTGGGGAGGGGGATATTGCTGTGGTCACCCGTGAAGTACTTCGTCGGGCTGAAAAGAATCCTCACAGGCGTCCTGGCGTTCATGTCGGAGGGTGATTATTATGGTTGATTAAACAGGACATTGACTTGATGACATATATCTTTGCAAAAACCCTTACCTTTGAAGATTTTCTCTCTCAATACCGAGAAAATCCCCGCTATGAGCTGGCAGATGGAGAACTAATTGACATAGAACCCACTGGCCCGCACGAAACGGTGAGTGGCAAACTTGCAACCCAAATTGGTATCTACCTTGTTGCAGAACAACTCCCCTGGTTTATTCCTCGCACCTGTTTAATTTACCCTTTCGCAGATGCTGCCACAGCTCGTCGTCCTGATGTTGTGGTTCTCGATGAAACCGTTCTCCACCGTGAACCACTTTGGGAGCGAGAACCTGTAATTACGCTGGGACGTTCGATTCAACTGGTGGTTGAAGTCGTTAATAGCAACTGGGAAACTGACTATGCTCGCAAGGTTGAAGAATATGCTCTCTTAGGCATTCCTGAATATTGGATTGTGGATTATCGAGGATTAGGCGGTGTGGCATTTATTGGTAAACCCAAACAACCTACCTTTACTGTCTGTCAACTGGTTGAAGACACCTATATTCAACAAAAATATCGGCTAAACCAATCAATTAATTCACCGCTTTTGCCCCATCTCCAACTTCGCCTAGATGATATTTTACCTCGTTAAGTGTAGGTGCAGAAGATAGAGTGAAAAGCGACGCCGATAGCGTACCCCTACTCTTAAGCAAGCTACGCGCAGCGTCTGGTAGAGAAGCGTTAGCGATCATTTGAGTGTCATAGCCCGTCGTAGACATCGCCTCTACGAGAGCTATGAATATAGCAATTTTGGCAGCGATAACCTGTAATTACGCCCTTGGCGAGCGCTTCAACTAATGGTTGAAGTGGTTAGCAGCAACTGGCGTTGTCTTAAGTGCATATTTCGATATAATTTGTCACAAAAAACATGACTCTTGGCTATCACGCACCGCTATATACACGTTGCGTTAGGCTAAAGCCGTAACACACCCTAACTTTTGATTTACTTTATAAATGGTCTCTTTGGTGCGCGCGCCGTTAGCTTTTCTTCTGATGCGGCGTGCCAATATACGGGAACTCCTTGAGAATGTCAGTGTGCGGCTTGAGGTCAGTGGGGGGAATATCGCCCTTGGAGAGGAAGCCGAGGCGATGCTCGATGACGTCGTCAGTAAAAACGCGGCCGTTTGGATATTTAGCGGGCTTTGAAGGATTGAAGCACAGCATGTCGGGCAAAATGCGGTCTGCGTCGATCGCAGCGATTGCTTCTTCGCGGGTGTAATTGCCCGTATGCCCCATCAAGTGAACAAACTGATCCATCCAGCGCTGGCGATCGTTGATCGGCTCGCTGGCGTTGTATTCCAATTTGGTGTCGTCGGTATTGAAGAAGCTACTGACGCTCGGGTGACCAGCGCGATCAACATGAAGCAGTTTACCGTCCTTGAACACGCTACACCGCCCCCAGATCCGGATCTCCGGGTTCGCGCCGAGCTCGCTTGTCGGCAGCTCGATCACTGTCGAGAACACATTGGCTTCCGTATTTGAATCCACGCCGGTCCACGGAGAATTGCCGCCCAGGTGAGGTGCCGTGAAATTCCTGCCGCCTGAGGTATCGAACAGATTCTTGATTCCGTCGAAGTCGAAAAAGAAAGCGTCGCTGCGAGTACCGGCAAAGAACGTGTAGGCGTCGGATTTGACGATGTTGGGTTGGGCGCCGAAGGAGACCTCGGCATCGGCGATGATCTTCGTCCCAACAGCTTCGACCGAGCGAGATTCCGGGCCTTTTGCCACGAAGACGTTGACGGTCTGCATACTGTTTTGCGGTGGCGAGAACACATAACTAATCGCGATGTCCGTCAGGCAATCTCCGTCATTATCAATGTTGAGGCGGTAAATGGCGTCAGGATGGAGCGCGTCGGCAGTCGGATTTGCATTTAAGATGATCACAGTCCTCGACGGGTCCGTGGGCGACTGGAATGCGTAAAGGTCGCAGAGGTCGAGTCTTTGATCCCCGAGAGGTGGACCAAGATTGAGTCCAGTAAAGTGGTTCGACATTTTTTCTCCTTAGAGGAAAGGGAAGGATTTGCGGCTTGGTTCAAATCGAGGTAACAAATTTAGTTGTAATCAGTGTAGCCTGAATGCTTGTCATGAAGTTAAGGGACTTCCAAAGAATAAATTAATAATTAATCAACAAAAACCAAGAAGCGAGGTTTAAACAATAACAGTAATCATTCTGAAGAAGAGAAGAATGATTATTATTGTATTTGGTGATTTTATCCTTGGAAGTCCCTTAGGGTGCGTTATGGAGCAATATGCTTGGGTTAAGGAAATTTATCTGTTAAGGCAGGCTGTTCTTGAGCAGGGGGAGAGAAAAAAGCTTAACTGAACTGTATTGCGTTATGGAGACGCGGAAATAACAAATGGGTACGCCGAAATAACAAATTAGTTCGTCGAAATAACAAATGGGTACGCCGAAATAACAAATTAGTTCGTCGAAATAACAAATGGGTTGGCGAGCATTTACCGCAGGCATCACCATGATTGCAACAATTTAACTTTGTCACGCCAGCGTAACGCACCTTTCTCCTATCAAAGACGCTACACGTAGCTTGCTTAAGAGTAGGGGTACGGGTGACGCTCCTGCGGACGCTCGTTCCTCTCTACGAGACGCTGCGCGTAGCTTGCTTAAGAGTAGGGGTACGCTACCGCAACTCTTGGAGACGCTGCGCGTAGCTTGCTTAAGAGTAGGGGTACGCTAACGAAGAGGCTGCACTAACAGCAGTCGCCTGCGGAGGAGCCAGTGCGGTCTTGGGGTCTCCCCAAGTGGAGCGACTGGCGTGGGTTAGGGGGGATCTAAAAGTGCCTAAAGTCACAGCGAAACACTTTTCAAACAACCTCTAAGATGGGTTATTTTTATGTTCGTCGGTTAACTAGGGTAGCGCTAGCTTGGTCAACAGGCATCAGCACAACTTCATTAATATTGACATGGGGCGATCGCGTCAGGCAGAAAAATATCACATCAGCCACATCATCTGCTGTCAGTGGTGTAACTCCCTGGTAGACTTTGTTGGCGCGTTCAGTATCTCCGTGAAAGCGCACCTCGCTAAATTCCGTTTCTACCATCCCCGGGTCAACGGAAGTTACACGGACTCGCGTTCCCAACAGGTCTTGTTTTAAACCTTCAGAAATTGCTCTTACCGCAGCTTTGGTAGCACAGTAGACATTGCCACTGGGATAGGTTTGATGTCCGGCAATGGAACCTAAATTTACCACATGACCGCGATCGCGACTCACCATTCCGGGAACGACATAGCGGGAAAGGTAAAGTAAACCCTTAACGTTAGTGTCAATCATGTCTTCCCAGTCTTGAAAGCTGCCTTCGTGCAATTTGTCTAAACCACGACTTAAACCAGCATTGTTAATCAGAATGTCGATGTCAGACCAAGCAGAAGGGAGAGTAGAAATGGCAGATTCGACAGCGTTGCGATCGCGCACATCTAGCTCTAACAAATGAATTTCAGTACTAAAATCTTTATTGAGAGTATCTGCTAGCTGCTGCAAACGTTCTAACCGTCGTGCTGCTAAGATCAGTTTTGCACCTGCACCAGCGAAGATTCTCGCACAAGCAGTACCAATACCGCTGCTTGCACCAGTAATCAAAATGATTTGATTTTTCAGGGAAGTCATTAGGATAGTTAGGAGTGAGGAGTTAATAGTTATGAATTATGAATTAGCACAAGTTTCATCGTTCATAATTTATCATCAGTCGGTCTATAACTCCTAACTCCTGTACAGACGCGATTAATCGCGTCTCTACTCCTAACTCCTGTACAGACGCAATTAATCGCGTCTCTACTTCTTCACCACTTGCAGGCGCTGAGTTACCATCGTCATCCCATTGCCCCGCAAGATGACAGCAGAAATCCATTGGTTACCAGGGATAGATGGTGCTTGTGCTACTTTAAACAGTCCGCCAGATGTCAGTAATTCCAAATCCACGGGTGTGGGGTTAAGAAGTTTATCTGGTTGGATAGATTCTTCTAGCGCCGTTCCTAGTAAAAAATCATCACCAAGTGGCTCTTGGACGATCGCATCAAAATTATACTTCTGACCAACTTGCACCTGCTGTGGTAATTTAATATCAATTTGGGGCGGCTTGCTGCCAGAGGTAAGTAGAGTGCGTTCTGACAAAATGTCTTGGCGGACGATTTTTCCGCCTGCAATGCGCTGACGCGATTTAATTGTGGCATTGAGAGCCAAATTATTACTGTTACCGGAGGGTAAGCCAGTTATCTTCGTTTCAGTTTCGGCAATAATCCCATTGCCTTCAGGTTTTGAAGATAGCAATTTTGTACTGTATTGCAATTTAGGATATCGTTGCCAAAGTGAAATCAAAGACCTTTCCAGGGTTTGGAGGTTTAATCCATCTCCATGAGTGAAATTGGGGCTGTAGAATTGCAACACTCCTTTAACATCGCCCTTACTTGCGGCTGCATCAATTTGTGTCAACAGGTTTTTCAGTTCGGCTGGTGCATTTTGGGGTGTACCAGCTTGGACTAATTGCTGTGGTGTCGTCGCTTGAGTGCGTTGCCAACCACTTGTTAAACCAATGGTCAGCAGGAACGAAACCAGCCAGATATTTGCTGGAAATCTGAGTTGGCGTCTCATTAAGGCGGTAATAATGTTAGTCATTGGTAAGAGTTTACTGATTTGATTAGAGAAAGTAAGGAAATTGTTTTATCTTAGTTAAGCTAGGCGCTAAACGGTAGAGGTTTGATGGCAAACGCACCGACACGATTATTAATAGCTGCCAGTGGGACTGGTGGACACTTGTTTCCAGCGATCGCACTGGCAGAAAAACTTCCAGATTATCAAATAGAATGGCTGGGAGTACCCAATCGGCTAGAAACTGAACTTGTCCCCAAACAGTATCCTTTGAATACTATTGCAGTTGAAGGGTTTCAGCAAGGGTTTGGACTCTCCTCGGTTCGCATTTTGGGTAAACTCGCCCTTTCGATTCTAGAAGTCAGACGAATTCTCAAACAGGGAAATTTTCAAGGGGTGTTTACCACAGGTGGTTACATTGCCGGGCCGGCGGTCATTGCGGCTCGTTCCCTCGGTTTACCCGTGGTTTTCCATGAATCTAACGCTTTACCTGGTAAAGTAACTCGCTTTTTTGGCCCTTGGTGTAGTGCAGTAGCCTTAGGATTTGAAGTAGCTGCTAAGTATTTACCCCGTGCCAAAAATGTCTTTGTTGGCACTCCCGTAAGAGCGCAATTTATCGATGGGGCAATTAATGCGCCACTGGATTTAGCTATTCCTGATGGTGTTCCCTTAATTGTCGTCTTTGGTGGTAGCCAGGGTGCAGTTGCAGTTAATAAGTTGGTGCGCGAATCTGCAAACGCTTGGTTTGATGCAGGTGCATATATAGTACATTTAACTGGCGATCGCGATCCAGAAGCAGATAGTCTCAAACATCCACAGTACATCGCCTTACCTTTTTACAACAATATGGCAGCGTTGTTGCAACGAGCTTCTTTAGCTATTAGTCGTTCTGGGGCTGGTAGCTTGACAGAATTAGCAGTGTGTGGAACACCAGCGATTTTGATTCCTTATCCCTTTGCTGCAGAAGACCATCAATCTTATAATGCAGACGTATTTACTTCATCTGGTGCGGCGTTAACGTTGAAGCAATTACAGTTGACAACTGAAGCATTGCAAAGTAATGTGTTGAATTTGTTGCAGTCACCGCAAGAATTAGCAAAGATGGGGGAAAAAGCAAAGGCGATCGCAGTTCCCGATAGTGCCGAAAAGTTGGCGCAGTTAGTGCGTGAGGTGATAGAAACTTAAACAATTAAAAATTAAAAATTGTTCGCGTGGTCACTGAGCCTTGCCGAAGTGCAGCGTCACGGAGTGAAGATAGTAATAGACAATTAAGAATTTCTTTTCCAAGTTATGAATATCTTATTCAGCCAAAAATTCTGCCTCACAGTAAGTTGCGCTGGTTTATTACTTGTCAGTTTAGCCAGTAGCCATTTATCTACTCAGTTAAAAACTAAACAGCTAGCTCAACAAGATCAGTCTTTTAGTCAGCAAGAAAATCTTGCCCCACCTCAATCACAGATTTCCCTCACCTCAAATCAAGCTGCTCATCCCCTCACCTCAAAATTTCAAAATTATTTTGCTGCTCAACAAACATCTTATGAAATTATAAGCAAGCAAAACGCTTTTTCATCTCGGCATAATTTGTTAGCAGCATCTGCATCCTATCCAGTTGTCGATGAGTTCAAAAAATATAAATTTAGCATTAATGGCAGCCAGGTTGTTACTCCAGTAAAACTACCAAATAGCAAGATTAATTTGAATCAAGGGGATTTATTAACTGTTATCGTTAATACTAGAAAATATTTTCAAGACTACGCTTCAGAAGACTCAGATATTCTCCGTACAGGAATCCTTGCTACTCAAGGGGTTACTGTACCAGATGTTCTCAAAACTTTGGATTTCATGATTGCTGTCTTAAAGGAGGATATTGCTAATAATCGAGCTACTCGTTTACAAGACCCTAAATTTATCAATACCAATTTTCGAGTCATTAAATGGTCTGCCTATAACCCAAATAATAAAAAGCAAAAACAATTACGAATTACCAAATATGCTGTCTTTACTCACTCCGGTTCTCGCAATCAAACCTCTACTTTTAATACACCAATTTATAGCTTAAAAGAAAACTATAATAACGATAAGTTCTACACCAGATACACAAAGCAGGATGTTTTGTCTGGTATTTATGAACCAGGTGGTAGAGAATTTGGAAAAGTTACAAGTCTCGCTTATCTGACCAGAAATGGCTTAGAAGAAGCAATTATGGAAGGAACAATACTGATTAATTTTACAGATGGTTATAAAGCATTTTTTAATGTAGATAGAAATAATGGAATGTCTTATATTCGCGGATTGAAGGCAACAGCACAAAAGCGTTATTGGTATTTTAGAGAAGTTGATGCTATTAAAGGCTATGGATATAAAATAGATGCAAAAATTTCTATCAAACCCGGAGTCACTTTTGCTGGAGATGTTTTGAATATCGGTTTAGGTAAAGTGATTGTAATTGAGCATACTAAAGGTAGTCGCAAACATCTGCAAATGGGAGTCATTGCCGATACAGGTGGAGCATTTTTACCCAATCTTTATCAACTTGATTTTTTGGCAGGTATTTTTAAGAATAAAAAAGAATTTGGGCAGGATATCAGCCAATTGCCTGAATATGCTACAGCATATTTTTTAGTAAAGAAGTAGGGTCTTCAGTACTTCTTATGCTAATTATGAGCTTGTTGCCTCCCAAAGTCCTTTTCATAAAGAGTTTAAGCCTGTCAAATCTGAAATTAACAACTAATAGTTACTGAAAGGTTTGCCAGTAGTATATTCTGAATAATAATGCCGCAAACGAGTACAGTACGTGCTGAAAAACCAACAAGTAATCCATAAGTTGATGTCAAAAATCTACATACGGGTCAACAGTTCTAGGTTATGACCATTGGGGTCATAGAAATAGAAGCCACGACCTTCGTTCCAGTGGTTAATTTGTCCTTTATTCTGATGCATGGGGTCGCTACTGTATTCAATACCCGCCTCTTTGACGCGTGCATAAATTGCATCAAATTCCTCATCACTGACATGGAACGCATAATGATGCGACTCGAACGCTTCAGCGTCGCCGAAGTCAAGCGTCAGTGCATCATTTATATGCACAGCAGCAAAGTGACCAACGGGAACCTCGACCTCTAAACCAAAAATTTTTGCAAAGAACCTCGCCGATGTTTCTTTGTCATAGACGGGCACTATGGTGTGATTTAGAGTAATTGTCATGTCACACCTCCCCTCCTAATTTCGGTAGTAATCAATATCAACTCTCTATTCAGAGTCAATCACAACTCTATTTTATCTCTTCAACGCTGACACCAGAGTAAACCTATATAAATTCCGTGTTCTATGTATTTTGAACACCAGCAAACACGAATAACTGTCGCTTGTTCGCAATTTTACTTTTTCAATAAGAAAAACTAATATTTAATATCAGTTTTACTGAAGTAATAAAACTTGATTAAAAATTGTAAAGCAGTGTAAAGTAGTTTCACAGGCA
>NZ_JBALGC010000039.1:0-40008 GCF_036916575.1 Nostoc sp.
TCCAGTCATTGATGGTAGCTGCGGTACTTGTTGCCACATCCTCTCCCATGAGGAGCAGAAATCATCGACATCACAAAAAATTTGCGTTACATCCACCCGAGATACAATAGATTCCATCGCTGAGACACCATGCGTATTTTTCCTTTAATTCAAGTCTCAACCTTTTTTTGTACCTAAATCAACCCGTCGAACTCACGTTGAATTATCAACGGTGCGAACTTCTGTAGTGTTTGAGCCATCAGGACTATCAGGTTGGTTTTGGGTAGTATTACTGTTATCGTTAGGGCCTGTATCACCTAGTAATACTGAAATATTAGAACCCGGCGTTGCCAACAAATTAACTGTGACAGGAACACGTACTTTGACAAATCCACTAACAGAAATCGAACCAGTGGTAAAACCAGCGTTGGGAATAGTAGTTTCAAATGTACCGTTGCCATCTAAATCTGCGGTAATTGCGCCAGCTGTTGCTGGTCCTGTAATAGTAGTTTTACCTGGAATAAAGAAACGAGTGGGATCATTTCCTACATTAGTAATCAAAAAATCGTAGTACAGCAAATCATTAGAAACAACACTACCACCTGTTGTATCTGTCATGCCTTGAGAAGTCACCGTAATTCCTGCTATCTCTGCTACAGTAATTGTTACAGTATTGGAAGTAGTTTTATTAAGAACATTTACTCCCAAATTATTCACGTAATTATATTCAGCAGTTGCGGTGTTGTTGATAACAGTACCAGCAGGTGTACCATCTGCTAGAGAAGGCATTACTAGTGTAAATGGTCCTCCTAAAGAAATTGCTGCTGCTAATAAAAAACGATACTGATGCAATTTATGAGCAAAAAAGTTGCGTGATGGTTTCATGATTTCTCGACTGCTTTTCTTCGGTGTCAATAAAGCCCAAAACAATCGCATTAACGCTTATTTGTTGACAATAGGTTAAGCGTAGGTGTTGCCCGCACTTCTCTATAAGACGCTGCACCCTAAGCGAAGCTATACCGCAGGCTTTACGACTGCGCTTAGTACAAATCAGTCACCACCGCAGGCATCGCTTTCACCCTTGAAAAATCAATCAAACTATAAACCCTGATTATTTCGTTGATGCATTAGCCAAGGATTTTGTCAAGACTAATTTAGATGCGTTTACCCTGATAAAAAACTAACGCTGCTGGGCTGATTTGGCACTCAACTTTAGATACCTATTGTGTCTATAAAGCACAATAATTAACACCGTAAACTTACTTAATTTTAAATATACTGAAGTTTTAAGCAATTGTTATAAATATTAAATTCTTGACCCTTAATACCAATTCCGTATGAAGATGCACAGAATGATCCGCCTGAAATCTTTGCTAGATAAAGGGACTGTTCTATCAAGGCTCACATAAAATTGATATAACTCTCAATAGGATTAGGTTAAAACAAAAACCAGACAGACTAGGGGTTATCACTCAAGTGTAATGAGATTGAATGCAACTTAAAGAATTCTTACTGTTCTCATCTGTGATTAAATCAGGTACGGTATTCAAAGCCTTAGAAACTGCGATGCCATTTAATGCCATTGGACAAGCGAGATCGTTGAAGCTAAAGTAGGCGAAGATCGTAAAGATTGATTTGACTCTTATTTGAAGCTTTTATTCTCTCCAGAAGCACGAATTAATTCAGCGACAAGAGCAACAATCGCAGATACTGAAATCAACATCACACTCAGAGCATTAATATCAGGTTTAACTCCTGTTCTAATGCGGCTAAAAATTTCCATTGGCAGAGTGTTATAACCGCTACCAGCAGTAAAACTGGCAATGAGAAAGTCATCTAAGCTGAGGACAAAAGCCAACAGACAACCAGCTACAATACCAGGCATTAATTGAGGTAGTAATACTTTGATGAAAGCTTGCGTTGGTGTAGCGCCTAAATCTAGTGCTGCTTCTTCTAAGTGAGGATCTAAATTGGTAAGTCGTGAAGCAACCACAAGTCCAACGTAAGCCAGACAAAACACCACATGGGCTGCAACTATCGTCCACAAACTTAAAGGGATTGCAAACGCCGCTAGACATACCAAGGTAGCCACTGCGATCGCAATATCAGGAATAATCAATGGTAGGTAAGCAATACCACGATACAATTTCTTACCAGGAAATTGGTAACGCGCCAACCCAACCGCCATTAAGGTTCCTAGCACTGCTGAAATCCCGACTGCACAACCAGCAACTATTATACTGTTTTGCAAAGCCGATAAGATGCGATCGTCACTGAACAACTTGCGATACCAATCGAGAGTGAATCCTTGCCAAGTTGCACTGTAGGGCGACTGATTGAAGCTATAAAAGCCAAGTACCAGTATGGGCAGGTACATAAACACAAATATCAGTAGTGAGAAAACCGCCTGCCATGAGACACGCGGTTTTTTGAGAGATGGAGAGATATTCATGTTTATATTTGATTTTTATTGATAGCAATTAAAAATATCATTTTTTATGTAATAAGTCAATATTTTGACTAATAAAAAATCTATCCTTGTGCGTGTAGGCGTAGCTCGTCGTAGCGAAAAGTCGAGCCAGTGCGCCCTTGCGGTTTCCCGACTTGTTCGCTCTTAGCGTTCCCGCTCTTTAGCAACTGGCGTCGGAGCGGCGGCTTCCGCCGTTGGCGCAGCCCGCCGCAGGCATCTGAACTTTTCAAGACAGACATCGCTTCATTTTGTTTGCAGTTATGGAAAGTGGGAAAGCGTGGCAACACGGTTTTATCGGTGGCAAAAAGCCGGGATTTGGAACCAAATCCTAGAAAATTTGCAAGCTATGCCTGCGGCGGGCTACGCCTACGCAGATCAACAAGGAAATCTTGATTGGGAGGTTCACTATGTGGAGTGAAGTCAACGCAGGCGATCGCTTCCTATGCTTATACTAATGCAAAAGTCACCGAGGATAAAACCTATGCGGTAGGCAATAGATTGGAGGATGTGCCAAAGAATCAAGCTAGCCTTTGGACAACCTATGAACTCCAAAATGGCGATTTCAAGGGTTTGGGATTTGGTCTGGGGCTATTTTATGTGGGTACGTGGGCGGGAGATTTAGATAACTCATTTGAAGTCCCCGATTACTTGCGTACCGATGCGGCGATTTACTACCGTAGAGATGCTTTAAAGGCTGCTATCAATATTCGTAATCTATTTGATACGGAATATTTCGTTGACAGCAATGGAACAAGAGCAAGGGTTAAAACAGGTGCGCCTTTTACAATCATCGCTTCTATCAGTTGGGAGTTTTAACTAGCTCTCCTCTAGGCAATCGGTTGAATAACTTACCCCAACATAGTTTTAACTTCTTAATTTATTTTTTGTCAGTCCCTAAAGCCCCAGAAATAGTACAGCGGGCGCCTAAATCCAGCTAGCATCTCAATTAACAAGACAAGTTGCTCAGAGCAACTAGTTATATCATGTCCGGCTAATTAGTTATGATTACCACATCTGTGCAAAAACTAGGAAACTTTCTTTTCCTCTGCTTATTGCTCCCTGCTTCCCTGCGATTTTAATGATAAGTCTTTAACCGGACACGATATTAAAGGGAGGCAAACTTCTCTATCTTACGAAAATCTACTCTTTGGACGGCTATAGGTGATTCTTGAGGTACGGAAAGCCGCCCAAAGAATAGCTAGACACTTTATTCTTTAATTAATATTTGAAAATCAGATAATTAACAGGCGATAATACAGCTTTTTCGCCTATTATCATCATTTAACTTAGATTTTGACGATTAGATAAAATTCATATTTTTAAAAAAATCTATATTTTCAATTGTACCAAATCACCAAAAATTAATAAATTAGAATGGATTTACCTCTTTAGGAGTGGGTAATTTCCGTACTAGGATAGACGAAAAATATAGAAATAAGAGCATAAGATTTGAAGGAAATTGTTAATAAGTTTAGTATCTGAAGTTACTTTCTGATGCAGAGTGAATCAATTACAAGCACTCCAACAACAGAAAGAAAGAACTTCTAATTCAATTTTTATTTTTTAGGAGGTTTGTGATGCGAATTGCTCAAATAGCTCCACTGTGGGAGAGAGTTCCACCTCCAGCTTATGGTGGTGTAGAGTTAGTAGTGGGGTTATTGACCGATGAATTAGTCCGACGCGGACACGAAGTAACTTTATTTGCATCGGGAGATTCTATTACTTTGGGAGCACTAACGTCAGTTCATCCCCGTGCCCTCAGACTCGATACTACTATCAAAGATTACGGCATTTACGAATTGCTAAATCTAGCTTCGGTATATGAACGCGCAGAAGAGTTTGATATTATTCACTCTCATGTGGGGCATGGGGCACTGACTTATGCGAATCTCGTCACAACCCCTACGGTTCACACATTGCACGGTATTTTTACTCCTGACAACGAAAAGATATTTAGTTTTGCTAAAAAACAACCCTACGTGAATATTTCCGATGCACAACGAGAACCAAGGTTAGGGTTGAACTCTATAGCAACGGTCTACAACGGGATTGATGTCAGCAGTTATGAGTTTCACGCCCAACTAGAAAATCCGCCCTACCTAGCGTTTTTGGGTCGGATGTCTCCTGAAAAGGGAGCACATTTAGCAATAGAAATTGCCAAAGAAACTGGTTGGCATTTGAAAATGGCAGGCAAGGTGGATGTCGTTGATGTGGAATACTTTGAGAAGGAAATTAAACCGCACATTGACGGCAAGCAAATTGAGTATCTGGGTGAAGCTAACCATGCTCAAAAAAATGCTCTCATGGGAGGTGCAGTCGCAACTCTGTTTCCGATCACTTGGCGGGAACCGTTTGGGTTGGTGATGGTTGAATCAATGGCTTCTGGTACGCCAGTGATTGCGATAAAATTGGGGTCTACTGAAGAGGTAATTTCCCACGGCAAGACGGGTTTCCTCTGCAATAATATTCAAGAGTGCATCAGTGCTATTGACCAAGTAACAGAGTTAGACCGCTATGCCTGTCGCCAGCATGCCGAAAATATTTTCAGCGTTAAGCACATGACTGATGGCTATGAGGCGGTTTATCAACAAGTAATAGCAGAACGATTTTCTCAGAATGGGCATTCCCGTAGTTTGCTTAGTTTAAGTAGCGATCGCAGTTAAATTGTCTTTCCCACATCCCCGACAACTTTTACGAAGTCGGGGATCTTGTTAGTCAAATCAAAAGACCTCTAAGAGGTTTTACTACGCAAAACCTGTGCCTCTGGGAGTCCGAGACGCACAGAATTGAACTTTAGTTCAAGGCAGGGAGAGGTTTATCTAACTCGCGTTAAATAAAAACTGCTACCAAGTAACTTGATCGCGCCATTTTTCCAATGTCTTAGCACTAACTCCTGGAACTCTTTCTAAGTCTTGTAAAGATGTAAATTTTTGTTGTTGACGGCTAAGAATTATTCGCTGTGCTAACTTCTTACCTACACCAGGAAGAGTTGCTAATTATTCTAGACTTGCAGTGTTGATATTTATTTGTTTAATAGACCTCTTGCAAAAGTCCCAAAATCAGGTATGTCATTCTGTTCGCGCAGTGTTCCCGCAGGGTACGAAACGCAGTGGAGAGAAGAATCTCACTAGATGTATCGCTCCGCTTAATATGACAATTTAAGCATTTATGCAAGAGGTCTAATTACTTGTAGTTCGCTAGATGAAGAAGTTTTTATCTGGGGACACCGTGTTTGTTCTAATTTAATTTTTTCTTGAATTCTTGGTGGTAAACCGGGTTTAACTTTGGTATAAAGACGAGCAAATTCTCGCACATAATGAGCAGCAACTATGGGACTTTCAATCACTACAAGCGTCTCATCATTACCCTTATTGGCAGCATCTGACCAATTATGAGAACCTGTAATTACTGTATGACTATCAATAACACCAAATTTGTGATGCAATAAATCGCCTTTGGGTAACACAGGTACACCTACAGTAGTAATTGGATTTGACCAAGGATGGTTATCAAGTTCATATTTACATTTGTTACTGAGAGCAACCCCCATCATATCCAATACTTCGCTATAAGGACGATAGGCAAATTGTGGTTCAATTAAAGCGCGAATTTGTACACTTTGTTGATGGCGTTTTTCTAAAATATTCGCAAGGCGCTGTTCTGAAAAGACAAATAACGCCATATCAATAGATTTGGTTGCTGAATCTAAAGTTTTAGCAATTAAACCATTACTACTGTTACTCCAAGGTTGAGTTGGGGAAGTAGGCGAAAATTGCACAGTAATTTGGGTGTTACCTAAAGTTATTTGTTTTGGTAAACGCATCGGCTTTTGCAAACCAAATCGACTATCTGGCTGACCTCCCGGCCCATCACCCCACATGATGTTAAACTCTTCTGTAAATAAAGATGCTAATTCCGGGCTGTCAATCTGCAATAAGTTATTTGCATTGCCTAAACTGCTAGAATTTGTGAAATCACCAGAAGTATCACTTAAAGTAAAATTTGCCGAAGTGATGATTACAATGCGATTGTCCACAATCACAAATTTGTGATGCATCAAACTGCTACCCGCTGAACCATCGGCTTGATCATCTATCCAGGGAATTTTGGCATTTTGCAAAATTACCAAAGCATCTCTTTGATTGATTTCTGCGGGACTAAGTTGATTATCTTGGTTAATATCGATAAATTTACGAAATTCGTGATAGCGTTCCTGTTCTCTTTTATCTAACTTACCTATTTCAGCAGATGTAAAGCTACTCCAAGGTCGGCTATAGATATTTTCTAAAATTATCCTGACTTTTACCCCAGCTTTTTGTCTATCAACCAATGCTTGGGCAACTTTGGGTAAACGTAATTCTTGCACCGCCACATCTACTGTAGATTTAGCGTGCGTAATAGCATCGACAATCTGTTTTTCTAAATCATCTCCCAGGCGAGTTTGCTGACGGTAAGCTTCTTTGTATTCTGAAGACTCAGAATGGTTAAAGAAAACTTGAACTAAGGGATCTTGTGGTAAAGGTGCTGGACGTTGATTGTAGGACTCGACGCGTTGACAACCAGCGACGGGAAATATCAGTAAAAAGATATATAAAAAATATCTTTGTCTAGAGATAAGTTGCACTGTAATCTGTTAAAAGTGGATTGAGAGTGGACATATTTATCATTCCCAAAATTTTGTGTTCTGAATGAAGTAGAGAAATAACTTTCCAAGTAAAGGGAAAAATCCACTGCTAGAGGCAGAATTAGAGGGATTTTTTTCAGGATTTGTCCACTAAAACTGTATATGCTGAAAAGATCAGCAGCCTACTACTAACGTGTGTTCTCACCATTATTCAGTTGTATGCAAATTTATCTAGATTACAGTGCCACTACTCCGACTCGAAAAGAAGCGATCGCAGTTATGCAAACAGTCCTCACCCAACAGTGGGGCAATCCTTCCAGCTTACACGAGTGGGGACAACGGGCTGCTACGGTTGTGGAACAAGCCAGAGTCCAAGTAGCTGGTTTAATTAACGCTGTCGATCCGGCATCCATAATCTTTACCTCTGGCGGCACTGAGGCAAATAATCTAGCAATTATGGGCGTGGCTCGATTGTATGCTGTTCCTCAACATATAATTATTTCCAGCGTCGAGCATTCTGCAATTTCTGAGACAGTACGGTTCTTAGAGATGTGGGGTTGGGAAGTTACGCGCTTGTCTGTAGATATTAAAGGTAGAGTCAATCCCCTAGATTTAAAGGCAGCGTTGCGACATAACACAGTTTTGGTTTCAGTGATTTACGGTCAAAGTGAAGTTGGGACTGTGCAACCGATCGCAGAACTGGGTAAGATTGTACGATCGCATAGGGCTTTGTTCCATACAGATGCGGTGCAAGCTGCGGGACGCTTACCCATAGATGTGCAACAACTGTCCGTAGACTTACTTAGTCTTTCCAGTCATAAAATATATGGCCCCCAAGGTGCAGGGGCATTGTACGTGCGTCTTGGTGTGGATTTGATACCTTTACTAGGTGGTGGTGGGCAAGAAATGGGACTACGTTCTGGTACGCAAGCAGTACCAATAATTGCGGGGTTTGGTGTAGCAGCAGAATTAGCAGCCGAAGAACTAGCTACAGAAACACCACGATTGATCGAGTTACGCGATCGCGCGTTTGCCCAATTAGCTGAGATTCCTGGTTTAATTGTTACAGGGGATGCTTGCGATCGTTTACCTCACCATATCAGTATGTGCTTAGAAAACGCCGATGGTGAAAAACTCAGCGGTAAAACCTTAGTACGACAGCTAAACCTTGCTGGTATTGGTATCAGTGCTGGTGCTGCCTGTCACAGTGGCAAACTTAGCCCTAGCCCGATATTGTTAGCGATGGGCTATTCCGAAAAAGCCGCTTTAGGCGGAATTCGCATCACATTGGGGCATGATACTACTGAGGCTGATATAGATTGGACAGTAATGGTGTTGAAGCAAGTTTTGCAAAGGCTAACACCGGATTTATCTTTAGTTAAGCGTTGATCGCTCATACTAAAATTTAGATACAGCATTTGTCGGAGTATTTTCTATGTCCCTGCAAGAGCTTAAAGAGCAAGCCCGTCAACTGCCAGTGAGCGATCGCCTTGAACTCGTCCGTGCGATTATTGAATCCTTGCAAGATGTTCCAATCCAATCACCTGAGCGATCGCGTATTATCAAGCAGATGAAAGGTTTATTGAAGACCGACCAGCCAGCGCCGACTGATGAACAGGTGAAGTCCATGCTAGAAGAACGTCGGGTAAAGAAGTATCTTTAGTGATTTTGATTGATACCAACATTGTTATAGCGTTTCCTAAGCAACTGAGGTACACTCAAATCTTTTTTACCAAGGTTAGTCGCTTTGAAAACGTACCTCACCAGGTCGGTAATCGGTGAGTTAGGGATGTTGGTGTAGCCTGCGTGTGTTGTGTGCCAAGCGTTGGCGATTGCACTGTAAAATTATAGGTTTACCAGAGGTGAGGAGAGATTCACTCATCCTGAGTTGGTTTTTCAGTTTACATCTAACTGTTTTTCCCCCTAACATACTTCATCCTGAGCGATGATTTAAAGAGACGACCAACCCGAAGTTGCCCTGGATAATCTGGACGATCTTCAAACATTCCTACATTTTTCATTCGTTCAATTGAAGTTCTAATTTCTCTTGCGTCTATATCTACTTTTGAAGCAAGCTCTGAAATACGTTCATCCAGCTTAAATGGAGTCTTCAAGCCTTCAAAAGCATCCAATAACGCTTTAATCTTGGCCTGATTTTCAGAAAAATCCTCTGAGAGACTGATTAAGTAATTTAACTCAGATTGAAGTTGGCCTAAATACTCTCTAGCTGCTGCTTCATGAGCAATGAATATAAGATTTTGGCTTATCTTGCCATCTTTAGCAAGTTGCGAACCTTGAAAAGAACCAACATCAGTCGGTTTTGGATCAGCAATTACTTGAAGAAACTTATCGAAAACTAATTCCTAATAGAGGTGGCTGCTCTATAGAACTTGTTGTGTCTAGTTCTTGATTGATGAGAGCACTAAGCCAATGATGACCTCTATCACTATTGTTGGGATATTCTGTTGAAAATTCATCAGAAGTAAGCAGTCGCAATGAAAGCAGAGAGTTTCGCAGAACTTTTCGTAGTTCTGCGACACTAGTTTTAACTAATTTACAGAAACTAAGCTCACGTTCATCCGGCTCAAGGTCAGTAAAGCTAGGTGATATGCAGATTATATGAACGTATGGAAATCGAAATATCGTTTTGACTTCCCCAGCTTTTTTTGCCGCTTTAAGGAGTTGATTTGCATTCATCACAGGCTTATTCCTTTACTGATAAGACTAGTTCTAATATCCTTAATAATTTCTAAAGCTTCTTTTAATTGGTTATCTGTGGATTTTCCAGGAAAATCAGCTTCATGCCTAAGATATCTAATGTCGGGATAGCGATTGCCATCAACGTTAACCTCAGATCCGTTTCTATGAGTGCAGTATAAAGCGGAAAGTTTAGATTCTAGCTGTCTTCCTAGAGAAGTTTCGCCTAGATCAGTAGTTAGCCAATCGATGATATAGTGTCCGTTCTTCCACGAGCTAGATTGATGAAAGTAATCCTTTATTGAAAGCTCTAGCACTACCAATGAACAGTACAGACATAAAAGAGGATTGCTAGGATTTGAGGTACCAAATTGAAAAGATTTTTGATTGTAACTGTGAGGCATAGTGAATAAATCAAGGATCTAGTTCTAGATCTTAAAATGGCTGATTTTCTTAGTATCAATTATATGGGACAGATATAGCGTAGCTAACACCAGGGGCAAAGTAGTAGAAACTTTTCATGAAAACACGTTTTTTAGTAGCGATTTTTTACACCCAATCAGCACTGAAACCTGTAATCTCAGCTACTTGCTCTACTTTCATTGGTTTTCTCGGTCGGCTCAACAGACGAATCACTAATCATCGTGTGCGTTCTTTTACTTCTCTACAACGTCGGTAGCGTTGGGTTAATTCTGCGTAATCCAGGTGAGGAATGATCTTAATCAGAGTTCGGGGCATCGCTGTACACCGATTTTACTTCCCTTAAATAATACTATCTATCGCAACTTGGTATTAAAGCAGTTAGGATCAGATGAAGAGACGTAGAATTAGTCGTTTCAGCATAAGGAAGAAATGCGATCATCAATTTCGTGCAAGTTCCTGAGTAAGTGCGATCGCACTCTAAAATTGGGATGTAAAGCCCTTTATGTTTACTGCTATGAACTTTCCTCCCCAACTCCAACAGAAGATCGAAAAATGGGCAAGCAGTCAGGGAATATCGACTGAGCAGTTTGTTTTGCAAGCGGTTGCTGAAAAAATTGATGCACTCACTCAGCAAACGACAGAAGCAACCAATGCAGTGTCTTCTAACCAACCAAAAATCTATCGAAAAGAAGGGATTTTGGTTGTAGATGCCCAATTAGCAGAAAACTTTGATTTGAATACCTTCATAGATGAATTGAGAGAAGAACGCATTCAAGATCAAATGGCTTTATGAAAGTCTTGTTTGATACCTCTGTGTTGGTTGCTGCATTAACTGTCAATCACCCAAAGCATTCTGTTTGCTTCTCACGGCTGAAGGCAGCAGAATCTAGGCAAGTTCAAGGATTTATCTCAACTCACAGTTTAGCAGAAACGTATTCTGTAATCACGCGCTTACCCATTCAGCCGCATATTACTCCCCAAGAGGCTCAGAGCATTATTGTAGATATTTTGCAGTATCTTGAGGGGATTCCACTACTCTCCAATGACTATCAGGCTGCGATCGCGCAAATGGCAACCTTAAACTTTCCTGGTGGTGGTATTTTCGATGCTCTGATTGCTCAAGCTGCCTTGAAGGCAGAGGTAGCTGTTCTCCTGACGCTGAATCCGAATCACTTCACTCGTTTGGGAAAGGCAATTGCTGATCTCGTGCAAGTTCCTCAGTAAGTGCGATCGCAGATCCATATGTCATGGCTGCCGAAAGAGTTAAACGAGTTTTTTCCCAAAAGGTAATATTTTGAGTCATAAAAGAGTTCAAGCATGACTTATTTTCATTACTTTTGATTAAGGCTTTTCTTGAATGAGTAAAACCATCATTGGAAGTGGGATGTCTCTTGGCTCTACGATTGGCAGCTATATCCCAGCCTTGTGGGGTGGAAGTTTGCTATCGTTCACCTCGATATTCTTGGGCGTCATTGGTGGCCTTGTGGGGATTTGGCTTGGGTATCGCGTATCAAAATATCTCGGTTTTATCTGATCGGCGCTCTATGTCACTGTTACTGAAAAGCCTTAAACAAGTCTTTTACCAACAGGTAAAATTTTGAGTGTATCTCCCATACGATCGCACTTCTTAAATTGGGATGTGAAGCACCTGTTTACTTTTATGAACTTTCTTCCTCAACTTCAATAGCAGATCGAAAAATGGGCAAGCAGCCAGGGAATCTCGACTGAGCAGTTTGTTTTGCAAGGGATCTCTGCTACCCTCTAGAAACAATGCCTAGAAATAAACCCACCAGTCTTTTCCCAAAGAAAAGCCAATCCAACCAAAATATGATGTGAACAGCTACTATTACCCAAAATACAACTTGGTATGAAACCTTGCTACTTTTGTGACGTAATCTTCGTTGGGCGATGAATCCCCCCAACCATCCACCCATGAATTCACACAAATGTAATGTCTTTTCTGGTACTCTCCAACACCCCTGCTTTGCCCGAGATTTATCATCTGCGTACAGTGCAAAAGTAAGAAAACTCATTACAGGATAGAGAATTAGAGGAATTGGGTTGAAAGTCGTCAATGCAAAATGCATTGCTCCTAAACTTGGTAATAAAGATAAGAGCAATACCTCGAACATTAAAGAAGATTTTGCTTTAAGCTGGAATGTTTCTTTCTCGATTGCAGAAGATGAGGTTATCTGCATAGGTTTGGATACAACTCCCTCAATAAAGGCGTTGCAAGCATGAATTCTGCCGTCTTTATCAACCCTTAGCTGATAGCAAATCACATCACCAACTTGTGGACGATGATTTGTTTCTTTGAGTGCAGTGATATGAAGAAAAACGTCTTGAGTGCCATCACTGGAGCGGATAAAGCCAAAACCCTTGTCATCCTTCCATGTTGTTAATTTACCTTTACGCAAAACAGGTTTCATCAAAGACCATGATATTAATACTTCATTTTTAAGGTTCCCATATCAAGATCAAATGATTCATATTCAAATTTAGCAACGCCAAAATCAGAACTAATACTGAAACAATGGAAGTAATGCTAGAGTGACATATAAACTATGAGTGAATTACCTAACAGTCTTGAAGATGCGATCGCCCAATCTCAGACAGCCGTCCAAGCTGGTCTTGCAGATGGTTGTACTCGCCTACAAGTTGAGTTCCTGTTCCCGGAACTCAAGTTTATGCCCGTGGCGGAACAATTTCTGCCCGTGTTTACAGAATATGATTCCCGTTTGAAGATTTTCTTTGCTGACGCTGGTGCTGCGGCCCTTGCCCGCCGGAATTGGGCTGACACACCATTTCAAATTTTGGATATCGGGACGGGTAGAGCTGCTTCCTTGCAGACAAAAATTCAGCCAGAGGATGAAATTTTCTTATTCATTGCCCCCACTTATGTAGAAGTACCGCAGTTGGAAAAGTTGTGTGAAGTAATAGGCGATCGCCCTTTAGTCTTGTTAAATCCCCGTCTAGAAGATTCTGGAACTGTGGGCATCGGTTACACAGCTAGAAAAATCCGCGATCGTTTTATCAATACCATTGAATCCGCCTATTACCTCCGCCCCGTAGACGATCAAAGCGCCCTATGTCGCTGCTACCCAGGACAGTGGGAAGTTTGGCTGGAAATCGGCGGCGAATATCAAAGAATTGCCGAATTACCTACAAAACCATCGGGTGATGAGTTGGATCTCATTCTCTTGAAGGGACAACCACAAACAACAACAGACGCGACACCTGCGAGAAAGCCCAGTGTGTTTAAGAGTTTGCAACGGTTCTTAAAGGCGTTGAGTAGTTAGGAGAAAGCAGAGGTAGCAGGAGGAAACTTGCTCATCTGCTGCCTCATTTTGAGTTTTTTATTGATATACCCTATTTCAAGTAAAATACGTAACATTTCCATATAACCCAATACGCTTGGGTTAAGAATTTTTTCCTTCTCTTTGCGTCCTACCCTGCGGGAAGCCACTTCGTGTCTTTGCGTCCTTGGCGGTTCGTTAAGAAAATTGACTTGAAGAAAGAGTTTTAGCCTTAACTGAATCGTATTGCCATATAACCTACATTCCGCACCCAGTGGTGTCATACATAAAGAAAATGTCGATAAATTAGTACAAAATAACTAAACCGGATGAATGGTCACTAACCTTAATGCTATTAATACTCTTAAGGTTAGTGACCGGGTAGAAAGGAGAGTTTTGTGATCAAGAAAGAAGAGAGGAGGAGTTTAGCATATTCCCCTCCGTTTTTTATATTTGGAGGGAGGGGATTTTATTATGGAAAGCGGTCCGACACGCCTGTGTGAAGCATAGGCGCAGAGTAACTAGCAACTTGGGTTAATTGCTCTTAATTAATATATGAAAAATCTAGGTTTATAGGTATAATCTATTAGTCAAATCGGTAATTTTTTTATTTCTTTATCATAAATTCGGCTGTTACTGCCGTGTCACACGAGTACACTCACTTGCACTAATTTGTTAATTGGAGCTATTTAATCAATGAAAAGCTTTTTCGCCCTAGCCGCAGGGCACGTAGCAACTAGTTTGGCACTCTGTACAACTTCCATCATTGCTTCTACTAATCTGGCTCAAGCTGCTGATTTAACATTTAACTGGAAGGGTGATGCTGGTTATTCGGCTTCTGGCTC
This sequence comes from Nostoc sp., assembly GCF_036916575.1. Taxonomy (GTDB): domain Bacteria; phylum Cyanobacteriota; class Cyanobacteriia; order Cyanobacteriales; family Nostocaceae; genus Nostoc. The sequence goes on from NZ_JBALGC010000039.1 coordinate 14,335, forward strand.
GTTCAGCTATGATGAAACCACCACTCCAACCATAATTTCCGAAAGTGGTGCGGGATCTACAAAAGCCTTACAGTCACTCAATGTTTCTTTTTTCAATCCATTACAGGAGTTGATTGGAACTAAAAACGAGGTTGTTAATGGTGTATCAAGCAATCAGTTTTTCAATTTTAACTTTGACACGACTACAGGCAATTTATTTGGGGCTTTTGATTTAGGCACTGGTAGTGGTAAAGGTGATGTTTTTATCAGCAATGTTGAGACTCCCGACGGTACCTTTATCTCTCCGGGAGCAACCTATTATCTTTACCGAAATATTGCAGTAGGCAATACTCAATTACTCGACTCGAGTCCGAATCGAATTAAAGCATCTGCGGTTCCTGAACCGACAACTGTTTTGGGAACCTTGGTAGTTGGCATATTGGGTGTAGCACTCAGCAGCAACAGAACTGTTTTCAAAAAGATATAACTGATGAGGCTCTTGACTTTTCCCGCTAAGTTAGGAAGCATCAAAATAGCAAGGGTTTCACACCCAAGTTTCTTCTCAACAAGTTAAATTGAATGTCATTGCGCCAAAGGGGATTACCTCTCTAAACTCCCAACCACCAGAGTATCAAAATGCATCACAGGGACAAAAACCCTACGTCTATTTTGCCAATCAATAGACCTGTTGCATAATTATTTTGTAGTGTGATTAGAGGTTCTAGAAAAAATCCATATCAGAATCTATACAGAGAAGTTTTGTTACCTCATTAGGATGTCTGATAGAGATAGAAAGCAAATTTTTCAAACCTACTATCGTACCATAATTTATTTTTGCAAGAGGTCTAATATATATCATTTGGTAATGGTCTTGTTTTCCGTCAAAAATTGTTTGAGCTTCAATTTCATTATTAGAGGAGGCACGTTGAGCATATTCTGTAAATAATTGACGAATCCACTTTTGATATTTATCTAAATCTGCCATCGGACAATTTCATTTTGCCAAAATCATGAAAGAAGAAGAGGAGTTAGGAGTTAAAAATTTTACTATTAACTCCTCACTCCTCACTGATCACTCCTAACTTTTTTAATTCCCTTGCAACGGTGCATTCAAGACTTTCTCAATGCGATCGCGCGTTTCTAGTAAGTGCGCTTTGGTGTATTCATCCTCGGAATTAACCCCCTTGAGTTTCTCATCTAGTTGTTTGAGTTTATACCAAGCCAAAGTGCGAGCATCTTCTGGAACAGATTCTTTTCGCAACACCATACCACTCAAGATGTCCAGATATTGCCGCTGCAAGCCTCGCCGTAAACTAGAAATCTTCATTGGTTTACCCTTTGGTTTGATTACTTCTGTCCAGATATCTGATTGCAAAGTGTCAAAGAGTTCCGGCAGAGTCAGTGCATTTTCTGGCTTCGTTTTGAGTTCAATATCCTTGAGGCGAGAGAGGCGATCGCTTGAGAGTAAATCCCGCAACACAGAACCTTGCATGAATAGCACCAAGTCATGAATTGGAAAATCCAAACGACCAACTTGCGGAGAACTACCCCAATGTCGCCAACGGGAAGGTGCTAATTTATTTAGTAGTTCTGGTGAAAAACTCAGGGCATTTTCTGCAAACACATACTTTTGCAGCGTCTCTAAAGCTTGCCGTTGTTCTTCAACTGGTACTGGTTCAAATGGTAATCGGTGTTGGCTAACTCCAGAGGGGATTTCGCTAGGGTGAATGCGATAGAAAGACTGTCCCCCAATATATTTTGTAGTGTAGTATATTTGCTGAAAATAGTTACCCAATACTGTGCTAAAACGTTCGCTCACATCGGTGTAACTATCACCAGCCAGTGGGTAACGCTGATTAAGACGTTCCCACATCACCCGCGAATTATTCAATTGCCACTGAGAATAAAGTAGTACATTGCTGCTGTTATCCCAAGCATCAGCAGTTGGGTCAAGGTCATACACATCTTCATCTGTGGAATAACTTAACTCTGGTTTGTAGGATTGTGCAGCAATTTGCTCCAAAATTGGCTTTTCCGCTATGGGAGTTGATGTCTGAATTGGCATGTAGCCGTACTTAATCGCCCATTCATCATAAGGCCCCACCATGCTGGGAAAATAATCTCCCTGTTTTGTACCTTGAGGAGCGATATTTGGGGGAATGTAGTCCATTACGGAAGTTGTTAGACCTTGAGTTTTGGTAATTTCCGTATTATTCATCTCCTGTGGGGGTAGCAGTGTACTACCACGGAAGTTATGGCGTAAACCAAGAGTATGTCCAACTTCGTGAGCGATGATTAAACGTAAATACTGATTGATATATTCTTTCACCTGGTCTGGAGTGGCCATGGTATCAGGCAGCAGTGACATTGCCAGTGAACCAAAGGCAAACTGGTTAGCAGCTTCCATCCCGTAGCATAAATCATACTCGCCTGCCATTTTCGATAAACGACTTAACAATCCTTGTTGGTCTTGCATCTGCTGGGGTACACCATTGTTTTTGGCATCTAAACCATTGGCGCAAAGTAGACGATTTTGCATCAAAGCTGATAAAGTAGTGCGATTTTGCGTTTCGCTAGGTTGGACAATTTTGCGATACTCATTCTTGAGTAGCCGCACAAAGCTGGCATCTACGAGAATGTGTGCATCCAAAATTTCCCCAGTTAATGGGTTAACGCGGGATGGCCCCATTGCAAAATAACCATCGACTGTGTTAATCCAGCGAATCGTGTTGTAACGAACATCTGCTGGGTCCCATGTAGCGTTATCTGGCATTTGGCGGACTTCAATTGCATCCTTGAATCCCGCTTTCAGAAAGGCTTTATTCCACATCAGGACGCCTTCTTTTATCGCATCGCGGTACTCTAAAGGCACAGCGTTATCAATCCAAAAGACAATCGGTTTTTTGGGGGGAGAAATTACTGCTTTTGGGTCTTGTTTTTCCAAATGCCAGCGATTGATGTAGCGGACAAAAGAATCGCCGCGATCGTCGTCTTTGGATAAATCTTGGTAGGCGGTGATGAAATAGCCGACGCGATCGTCAGCAAGGCGCGGGCGATAATCTTTATCAGGTAGTTGAGAGAGACTGTAGTGGACGCGCAGGGTAAAGCCACGGTTGTCAGGTAGCGACGCAAAGCTTGGTATTTCACTCTCGTGGCCAGCGCCACTAGAAAAATTCAAAACTGACTCAATTTCTAAGTTTTGGGGAAAAGCTTTAGCAGTACCAAAATAGGACTGGTCAGTGGTTTCTGGAACTCCTAAACTTACAGATAATCCAGCTAAGTCTGTCAGTAACAAATCGCCCAAGTCGATGAGAATAGTTTTGCGTTTTGGATGAATGCTTTTAATAGAAATGGTGTAGAGAACAGAGTCACTAAATGATCGCGTCAGCGATCGCACTTGAGGATCTCCCTCACGAGTGCGAAAATTGACATTGCGAATCACAAAATTTAATTTATCATCCACCCGCTGGAAATAAAACAAAAAATCTTGCAAAGGCATACCGCTGTAAATACCCCGTTCGCCAATGCCTGATTCCAGCGTTGCCGTAGCTAGATAATTTTTATTGAGTTGCTCTGGCTTAATTTCTAGATAAATTTTATTCTTTTCTTTATTGCGATAAAGGGTGAACAATCCTCCTGACTTTTGGGTGTCTTTGATTACTTCATCAAACGGCTCTAAATCGTCCTTTGCTGATGGTTTAGCACTAGAATTAGGCTTTGAATTGGGTTTGTCTGGGGTTTTGGCAAGTTGCAAAAATGGTTGCTGTCCCGCTTTTTTCAGGTCTTTTACTACCCAAAAAAACGGTTGAGGCTGTGCGTGTTTATTTTGATTAACCACCCAAACTTGCCCTGATGGTAGCCTCTGTTTTGGGGAAATATTGATATTATTTAGCGATAAGGCTGAGATTTTAGTTGAAGAAGTTTCTGTCGTTAACTGACTATTGGATTTCTCTCCACTTCTGGCTGTAACCAAGGCTTCTACAACCTGCACAGCTTTATGGTTGACTGACAAATCTGGATCAATGTTAACAAACGGTGACTTGGCGCTAGCCGTTGCTATTCCTAAAAACAAACCATGTAACAAAATCATATAAAAGGTTAATCTATTCATTGTATCCATTCCCTGATAACTATCCTGTAGTTAATTTTTAACTTTTACAAAGCTATGTAGCCTGCTTTTTGCCGATTCTCTGAGCTACTTTATATCAAGCAGCAAACTTTAGACTTCAATTTTAGTTGCGATTTTTCAGCTTTGTTACACTGTTGTACTGGAGGATTTTTTTAACAATTGTGTCTCTCACAAATAGTAAGTATTATTTTTACATCAGACTAGTAAATATTTGGGAAAAAAGCATAACAAATTAGCCAAAACTGGAAAATTACTTGATTTTTGAAAGAATTTTTCTGATGACACTTTATTTGTATTAGGAGAAAAAACTTGAGGTTACAACGGGTTAGCGATCAGCCACCCTCCAGGAATGCCGTCGGTATAGGCCATCGTCATGAAAACAGGACTTACGCATGGTACATAAGTACTACACGCAATTTGAGTATAAAGCCATGTTTAGCAGCCAGCGATCGCTTACTCTAGAGGCGCTCAAGGCGAACTGTTAGCGCAGCGTAAAGCCTACGGCATAGCTTCTCTACGAGACGCTAACGCGTAGCTTGCTTAAGAGCAAGGGTACGCTTAGAGCGACGCAGGAGCGTCACTTTTCAAGACAGACATCACTAACGCATGAGATTTTTCGTGTAGTATTTATTGATACTATTGATTGTTGGCAATGAGAAGCAAACTAGCACAGAAAAATTTTTAGTTGGGCATTATCAAAATAGTAATTTAAATGTAACAACGGACACAGAAATGTCAACATATTTATCTCAAGTCTGGCAGTTGCTGAGAAATTATGTGAAGGGTACAAGGTTGCAAGAGATGCCAAAGACCACATCGCCACAAACCGAAGCAGTTTTACCTTTAAGAAAAAGTATTAAAGAACCAGACAAAAGTGTTAAATTTGCTCAAGATAATTTGCAGGAAGATTTATGGTCTCAAAGACTGCAAAAAAGCTTAGAAAAATGGACAATATTAAGGAGCGGTTTGACTTTTAAGATAGACGATCAGACATCGGGCACACTACCCTCCGGCTTTTGTTTTAGAGTGTGCGATCGCCAGATGCATAAAGAGATTTATGATTTACTAGGGAATGGGGCGCTGAAACCAGAAATAGTCAACCAACTAAGAGAATTGGTTGTAATGAGTAAAAAAATTCGCCCAGAACTGCTTTTCTGGCGGCTAGAAGATTTTTATCGTCGCTGGTGTCAAGGAGAATTTATTGATGGAACATTAGATGAGAACCTACTTCAGAAAACAAGGTTAAAGCTGGCAGCACAAAATATTGCTCTTGGGCTGAGACAGGTAGACATATATACAGGGCTGAACGTACTGATTTTACTGCTAGAGTTACACCGCTACGCCCAACAGCGAGATGAACTCAAACAAAAAATCACCTTCTATCCATCTGCTCAACCGGACACAGACAATTTTTTCACATCCCAACTACTACGGATCATCAACTATAGTGATGCCCTGGAAATTGGCAACTTTAGTAGTATAGTCGGGCAATTCCTCAAAGGCGGCAACTTTAGGAATGCTTACCTGGGCGATGCCAACCTCACCGGAGCAGACTTTAGCTGTGCCGACCTCAGTCGTGCTTATCTCGGCGATGCCAACTTAACGGGTGTAAACTTCAGCGGTGCCAACCTTAGCGGTGCCAACCTCGGCGATGCCAACCTTAGCGGTGCCAACTTCAGCGGTGCTAACCTCAGCGGTGCTGACCTCAGCAGCACCAACCTGACTGGTGCTAACCTTAGCTGTGCCAACCTTAGCCGCGCCGACCTCAACCGCGCCGACCTTAGCAGTACTAACCTTAGCCGCGCCGACCTTAGTCGCGCCGACCTCAGTCGCGCCGACCTCAGCAGCACCAACCTTAGCCATGCTGACCTCAGCAACGCCATCCTCTTCGGTGCAAATTTGAGTGAAGCCAACCTCAGCAGCGTCAGCCTTAACCATGCCGACCTCTGCCGCGCCGACCTCAGTGGCGCTGATTTGAGTCATGCAATCCTCAATGGTACTAACCTCAGTGACACAATTCTTTTCAGTACCAACCTCAGCGACGCCATCCTTGTCGCCGCCGACCTCAGCTACGCCAAACTCAACGGTGCCAAGCTTAACAATGCCAGACTTAACGGTGCAATGTTCTTAGGCGCTGACCTCAGCGGCGTAGACCTGAGTCGTGTGATTCTTAACGAAGCCGACCTTAGCGGCGTAATTCTCAACGACGCCGACCTCAGTGGTGCTGACCTCACCGACGCGATCCTGTTCGGTACGGACCTCAGTTATGCCAACCTTAACAGTGCTAACCTCAGTGGCAGTAACCTTAGTGGTGCTATCCTCAATGGTGCGGATCTCAGCCACAGCAACCTAAGTTATGCCATTCTGGGTGGTGCAGACCTCAGCGACGCCAATATGGAAAAAATGACCTGGGGTAAAAAGCAGCAGTGGGAAGATGTGCGGGGATTAGAGACAGCAGTTAATGTACCGGAGGCGTTGAAAGAAGAACTGGGATTGAATTGAGATCAGGGGAAGGGGAAAAGCCAAGTTCTGAACACCACCTTTCGCGTTCTAAACATCAACTTCCGAGTTTCAATCTCAAAATATGAGTATTATTACCCTGAATGATTAACTCACAAACAGCAAATGTCTAATTACTAGCACGATGCGATCGCCTTTTCTCTTCCTCCGTGTCCTCTGCGCCTCTGCGGTAGCCTGCGGCAAGCCGCTGCGCGTCTACGTTATTCTTCCCACACCCATCAACCCCAAATTTTACACTAGACCTAAATAACTAGTAATTACACGAGTCCCAGCGAATGAACAAGCGTTTATCGCAAACCTGGCAGAGGTTTCGGTAATCCTTAAATAAAATAAAAAAGGTGGCTATTTAATATACAACTATCTAAAGATGTATTTTTAAATTTATATTCAGTAGCTAGCTAACGTCATGTGCAACTTTCTCTCAAACCCAACCCCCAACCCCTTCCCTAGTAAGAAAGGGCAGGGTGGTTTCATACAAGCAGAGAAAAACTAAAACTAGGTTTCAGAGCCTCTCCCCCTGTGGGGGAGAGGAGTGGAAGTGAGGGAAAAAGCCTGGACACAAAACGAGAAATCAAGACTTATGTATTTTTCTTTTTTCGTATGAAACCACCCAGCTTCCCTAGTAAGAAAGGGGAGCAAAAATCAATGCCTCTCAGGAGTGGGGAAAGGTTTGGAGAGGCGTTCCAAGAATAAGTTGCACATCGCGTTAGCTACTCCTGATAAAAAAATAAATTTCTGTAAAATTCTGGAATATCTTCTTTTCAAAATGAAGATTAAGATTAAGCGAATTGTAGTTTTACTTCCTAGCGTGTTGGGTTGATTGCTACTCCAGCAACTGATGTGATTAAAATCCCTTCTTCACAACTTTTCAGACATCCCTTAAATGCGTAATGCGTTTCTGTATAAGTTGATTTGACTTACCGCTATTAAGTATTGTAAACAAAAAGTATCAACATGAAAAAAATTTTAATTTTATCAGCAAATCCAAAGAACACAAATCACCTACGCCTAGATGAAGAGGTGCGGGGAATTCAGGCGGCTCTAAAACAATCCCAAAATCGAGAACAATTTCAAATTGTTACGTTTCTAGCAGTGCGAGTTGAAGACCTGCGTCGTGCTTTGTTGGAACATCAACCAATTATTGTTCATTTTTCGGGACATGGTTCTGGAATTGAAGGTTTAGCCTTGGAAAATAATTCTGGGCAAATGCAATTAGTAAGTACAGAATCTTTAGCAAGGTTATTTGGGTTGTTTCAGAGCCAAATAGAGTGTGTTTTGCTGAATGCGTGTTATTCACAAGTCCAAGCGGAGGCAATTCACCAACATATTGATTATCTGGTGGGTATGAATCAGGCGATTGGGGATGTCGCAGCGATTGAGTTTGCTATTGGATTTTATGATGCGCTGTTTGCTGGCAGACCCTATGAAGAATGTTTTGAAGTTGGTCGTGCTTCTATTGACTTACAGGGTATTCCAGAATATTCAACCCCACAGCTTAAAGCAAGACGGCGGTCTTCTTTTCATATTGAAGACAATATCAAAGAACGCAAACAGTCAGAACTTGAAACTAAATTACCTCAGACTATGACACAAGAAAAGCCTCCGCAATCAATTGTTTTCAATGGTGGTAGTAATTCAGGGCAAATCGGACAAGCTGGTGGTGACCTGAATCAAAATCAGTACAATACTCAGGGTGGTTTGGAGGAACAATTATCTCTCACAGAGGTTGTTGAACTCATAGAAAAAATTCAATCTTTATTTAGTTATTCAGATTTACCCGACAAGCAAAAGAAACAAGCCCTGAAACATATAGACTACGCAAAAGACGCAGTTCAAGAAGAACAACCAGACAAAAATACTGCAATAAAAAGTTTACAAAAAGCCACTCAAGCTCTAAAAGAAGCTAACGAAACTTTAGGAGCAGGTCAAGGGCTTTGGCAAAAGTTAGAACCAATTGCTAAACAATTAGCTCCTTGGTTAGGAATTGCAGCAAAAAGTCTTGTTTCACTTTAATAAGTTTAATAAGAAGATGTTTTAAAAGTTGATTTTAATGTATTCTGGCGATTAGAAATTGCGGTTACACAGAAAAACCCGATTACGTTAGTTCTGAAACTCCTAATTTTTTATTTTTTCACGTAGGTGAATTTCTTTGTATAGTAGCAAATTCTTTAGCCAATAACTTTTTAAACATCCTCTAAGTAAATGTTTTCAGAACATAAATATAATGAGGATAGATTATGAAGAACAAACCTCCATTCAATAATTCTCAAAACCTCGAAGCTGACAAGACTAATAACAATGGTCAAATTGGTCAAGCTGGACGTGATTTGTATCAGACTCAGACAAATTATATAATTAGATTTTTCAAATTGTTGTCTGAACAAGCGTTAAAGGGTTCTATCGTCGGTGTTTTTATCGGTTTATTTTTGATGTTCCTCAGTCCCAACATCATTTATCCAATTGTTAAAGACTATACAGTATCTGCTAATTGGGCAGAATTTATTTGCGCGATTTTTGTTGGTTTATATTGTCGTCTATTCTGTAGTAATCACATGAGTCGCAAATGGCATAAAAATTTCTTAGCAGCGCTAGCTTTTGTTATCACTTGGTTAGTATTACCATCAGTTCGGGAAATTTTTCTTCCAATGTTTGAAGCTAGGTTCGACCGAAACACAGCTGATACAATTAGCTATCCAATTAGCTATGCAATCATTTGTGTCTTGGCTGGCGGTGTTATAGAAATAATCGCTGAAATGACCAGAAAAAGTAGAGGAACTAGGGGGAGATCACAGTAATTTTGCGAAGTTAATGGGGTAATAGGGGAGTTGATTTTTTCTTATCTTCCTACTTCCCTATTTCTTTATCGGTCTACCTACTAAAGTTGCTGTGACAAAGTAATAGTTTTCAGCCTTATCCCGTTTTTTTGTTGCTATCAAAGTTCCTGTGCTTAAACCTAATATAATTAAATTATCTATGAGCAACTTTCAGATGACACCCAAAAAATTTTTCCGAAATACTTCACAATTCATTGTCTCTTTAAAAATTAAGAAAAACTCATTCTTGATGAAGTTCGCATATTTATTATTTTTGTTATTAAGCACTGTCTATTTTTCTTTAATATTGTCAAGTTCAGGGGGAGTTGGTTTAGCATACGCTCAAAAAAGCGAAAAAACCTTTGTTGGCTACTACCAGAGTTGGTCAGAACCATGGACAAATAACCCACAACAGATTCAACTAGCAAATATAGCTCCTTATGTGAATAGGGTAATTGTGTCTTTCATACAGCCTAATGCAACTTATACAAAGGGTAGCTATAATTTCACGGGAACGGGGTTACAATTCGCGGCAGATGGCAAAGTAGTGAAAGATGCAATTACCTTGTTAAAAAAATATAACCCCAAAACTAAAGTATTAGTGGCAGTAGGTGGACAAACTTACACAAATTTTGCTCAGATGAATCCTCAAGTAATTGCTAATATCGTCAAAGACTTTGGATTTGACGGGGTTGATATTGATTACGAACCTACCAATGTCAAGTGTTTATCATCAAATGGTAAGGTTTCCTGTACATCTGATGCAGAGTTCCGTTGTGTTGTCAGGCAAATTCGCCAAGTTCTGCCCAAGCCTTACTTGGTAACAGCTGCGGTATGGAGTATTGGTGCTTACGGTGAAGGGCAATGGGCAAATGCTCAACCCCAAGGCGAGAAGACAGGTATGACGCTAAATTTGCTGCGTTCACCTGAAAGTAAAATGATTGACCAACTGCATATCATGTCCTATGATGCTGGTACCACTTACAACCCTCAAGAAGCCTTAGCAGCTTATCAAAATTATTTCAAAGGCAAAGTAGTTATGGGAGTGGCAGTACCGCCAGAAGCTTGGGGTGGAAATGTTTACACTCTGATAAAGGTTCGTAATTTGGCACAGGTTGTTATTAACAAGAATGCTGCCGGGCTGATGCTGTGGAGCCTACAAAAGCAACCAGAGGGAACACCATCAGATGATAACCCAACTGCTGAAATGATAGCAAAAACAGCCTGTCAAGTTCTGTTAGTTGGTAATTGCCAGCAGCCACTATTTAGCTCATAGAAAATAGGAATCTCTGTACATCAGTAGCAGCTACTCGGTAGCTGATATTGCGACTACGCAAAAGTGTTGAACAACATTCTCTTAGAAAAATGCTTGCCTGAGTGAGCAAACTTCAGCGATAAGTAGTCACACACAATTAATTACACAAAGTCTAGGCTAAAATTCTTGTCTAGCAAAGAATCAATATGTAATTAATTCTATTTGGTTACTTAAGATTTAGTGAGATATCTGCTGGGATGAAAATACAAAACTGAATGATGTGAAATGCTGCATATAGCCAAGAATCTGCCAAAAGCCTGAAAGCAAGAGTTGGGGTTGAGTTGAGGGGAGCATCCAGTTTTGGAAGATTTACCACTTATGGGAAAATGTAAAGGGAAATAACCCTGTGCGATCGCTGACAATGAACCAAGAGAAAGAAGAACGGATCAAAGCCTGCTTACAAGAATTGTCAACACTGCTGTATGAAGAAGCAGACAAAAGTAAGCTCACAGACCTCGAAGGCATAGAAAAAACAGTTCGCAGTCAAGTATTAGAACTAGTCAGCCCAGAAATAGCCCTTTTTTTATCGAACAAAAAACAGGAACAATCATTTGGTAAAACCAGAAAAATAAAAAGTCTAGTAGGGGAATTGACTCTTAAAGCCAAACAGCTACAAAGACTGAGTTTGAAGGCAAGAAGTAGGTTAAGTCCATTACTTCAAAAGTGTTGTTTGAGGCTATCAGCAAATGAATCATATCAAAAAGCAGAAATTGAGATTGAGGCATTAACAGGAGTGAAAGTTGGTCACTCAACGCAACAAAAACTAGTTCTCGAACAAGATTTTCAACTACCGCTAGCATTACAAGCAGTTTCAGAAGTCAGTGTAGATGGAGGAAAAGTTCGACTCAGGGGGCAACCGAAAGCAGGCTGTCACTGGCGAGACTATAAAACCGTTCGCCTGCAAGAGATTTACTATGGTGCATTTTTTGATGACAACCAATCACTAGTTGATTATGTCAATAGTCAGCATTTGGTTAACCCGTTAGTGTGCTTGGGGGATGGTGATGACGGTGTGTGGAATTTAGTCAAAGAGTTTGGTAAAACAGAGCATTTTCAGCGTTGGCAAATATTGGATTGGTATCACCTCAAGGAAAATCCTTATAAAGTTGGTGGTTCTTTAAAGCGACTCAAAGCTGCTGAAACTTTTTTATGGCAAGGTCAAGTAGAAGAAACTAAAGCTTTATTTCATGATTGTCGGGGCAAACAAGCTAAGAACTTCATCGCTTATCTCGTCAAACATCACTCTCGTATTGTCAACTACAGCTATTACCAAGCTGAACAACTGTGTTCTATTGGTTCTGGAGCAGTTGAATCTGCTATTAAACAAATTGGTGCCAGGATTAAAATTTCTGGTGCACAGTGGAATGTTGAAAGTGTCAATCACATCCTCTCGGTTCGTTGTGCTTATCTCAATGGTTTATTAGCTATTTGAGTATTTCTGCCAAAAGTAGATGCTCCCAAGTTGAGAAGAGATAGGAGCACAAAAGCAGGGGAGAATGATTTAGGATTTCCAATAAATAAATTATCGAATCTTGTAGGGTGGGCGTCTCGCCCTGCCCTAACCAAAAGCAAGATGGCCACCTCACAAGAAGTTAGAGCCAAAAGCCTTAAAATTGGTAGATTTTAATATTATCTTCCGAGTTCCAATCTCAAAAGATGGGTATCTGAGCTTGAGTAATGAGCAATACTACCTCAAAGCCAGTTCTGAGTATGCTAACTCTACATCACAGGGGTATGTCCCGCTTGCTAGAGTGTGAGTAGTTCACGTAAAATATAATGCCATTGTTGCAGCAGTTCTCATGACCTCATCTGCGTCGTTTGACACATTAGAGTCTTTACAGGCGGATATCGCTGAATTGATCGCTCGCTTACCGACATTAAAAAATCGGCAATTTATTCAGCAAGCACTTGCGACTATTGTTCGTCTAGCTGATACCGAAATTGAGCGTCTCGATTGGAAAATATTGTCGGCGGCTCTAGCAGATATGGAGCGCGGTTTCCAGCTCTTTTATAATTACCGACACGTTCGCAAAATCACCGTCTTCGGTTCTGCTCGTCTAGCGCCAGATACACCAGAGTACCAAATGGCCCTTGAGTTTGCTCACGTTGTTTCTCAATTAGGATTCATGGTGATGACAGGCGGTGGTGGCGGGATCATGCAGGCGGGTCACGAAGGTGCTGGGCGAGAAAATTCCTTTGGATTAAACATTCAGTTACCCTTTGAACAGCAAGCGAACCCGTTTATAGAAGGTGATCCCAAGCTAATTAACTTCAAATATTTCTTTACCCGCAAGTTGTTTTTGCTAAAAGAAAGTGATGCAGTAGCTTTATTTCCGGGAGGTTTTGGCACTCAAGATGAAGCTTTTGAATGCATGACATTAACCCAGACTGGTAAATTTGGCCCAGTACCTCTAGTTTTAATCGATCGCCCTGGTGGTGATTACTGGCGGTCTTGGAGCGAATACATTGATAAGCAACTAGTACAAAATGGTCTTGTCAGTCCTGAAGACCCCAACCTTTACACGGTGACAGACAATTTGGATGTGGCTTGTGATGCCATTACTCGTTTTTACCAGGTTTATCACTCCTGTCGATATGTAGGCGATAAATTAGTCATTCGCCTGAAGACAGATATCTCAGACGCTCAGGTAGAGCAACTCAATGCTGATTTTAGCCAGATTATTATTCAAGGACGGATTGAAAAAAGTCAGGCATTACCTCAAGAAGCACAAGATGAAACTGTTGGACTACCCCGGCTGACTTTGTACTTCAATCAACGAGACTTGGGGCGCTTGTATCAGATGATTGCCACAATTAACCAGATGGGTAATCCTTCACCAGAGGATGCAGCGCATCCAGAAAGAAAGTAAGTATTAACAAAGGGAAGGGTATAATACAGTTCGGTTAAAGGGGAAAGGTTTGAATTCACCCCTTACCGAAGAGCCCCCCAACCGACGCTAGTCGCTCATGGGGAGCCACTCCATATCAAAAAGTCTATATAAGTATTTTTATCAAAAATCTCATGCGGCTATATTCATCAGCAATGGGCATTTTGGCATTGTCAAAGGAGCCACGAAAACAAGATGATTCACCCTACTTACAGATTAGAAAAACACCAGTTATTATGACTCAATACTGATTATCGTCAAAAAGCTTGTATATTAGCACAGGAAATAACGTATCAGATGCTAACAGAGGAATAAAACATGCTGGAATTATTGGGTTCAGGTTTGGTGTCGCTCTGGTTAGAAATGGCCGGGGTACAAATCAAGCCTCTAGATGCCTTAGATGCTTTGACTTGGCAAAGTAGCCCTGGCTTGGTTCTTGCCCCTGATCCCAATCCAGCTGGGGCAATTAAGGTGCAGGAATATCTTAAAAAGCTCATAACATCAAAAGTGGTGGCGCAAAATCTAGCTGAGAGTCAGGGAATTTGGATGCAGTCAGGGCCGATGCTGATGGCAAATCACCAAGGTACGACACCTCTGCCAGCCGCCTCTTTAACCAAAATAGCCACTTCACTAGTTGCTTTGAAAACTTGGGGGCCAGATTACCAATTTGATACTTTCGTAAGTGTGACTGGGCCAGTGGTAAATGGAGTTGTGCAGGGCGATTTGGTGATTACAGGCCGTGGCGATCCGATGTTTGTTTGGGAAGAAGCGATCGCTCTTGGTAATACTCTCAATAAAATGGGCATCAAGCAGGTAAAGGGAAATTTGATCATTACTGGCAGTTTTGCGATGAATTTCCAACGTCAGCCGATGCTGGCGGGTCTAATGCTCAAGCAAACACTAAATCGTGCGACTTGGGGCCGCCCCGCTATTTACACCTACTCAATTATGCCCAAGGGAACGCCCAAGCCTCAAGTCGTGATTGCAGGTGGGGTGAAAGTTGAGGCGCAGCCAAATCCTCAACAAACTTTGTTACTCCGTCATCGCTCATTGCCCTTGAAGCAACTGCTCAAGGAAATGAACGTTTACAGTAATAACGATATGGCACAGATGCTGGCAGACTCAGTGGGAGGAGCAACTGTAGTACAATCAACCGCTGCTAACCTTGCTAGGGTGCCACAAGTGGAAATTCAGTTAATCAATGGTTCTGGACTGGGCCCTGAAAATCGCATTTCACCGAGGGCTATCTGTGCGATGTTGATGGCTATTCAAATTGAGGCATCTACGCATCAACTGAATCTAGCTGACTTATTCCCGATGTCTGGGTTTGATCACCGAGGGACACTACACGCCAGACATATTCCCCTTGCGACTGTGATCAAAACTGGCACTCTCCGCGATGTCAGCGCTTTAGCGGGAGTGATGCCTACACGCGATCGCGGTTTGGTTTGGTTTGCGATTATCAACCGGGGGACAAATGTCTGGGGTTTGCGGACTGGACAAGACCAACTATTGCAAAGTGTTGTAAAACAATTGCAACTACCTTTGGCCGTTCCTGCTGCCATCACTCCCCACTCAGCCATAAACTCTTTACCCCAGCTAGGCGCAACCAGTCGAAATGAAATTTTATTCAAAAGTTAGTTCATCATCCAGAGTCATCATCTGACAAGGTTTTGAACTAAAAATGAGCATGGATGTCCACTATCCCCTATCTCTTTTTTATCGGTGTCACTACCTTGAAACGTCTAGTATTATTAGCAATCCAAAAGTTTTATTGATGGGTAAAAACCGAACTTGTAAAGGGTAAATGTCCATAATAGCTTTTGGGTTAAATTTTCCATTAAGTTGATTATAGGTAACTCGCAAAATGCCCTAACCCCAGTATTGGGAAGAGCAAGCGAAACCTGAAACAAAAAGCCAACGTCAATTTTGTAAAAATAACTGTAAATAGATTTGTCACGACTAAGCAACAATTAAGCTTATAAATTAGGTTGTGATTATGCGATTTCCCAAATTATCCCGGTCTTTACGTCAACTCAGTTCTCATGTGTTAGCGATCGCGCTAGGAGTTGTGTTAACAGTTAGCACCCTGCAAGTGTTGCCCTCCCAAGCCGAACCAGCACCCCCAGTAACTGCTGGAGATACTTCAAATCTAATTGCCCAACGGCAATCACCAGCCACTGCTGCTATCGGGAACACTAGCTTTGTCACAGCAGCAGTGAATCGTATGGGCACAGCAGTTGTGCGGATTGATACTGAGCGCACAATTACTCGTAGCGTTGATCCATTTTTTCAAGACCCCTTTTTCCGTCGGTTTTTTGGTGACGGTTCCCCCCAACAGATGCCTTCTGAGCAGCAGTTGCGCGGTCTAGGTTCAGGTTTTATTATTGACAAGAGCGGGTTAGTTCTAACTAATGCTCATGTGGTCGATAAGGCTGATAAAGTAACAGTCCGGCTCAAAGATGGCCGCAGCTTTGAAGGGAAAGTTCAAGGCATTGATGAAATCACAGATTTGGCAGTAGTCAAGATTAACGCTGGTAGCGATTTACCAATCGCGCCCTTGGGTTCCTCCAGTAATGTACAGGTTGGAGACTGGGCGATCGCAGTTGGTAATCCTTTGGGATTTGATAACACCGTTACCTTGGGAATTGTCAGTACCCTCAAACGTTCCAGCGCCCAAGTCGGTATTAGTGACAAACGCTTGGACTTCATTCAGACAGACGCCGCCATTAACCCTGGTAACTCTGGCGGGCCACTATTGAATGGCCAAGGTGAAGTGATTGGTATTAACACAGCCATTCGTCCTGACGCGATGGGTATTGGGTTTGCGATTCCCATTGATAAAGCCAAAGCGATCGCCGCGCAACTGCAACGTGGTGGCAAAGTTGCTCACCCGTATCTAGGCGTGCAAATGGTAACTTTGACACCCGATCTTGCCAAGCAAAATAACACCGATCCTAACTCTCCTATTCAAATACCAGAAATTAATGGTGTTTTTGTAATGCGAGTTGTCCCCAATTCTCCAGCTGCATCTGCGGGCATCCGGCGCGGGGATGTAATTGTGCAAGTTGATGGTAAAGCTATTACCAGTGCTGAACAATTGCAAAACGTTGTAGAAGACAGTCGTCTTGGTCAAGTATTACAGGTGAAAGTGCAACGAGGTAATCAAACACAGCAGCTTTCAGTCCGCACAGCCGAGTTGCAAAATGCTTCATAGAGTCGCATATCTGTTACAGGTGTCAACTTAAGCTGAAAGCCAGTCTAGAATAACCTTTCTCTCGTTCCCAGCCAGAGGCTGGGAATGCTCACCGTGAGGACCCGCCTCGTTTATTAGCCTGGGACTTAGACAAAAAGTAGCAAGAAAAAACTATCAAACGTGTATACAGAGAGCTTTTAGCATCGTTTGGACTAGTACCGCAAGGCGGAAGTCACTCATTCAAAAGTCAAAAGTCAAAATAATTATATTCCTTGCTCTTGCGCCATTTTGAATGGTAGGTTTATTTAGGCCGTGCTGCACTAATTTATTGAATATTGAGGTTTCAAGCACTTTTGAGCCTTTGGTGTATTTTTTTGCCCTACATGGGTTTAATACTTGTTTATGCCTCAAAAATGTTTAAGTTCCGTTAAGTTAATGCGCTTATACCAACAAGTCTAAATCACTTACTAACAGCTAATACTAGACCTTCATGGGCTAGTATTGCTTGAGGAAAAGCAGATTTCACATCGACTTGAACCTGGTCAAGAAAATCATCATGGTCATCTGGGTGATGATGAGAAATGGCTAGCCGTTTAACGCCAGAATTCAAAGCGGTATTCACGGCAGCTTGCCAGAGTAAATCAGCAGAGTCATGGTTGTGAGAGGTAGGAGGAGTGTAAGTGGCATTGGCAATCAGCAAGTCAACGCCTTTAATGAACTGTAAAATCCGCTCTCGCTCCACTTGATCAGCATTTTGGTGCAAATCTGTGACGTAGGCAACACTATACTCTTGCCAAGTAACTCGGTAGCCAACTGACCGCTGAGTTTGATTAATTAATGCGGTTGTAATGGTAATATCATCTAGCTTTACCTGACTATCTGGAGTTAGATTGCAAAACTGCAATTCCGACTGCATTACCTGTAAAGGGTAAGGAAAGTGTGGCTGGAGCATCTGGTCGCACAGACATTGTTTGATTGAGGCTCCATTTGAGGCAGCCATGCCGTAAATATGAAAACAATTTTCCACGATAAATGCTGGAGCGAAAAAGGGAAACCCTTGAATGCGATTTGATTGGCAGTTGGTAAAAAATAAATGGGCTTCTAGTGGCTGTTGTACTTGTTGCCAAGTTTTACCCAGTATGCGTAAGCCAGTACCGCCATCAAAAATCAAGCGTTTCCCAGCTACATGCATTTCTACACAGGCTGTATTACCACCATAGCGGTTGGTGTTGCTACTTGGGGTGGCAATCAAACCTCTTACACCCCAGAATTGCACGATAAATTCACCTGCTGGGCTACTTGGCAGGGTAGATGACTTTTCAGCTATGTAGCTCTGGGAACCCGACAACTCAAAATTTGACATTTTCCTTGAAATTAGACCTTAATAAACAGGTCATCGTAGCGCCGCACTTCCAACAGCCTGTTTTTTTCGTCCACAATGACTACCGTAGGAGAGTAACTTTTTAACTCTTCTAGAGTGAACTGCCCGTAAGTCATTATAATCAAGCGATCGCCAATAATGCCTAGACGTGCCGCACCCCCATTTAGCTCAATGATTCCTGAATGGGCTGGAGCCGGGATCGCATAAGTAATAAAGCGCTGACCGTTGGCACTATTAACTACTTGCACTTGCTCGTAAGGTAAAATACCAGTTTTTTCCAAAAGGATTTCATCAATGCTGATACTACCCACGTAGTTGATATTTGCCCCTGTAAGGGTGCAGTTATGAATTTTTGCCAAAAGGAGAGTACGCTGCATTCTAATTTGGGTTTGGTGGCAGTTTTTGCAATCCGTAACAAGCGAAAGTTATGAGTACAGACGCGACGCCAGTCACTACAACGGGGGGAACCCCCGCAACACGCTGGCTCATTAATCGCGTCTGTACAGAAGTTAGGAATAAAAATTCATAACTCTTAACTCCTAACTCCTAACTCCTCTATTATCCTCTATAAGCTTTAACGGATTTTTCTACTAAAGCTGCAACCTTGTCTACATCTTGCCAACCGAGAATTTCAGTCACCTTTTTTTCCAAATTTTTATAACTACGGAAAAATTCGGCAATTTCATCTAAGCGATGTGGCGCTACGTCTTTCAGAGATTTTACCTGAGTGTAGCGCGGATCTTTGTCAGGAACACAAAGGATTTTCTCATCGCGATCGCCACCGTCAATCATCTCCAAGAAGCCAATCGGTCGTGCAGCAATAATACAGCCTGGAAAGGTTGGCTCGTCAATTATGACCATACCATCTAGGGGATCGCCATCATCAGCTAAAGTATTGGGTACAAAGCCGTAGTCATATGGATATTGTACCGAGGAATAAAGTACTCGGTCTAGAGCAAAAGCTTCTAGTTCCTTGTCGTACTCGTATTTATTTTTACTTCCGCCAGTAATTTCAATCAGAACGTTGATTAGACCCGGTTTCGGTTGGGCAGGAATACGAGATAAGTCCACAAAAAACTCCTCCGGTAACAGTGAATCATGGGGGCACTCAGTCAGCTTCGCTCCCCGTGTAGAATTTTAGGGCAATATGGATCTCTTCCCAAGGTATTTATTCCACGGCATAAGCCAGGGGAGAAGATTCTCTCCTCTGCTTCCCAGTCCCCTTGAATTAGCCAAAAAATGGAAAAAGCGTTGCCAGGAAACTTAGCAACGCTTTTTTCCAGAGGATATTATGGATATCCTCTGCCCTTGATTGTTGTTGGCGGGATCTCTGCCCCTATTGTGTCAATACAACTGAAACTTAAAGTCAGACAATACAGATTTAGCCTAT
Source organism: Nostoc sp. (assembly GCF_036916575.1). GTDB lineage: Bacteria > Cyanobacteriota > Cyanobacteriia > Cyanobacteriales > Nostocaceae > Nostoc. The sequence goes on from NZ_JBALGC010000039.1 coordinate 33,946, forward strand.
TACTGATCAACTAGATCCATATCTACAGAGGTTGTTTCAAAATTAGTTTTCTCCTTTTTTGTAGCTCTCCTGCTAGGAAAATGCTACTGGAAAGCTTTATCAATCTCTACTTGCTTTGAGGTTTTGAACCAGGGGTTGCTGGTTATTTTGAACATTAGTTGAAGAATAGTGGGCAATAACAAATACCGGTAGGGTGAGAGTTAACAAAGCGATCGCAGTTCCCACAATGTCTGCCAAACGTTGGGAATATGTGTCGGCATTGGCAGACTGGCTATTTGAATTCATACAAAATTGAAGTTCTTCGTAACACTGTGTAGGTCTACTCTCTGATCGAGAGTCTTGAAGCTATTTTAGCTATTCTTAAACTGTAAAATGTCTACCATTCTACAAACTAAACCAGTTTTACAACTGTCATAATAGCCTTTTTATACATGGAATTCTTAATACAAAGTTACAAGCAAACAAATCATGTTTTATTTGGTGATTAATATTTTCAGATGTTTCCCTGTATGATGTAACGGATCGCATACGCAAAGCCAACTTTAACAGCATCATAAATTACTTTTTTTGTTGATTAAAGCTGATTAAAGATTAATTAGCAAAATGTACTTTTCCGATACTTCATGATTATAACATCCTGCAACGCCTTTGATAAGGTCATTTTACTTAAATTGCTAATTTGTAATATAGGACACAAAACCGCACAAGCACAGATATATATTCAGTGTTTTCGATTGTTCTACAGTAGTTATACACATAAATATTTGATACAAACAATAAACTGGTAGGAATGATGCTTGCAACCACTCTAACTACCGAATAAATACAGATACATCAATTGTGTTATCCAACATGAATTCAGTGATACCACTAAACAAATATTTCCGAATTTCAATTTTAAAATCTACGTAATATCACAGTAATTTTGTCAATCTATAGGACTACTATTTGATTTTTGAACAGATACTTAGGGGAGCCAGTGCGGTCTTCTCCCAAAGGAAGAGGCTAGCGCCTTCTCTACAGGACACTACGTGAACGCAAAGCGTCTCGTAGAGAAGGGGTTTTCCCAAGTGAAGCAACTGGCGTTGTGTTAGCACGGAGAGTACGACACCAAACCCTTAAAAATGGTGCGTTAGGATGAAATCCGTAACGCAGCCTACAATACCTAACCTTGTTCAAAAATCAAACCGGATTCCTATATATATAGGTAGAGTGAAAAATGTTTTAGAAAGTGGTGTAATACCAATTCACAATTCGCAATTCGCAATGACGCTCTCTACGAGACGCGCAAGGGACGCGGACTCGCTCTAAGCGAAGCTATGCTGTTGGCGAAGCCTCTCGAAGATAAGGCTTTACACTGCGCTAACGCAATTCAATAACTTAGATGCAGCAAGGCTTTGAGGGTTTACATTTGTTTCATTATTTTAGTGAATTGCTATAAACATGTAGCGGGTTATTGCCAGACTTGGCTTATATCTGAACAAAATACCCAATCCCAATTTCCAGATCCTAAAACCATATAACTTTTTGGATAAATCAAAATCTAATCCGAGAAATTGTATAACAAATTAATCAGCTAAAAAAACCGCCACCAACTAGAATAGGGCGGTCTGGTTAAGCAATCGGAGGGTAATTACAGATTACTCGGCTAATAAATAAAATTGCTGTAACGAAGTTTGCACTTGTAAATTCCGGATTGGGTATTTGCTTATCTCCCTTGTCCCTAATACGTCGGGCGCGTAAATAGCGCAAAGTCTGAGAATACTTTTGACTTTTGAATTTTGAATTTTGACTTCCGCCTTGCGGTACTAGTCCCTAGTTTCTTCCATAAACACTCATTGGTTCCTTGATAAATCGGGTGTAAAGATGCTTAAACGTAGACTTAATTACGCGGGGCATACCAAAATCAATGGGCATTAACTTGTCTGGTAGCTGCCAATCTTTTATTTTTAATAAGTCAGGATTTAAATGCGGAAACTCTATGGCAGCAAGTTCTGGACAAACTCCTAGCCTTTGGGAAGCCGCAACTGTGGGTACTTGTTCAGGAGGGACATTGAGGATTTCTACCATTGCCCGATCTAGAGCAAATATATCTGATGCAGCTGCTAAAATGCCCAGTTGGCGAGGTTCACCATTACTGGGACCATTTCCTTCATGACCGATGATGCCATCTAATATGGTTAAGTTAGGGTTAATTGCCCTGGCAGTTTCTACTAACATTTCACCAAATCTATTCGCATCTTTTCCAGCTTCCATGTGCCACCAAGCTTTCATTTTGCCGGGGACGCAACCAAATAAGTTTTTTACGCCCAGTGTTAATGTCAACTGCATATGTGATTTCACTTTAGGTAGGTTAATCACTACGTCAGCTTCCATTGCTTCTTTAGACAGCCGCAGATGGTTAAAATTGTCACTTACAGTTTGGTAACGCTGACCGTGAAAATCGATGATCAAAAGATTGAGTTCTTCTAAAATAGGCAGATAACCATTTGCCACTGCTACGCCCTTGGCACTGCCAAAAGCAGGACTATCGCCCAAAAATGGCTTACCACCAACCTCAATTACCATCTGGGCAACTTCGTAAACTAGTTCGGCACGAGTGATACACTCTTTACCAGGACGCATCCCTGTAAGTAGATTAGGTTTGAGTAAAACGCGATCGCCTTTTTTCACAAATGCTGCCATTCCTCCAAAAGGTTCCAGGAGAATGACTAAGGATTCCCGTAAAGCCTCTCTTTCGTAGGATGTAGCCCGAATAAGACTAACAGATGGTTTTTGAGTCTGCATAGATAGATAGGGGACTGGGGACTAGGGACTAGGGATTGGGGACTAGGAAATAAATATTTAGGAATACTTTCTCAGTACCCAATACCCAATACCCTATTATTCTGTTCTAAGCGGTAAGATAACACTCATTTGTTCTAGATTTAACACTGTGGCTAAGTCTGTTTCACTCATTAATCCTCGTTCTAAAACAATCTGCCGCAGGGATTTACCAGTTTCTAAAGATTCTTTGGCGACAGCAGCGGCATTTAAATAACCGATGTGGGTATTTAGTGCAGTTACTAAAGCTAAACTGCCTTCGGCGTATGCTAAACAACGTTCCTGGTAAGCAGTAATTCCCGAAATGCAGCGTTCGGTGAGTGCAGCGATGGTATTACCCAGAATTTCGATACTGTGAATCAGGTTATAGGCAATCAGCGGCATCATCACATTTAATTCCAATTGTCCGGCTTGTGCGGCTAAAGCGATCGCACTGTCGTAACCCATCACCTGAAAACACACCATTGATGTCATCTCTGCCATCACTGGGTTATATTTCCCTGGCATAATCGAGGAACCGGGTTGCACTGGAGGCAGTTGAATTTCTTTGAAGCCAGTTTTTGGCCCCGAATCCATTAGCCGCAAATCGTGAGAGATTTTGGCTAAATCCTGCGCTAAGTTGCGTAAAGCACCAGAAACATTTACAAATGGTGCCATACTTTGCATGGCAGCCATGAGATGAGGCGCTGGTTCTAAGGGAGTGTCAATCAATTCTGAGAGAACTTCCACTACACGGGCGCGATAAAGAGGATGAGTATTTAACCCCGTTCCGGCTGCACTACCTCCCAAACCCAACACCATCAAATCACCAGAGGCGGTGTAAATCCGGTTTTGATGTTCTGTAAGGATTTGCGCCCAAGCCTGAAAATTCTCACCCAAGCGCACAGGTACAGCGTCTTGCAAGTGAGTTCTGCCAGATTTGACGATATCTTGAAATTCTACAGCTTTGTTTTCTAAAGACGCGATCGCCCTATCTATTGCTGGGTGCAGTGTCTTGGATAATGCCAATAAACCACCAATGCGAATTGCCGTGGGAATCACATCATTGGTAGACTGCCCATAATTAACGTGGTCATTGGGACTAACACGTTTGTAATTGCCCTTTTCTTCACCAAGAATTTCTAAGGCGCGATTTGCTAAAACTTCGTTGAGATTCATGTGGTGGGATGTTCCAGCACCCGCCTGATAAACATCCACGACAAATTGATCGCGGAACTTCCCAGCTAAGATTTCATCAGTTGCTTGGACAATCGCCTGACTAATATCTTCAGGAATGCAATTCAGTTCTCCATTCACAATTGCTGTAGCTTTTTTAATTATTAATCCCCCATCTACGTAAGTATCTAAAGGCTTAATACCGCTAATGGGGAAGTTTTCGATAGCTCGTAGCGTTTGAATGCCGTAATAAACGCTACTAGAAATTTGGCGATCGCCCATCGAATCGCGTTCGATGCGAAATTGGGAGTCTGGGTGTTCAGTCATAGTATTGTTTTAGGAGAGCTACAGAAAACAGATTTTCCCATGCAGGCACACTCAGATACACTAATCTGCATAGATTTTGCATATTTGCTTGGCTACTTGTTGCTTTAGACTTGTTAATTTTTAATTTTTCATGACTTTACCCAACTGGATTACTTTCTCTCGTCTTCTAGGTGTACCATTTCTGCTTTATGGCTTGTACAATCCCACACCACAAGCTAGATGGATATGTTTGGCGATTTTTATCGTTGCAGCGTTAACTGATTGGTTAGACGGCTATTTAGCACGGAAACTCAACCAAATTAGTGAATTGGGTAAGTTTCTTGATCCCTTAGTGGATAAATTTCTGGTACTATCGCCGTTGATGGTTTTTATTGAACTAGGAAAAGTTCCGGCTTGGGGAGTGTTTTTGATTTTAGCGCGGGAATTAGCGATCGCTGGTTGGCGGGTGAATCAAACGACGATTCCCGGGGCAAATATTTGGGGTAAACTCAAAACTGTTAGTCAAATAGTCGCGATCGCACTTTTGATTGCACCTCTAGGTGAAGTTTGGCAAACTCCTTCTCTGATTGCCTTTTGGATCTCTGTGGCCTTGACTTTCATATCTGGGGGTATTTATCTTTTGCCGCAAAAAGTTAGTGTTAGTGAATGATAAAATGAAATTATAAATGAACAACAGTGATAACAAATAAATTATAGTTGTTCATGTGCATTTATGTGTCTTTAAGGAACCACAATTACAGGAGTTCCTATTGTCACTATTTTAAACAATTTCCGCACATCTTCGTTATACATCCGAACACAACCATGAGAAATTGCTTTTCCTACAGAATTTCTTTGATAAGTGCCATGAAACCCAATTTCGTCTTTGCCATCAGTCCAAAATCCGATCCAACGTTCTCCTAATGGATTCTGAAAACCTGCGGGAACAACTTGTGTGTAACTAACAAATGGATTTTCCCAAAGTGGGTTTTCAACCATATTAAGCACTTTAAATTTGCCTGTAGGCGTTTCCCACTTTGGTTTCCCAATAGCTACTGGATAGCTGGTTAGTAAAATATTCCCTTGATAAATATAAAGTCTTCGTTGCTTAAGAACGAGTAGTAAATGGATATTTTGCTTGAAAGTGTTAGAAGGGGTTGGCTGCACTGGAAGCTTAAGCCTGAGCAGTAAACGCATCATTCGCTCAGAAGTGCTAGGAAAATTTGATTGCGCTGGAGGAGAGTTCAATTGACTAATTGTTGTCTTCTCCCTTATTTCTTGCTCAACCGTAGTTTTGGCAACAGCACGTAATTGAAGTAAGAAAAGCAAAGCAATTGGGATTAATCCTAACTTGAGAGTACTACGGTAATACACACTCTTGCTCATAATCTGCTGCATTAACTGTATAAGTTATAAGTTTATTACAAAATATTTAATTTTCAGTTTGCTTGGATTTATTAAAAGTAATTCAGAATTCAAATTTCAATTAGCTTGAAGTCTGAATTCTGAATTTTTACTCAACTATTTCGTCAGATTTGCCTAATCAAAGAAGTTTTAGTTTTATCCTCGTCCTCGAACGGGACCTCTTGGGCTTGTATTTTTTGGAGTATTTTGATTAGTTGGAGTTGTGGTTTTTGGAGTATTTTGATTAGTTGGAGTTGTGGTATCTGGAGTATTTTGATTGGTTGGGGTTGTGGTATCTGGAGTATTTTGATTAGTTGGGGTTGTGGTATCTGGAGTATTTTGATTGGTTGGGGTTGTGGTATCTGGAGTATTTTG
>NZ_JBALGC010000040.1:0-49629 GCF_036916575.1 Nostoc sp.
GTTCTGTACAAGTGCAGGGTAAGTTACTGGGTGAGTTATTTGTAGTAAAGGATATTACCCGCGAACAGAGAATGTTTGTGGTAATGGTGCAGAGTTTAGGTGTTACTAGTATTTTAGCAATTCTTATTTTAACTGCTGCGATCGCATTTTATATTAAGCGTTCTCTGCAACCTCTGCGCCAGCTAAATCAAATGGCTTCTGTGATTTCTGCTGAAGATTTAGGACAAGCACAGCTATATCTTGATAATGCACCCAGCGAAGTCAAAGAATTAGCTCAAACCTTAACTATGCTGTTATCGCGTCTCTCCCAATCATGGGAGCAAGAGCGGCAATTTGTGAGTAATGTTTCTCACGAGTTACGCACACCCTTGACAATTGTACATGGTTATTTGCAAAGCGTCTTACGAAGGCAAAATAACTTAACCCAAACTCAACAAGAAGCTTTAGAAACTGCGGCATCAGAAGCTGAACGTACTATCCGTCTGCTACAAGATTTACTTGATTTAGCACGTGCAGATAGTGGTTATTTATACTTTCAAATGAAATCTTATGTGCTGAATGACTTGGTTGAAGAAGTTGTGATAATGGCAAAAACATATAGCGATCGCATAATTACAATTGAGTCAAATTTTTATCCAATTGAGATCAAAGCAGACTACAGTCGTCTCAAACAAGTATTATTGAATTTGATTGATAATGCTATTAAGTATTCTGAAGCTAATACCTCAGTAATTTTGAAGTTAAATCAGCTTCAAGACAAGGCAATTATTCAAGTTTGTGACAAAGGTTATGGCATTCCTTTGCAACACCAAGCACGAATATTTCAGAGATTTTACCGCGTAGATGAATCCCGCTCTCATGCTACTGGGGGTTGTGGTTTGGGTTTATCGATTGTCAAGACACTTATAGAAGGTATGGGTGGTAACGTAAGTGTGCAATCAAAGTTAGGGGAAGGTAGTACGTTTACAATCAGTTTACCTACATATAGTAGTTCTATCTGATTTGTGAAAATTGAAAGACTGAAATTCTTGACTTATTACAGAAGTCGGAAATCTTATTGTTCATGAATAATTTAGAATTGCACCATAAACCAATATGCTTGGTTTAGACTTGATCGTCCCTAACTATCTTTAAAAAGGAGGGAATTAAGCCAACCTAACCCTCCTTTTTAATGAAAAAATTAGAGCATGCTTGGGTTTATCTATTGTGAAACACCTAGCCGAAGGTATAAAAGGTAAAGTGTAGCACTTTTATTCTGACATTATCTGCTTTAGGAACAAAAATATGACAGCACATATCCTTTTGGTGGAAGATGAAGTTAAACTGGCGCGATTTGTCGAATTAGAACTTAGTAGCGAAGGATACCAAGTAAGTGTAGCCCATGATGGCATTGCTGGTCTAACCCTGGCGCGAGACTCATTGCCAGATTTAGCGATTCTGGATTGGATGCTACCCGGCCTGACAGGTTTGGAAATTTGTCGCCGTTTGCGGGCAACAGGCAGTACAGTCCCAGTGATTTTGTTGACAGCAAAAGATGAAGTGAGCGATCGCGTGGCAGGATTAGATGCAGGAGCCGATGATTATGTAGTTAAGCCCTTTAGCATTGAGGAACTACTAGCTAGAATTCGCGCCCATCTCCGCCGCACGCAAGAAACAGAGGAGGATTTGTTGCAATTTGAAGATTTAAGCTTAAATCGCCGCACCCGTGAAGTATTTCGGGGTAAACGAAGCATTGAGTTAACAGCAAAAGAGTTTGACTTATTAGAATATCTCCTTTCACATCCCCGTCAGGTGTTTACTAGAGACCAAATTCTAGAGAAAGTTTGGGGTTACGACTTTATGGGTGATTCTAATATTATTGAGGTTTATATTCGTTATTTGCGACTCAAGTTGGAAGACAATAATGAAAAGCGTTTGATTCATACAGTCCGCGGTGTAGGCTATGCATTGCGGGAACAATCGTAATGACTTGGTGATTTCGACAAAAAGCAACATATTAAACACAAAAGAGGATCATGAATAAAAAATGGGCTGTTAAACGACTGACAATAAATCTCACAAGCGAGGAAATGAAGAAACTTGAACGCTACTGTGCATTGACAGGAAGGCCAGCAACAGATGTAGTTCGAGAATTGCTCCGAGCTCTTGAGGTTGACAATACTGAAAACTCTGAGATGCGAGCAGCAGACTCACCAATAACAGTTAGCAGTTGGTCAAAATCACAGTAACTATCCACTCGAATATCACACCAAATCTCAGAAATCTGCTACCCTGATTTACTGACAGATAGGACTAAAGGATGATCAAGCACCCTTACTCTACTTATTGTTATATCTTTTATTCCCAAGAAGCAGTTATTGAGCAAGGGTAGCAGGGAGAGAAAGAGAGTTATTGTTCAATAATTCTTTTTCTCCCATAGCCTAAGTGCGATTCGTTGTGGATAAATCATGGTATTCAGTCCGTAAATAACTCCACCAATCAAATCTAATAATAGACCTGAATATGGAAAAACCAACAAAAGACCTAACCTCTGAGCAAGTTCTCTACAAGGGTTGGGCGAAAATTCAAAGCCTCTCCTCTAGAAGGCTATCCAGTAGTCACATCTTTTTTAACAATCTTGAAACCATTGTTTTATAAGGCTCGCAACGCTTAGATTTTCTTGCTAATATCAGGTTTGGTTAAATACTTATAATATCTGTAGGTTGGGGAGCCAGTGCGTTGCGGGGGTTCCCTCCGTTGTAGCAACTAGCGTTTGAGGAATGTAGCAAAAACACTTTTAAAACATCCTTTTCTTGTTCTTAATAAAAACTCACATTTATTGAAAATAGATCACGTAGTCTTAATATTAAGTCGGGATCTAAGCATTTAAAAACTACTAATTACGAATAATATTAACATCTCTTGTTATTTTCAACATTTTATTTCCACCAGGCTGTAGTTCATATTCAACCTTTTCAATATCTATCTTGTAACCCATTGAAGTGTAATATTTTACTATTTCATCTAAATGTTGTGAATGTTTCCACATTAAAGTTATGAGGGGAAATATTCGGATTTCTTTAGCAATACGCAGCATCTCCCCTACAGAATTTAGGTGAAAGTTGTAATCGAGATGGTCTGAATATAAAAACAATAAATGAGAACAAAGGGCTATGTCAAATTCTTGATTTTTAAATGCCAATTTTGGCAATTCACCGACTGTGTATCTGTTGCTTTTTTTGCCAGTTTCATAATCAGACAGAAATTCTCGAATAACTTTGACTCGATTGTGTCGCAAATCATCTGGAGATTTATGATAACTCCATACCCAATTATTTGATGTAGCCTTGATTTGGTTAATGATGTTATCTACCACTTGATTAAATCTTTGCAATATTTCATCACCGGAAAATTGGTATAGTGGATCAACAGAAACTACACTTTTACCCTGACGTGTCATTTCTGCATTAAAGCTTGCTGGTCCATCCCCAATTCCAATGATTCTTTTATTTAAATCTGCATTTGTTAAATTGAATATTTTTATATATTCATCCATTGACCTCCCAAAAGGAACTACTTTATCTAGAACCATTGCCATAGAATTTCCCTCGTAAATAGACTGATTACACAGGATAATAGCAAACTTAAAATAATTTATGCACTGGGAAACGGCAATCATTCAGAAGTACGTCAAGTTCTTTTACAACTTTCAAGGGATTTCTACCTCTGAACACAGCAGCTATTGCAGCTTCATAAGGATTTCTACCTGTTCTTTTAACAGCAGCTATTGCAGCTTGATTTGATAATCCTCGGACACTAACTAGCCATGCAGCTAACACATGTCCAGTACGTCCAATTCCACCAGAGCAATGTACAACGACTTTCTCATTTTGTTTATCTGCTTCTATTAAGAAAGGAAGTATTTTCTGTGTGAGGGTTTCTAAATCACATAGATGGAAATCTGCAATTGGTGTCCAAGAAACTAGTTGATTACCAAATTCCTGTTTGTATGTGCCTAGAAGATTAGAGTAAGAAGCTAGCTGTTGCTCAGGAAGAAGGCAGCAAACTCGCTTAATATCTTGGCACTTCATGAATTCTATCCAATCTTGAACTTTATTGTTAGTGTATCCAGGTCGTGCAGCACCAAAGATTATTTGCTCATTCTCCCAAGCCGGGGCAAACTTATACATCTTTAACTGTCTGACTTGTGAATCTTGGAAGTTGCTTGTTGCAGCCATAAAATAATTAGTTATTTTTTGATTAAATAGAATACTTTGGCAAAGCCTTTAGGCGGTAAAATACATGGTGCAAATCTGCGTGGATAAGATTACGTTCGTATTGAAATCCTAGCTTTTCCATCACTCGTTGCGATGCTCGATTGGTCGTTGTCGTAAAGCAAACTACCTCTGTTAAACCCAGTTGTTCAAAACCAACTTTCAAGATTGTCTCACCCATCTCTGTCGCCAACCCTTTGCCCCAGAATTCTGTCATCAGGGAGTAAGCTAACTCTACTTCATCGTTATCCGCGATATGGACATTTCGCAAACCGCCACGACCGACAAATTGATTCTTCACTTTGTCTCGAAATATCCATAATCCGTAACCATAACGCTTCCAATGGTTGAGATTTTCTTTTAAAAATTCCTGTGTTTGTTTGTCAGAACGAACGCCAGCCAGAGTCGCCATCACCGTGGAATTAAGCTTCATAGCACAAATATTGTTAGTGGGATAGGTTCATGATAAAAGCATTTTACGTCTCAGCCTTGATGCCATGGCTCAATACCAAATATGAGTGTCGATACTAGCTAGACCCCCATCATTGAAGACGTTAATTAAATCATCTTTCCCGTCTGCGTTAAAATCGCCGACTAACCATTTTTGAGTATCGACAAACCCACCTTGACCAGTTGCCCATCGCTGGCTACCAAAACTCCCACCATTAGATAAGTGAATATCGATACTGGCTAGACCCCCATCATTGAAGACGTTGACTAAATCATCTTTGCCATCTGCGTTAAAATCGCCGACTAGCCATTTTTGAGTATCCCAAAACCCGCCTTGACCAGTTGCCCATCGCTGGCTATCAAAACTCTCACCATTAGATAAGTGAGTATCGATACTAGCTAGACCCCCATCATTAAAGACGTTGACTAAATCATCTTTCCCATCTCCGTTAAAATCGCCGACTAGCCATTTTTGAGTATCCCCAAACCCGCCTTGGCCAGTTGCCCAGCGCTGGCTATCAAAACTCTCACCATTAGATAAGTGAATATCGATACTAGCTAGACCCCCATCATCGAAGATGTTGACTAAATCATCTTTCCCATCTGCGTTAAAATCGCTGACTAGCCATTTTTGAGTATCCCAAAACCAGCCTTGGCCAGTTGCCCATCGCTGGATATCAAAACTCTCACCATTAGATAAGTGAGTATCGATATTAGCTAGACCCCCATCATTGAAGACGTTGACTAAATCATCTTTCCCATCTGCGTTAAAATCGCCGACTAGCCATTTTTGAGTATCCCAAAACCCCCCTTGGCCAGTTGCCCATCGCTGGCTATCAAAACTCTCACCATTAGATAAGTGAGTATCGATATTAGCTAGACCCCCATTATCATTGAAGACGTTGACTAAATCATCTTTCCCATCTGCGTTAAAATCGCCGACTAGCCATTTTTGAGTATCCCAAAACCAGCCTTGGCCAGTTGCCCATCGCTGGATATTAGGAAAGTTTAGAGTACCACTGATAAAGTATTGCCCCAAACTGCCGTAATCCGTGTAGCCAGTTGAAAGAGGATTTTCTTTTCCTATACCATCAATTTTGAGGTAATAATTTCCAGCAACAACATTTGTTGTAATACTTGCAGATATTAAATCTGTTGGATTGGACGATGCAATTAAGGTACCAGCAGAATTGTATAGCTCTGCCAAAATGTCTAAGTTTGGTCCTCGACTAAAAGGATTCACTGTCAAGCTAATCAGACCAGTACCTGTGACAAAACTATAAAAATCTAAATCTGTATTGCGCTCAATGATGCCACTACCACTGATAGACGTACTAGAAATGGTTAGTGGCTTTGCTGTCGCAATTGTATCACCACAATCATCGGCTCGGTAAGTGAACCCATTTTGGGTCGTAATAATTTGCAAATCATCCTCAGTATTGTTAGCAGAAGCATACTCGCCTTTACTCCACTGGGTTAGCTCCTGGTAATACCCCGCCGATCCCATGATCGGTGCCCAGCCAGTCTCTCCACTACCATGTCCTTCGTAGTATTCTTCAGCGGGGGTTATTCGTCCATCATGCTTGAGTCCCAGCGTATGACCTACTTCATGAGAGATAGTCTCAGCTGTCTCCTTCTCATCACCGTATATCGTTTCTTCAGCAAAAACAAAGGCAGGAGTATCACTATTCCAATTGAAAGAACCAACTTTGGCGACTCCTTCGGCTCCTTTACCATACCAATCGTAACTGCTACCGCCGATCGCAACACGCACCCCCCAGCGAGTATCATTACTGCCGCTCTTAATCAGATCGTTAATATCTGCTGGAGCCTGCGTTGTGACATTAACATTAAACGGGCTGAAATCCTCAGCGACGCGCTGCCAGATATACTGAATTCTTTCAAGTTCAGCTGAGCTAAAGGATGCTGTATTGCCGTCGAAGTCGAAGGCAGGGGTAATAATGTTAGCCGGACGTTCACTTGTGTTCCAGAAAGTACCAGAGGTGATATTGCCGTCGAAATCTAAATAAATTGTCTGATTAGCTCCTAGTAAGCTGTTGAGGAAGAAAGTTTTAGACAGGTCTAAAGAAGCTGATACTGACATGTGATTTCATCATTAAAGGAAACCTATATTAATTTCTCAATATCAAACAGATAATTTTACGTACTTTCCTATGCAATCTTTACAAAAGTACACGATAAAGCCAATTCTGGCATATTATTGAATGAAGGCTTTCTCCGTAGACGCTTCTGCGGCTTGCCGTAGGCATCAGAACTTTGTAAGAGAGTGGCAAGTCTGAATCTCTTACGAAGAGTGATTCTGAGTCCTGAATTCTGAGTTCTGGATTCTTCTTCAATATATTCCCAGTCTCTGTTCAGGGGTAGCAGGCTCACGAATGATTAAAACCAATTTTCAGGAGGCAGGGGTCTACCAAAATTTCGAGCATTCCTGAGTAAAGCGACTTTGTTAAGGTTAACGCTAAGATTGGTCATACTGCAAATATGTTAGGGTTTGTTATTTACCGCCAGGTAATGGATTTGATAACACTACATCTTTACGCAATTTGAGATTTTGAATGCGAGTATCTTCGGCGGGTGGTACATCCTTTTGAGCAAAGGGAATTTGCTTAAAGTTAGCAGCCAGATATTCTGCTAATGCATCTTGCTCAGAACCATCAGCAGCAAAGGTGGCTAAACCTGTGCGTTTGCTTTTATCAGCATCTTTTGATGTTAAATCAACCACTTCTGTTTTGGGAAAAGGATAGCCATCACCACCAGTTGCGAGGAAGTTGAGGGTAACAGTGCGGAAGACCCGATTAGGGTCACCCACTAACTCTGCATTTTTAACTACTACATCAATAATTTTGCCTTTCCTATCTTTGATAGCAAGGGACTTGACACGCTTACCTGCTGGTAAGTCTGGGTTAAAGCTAAAGGCTAATCCCGCTACCTGGGGAAAACTGCCAGGGGTAGCACCGGGTGCTATGGCTGCTACACTGTGTTCAATCACCGCCAGTAGTTCTGTTGCACTCAAGGTAACTAAAGTCAAGCCATTGTTGAACCGCAAAGCATTGGTGATATCAAGTTGGGAAATTTCTTTTTCTTTCTTAACCTGCCACAGGATTTGCTTGAGGTGGCAGTTTGATAGCATCCTGTGAGCGAGTCGAACCTGCGGGAAAGGTATATATACCGATGTTGTCACGGATACCACCCCCATTTTTGATGGAAATGACAGTTTTAGGATCATATCGCTTGGCGATCGCTAAATTAGCTTCGGCTGTCAAATCCCCTAAATTGGTTTCTTGGGTGCGGACATCACCCCGCCAGCCGTTAAGGAAAACCTTGGTTTTCCCAAAAATCTGACCATCTTGGGCAATAATCACTTTTTTAAGTGCTTCTGTAATGGTGACAATTTTCGGGTCAGGTTTTCCACTTACTGCTGCTACACCTTGAGAATCAGTTGCATAAGCACCACTAATTTTAGAGTCAATACTTTTGGGAATAATTACTCCATTGGCATCAAAGTTAACTACTAAACGACCAACATAGCGATAATTTCCATCGGTATTAACTACGGCTATCGGATTACCATCTGCTGCTTTTTTGAGGATTGGATAAGTTCCAGCAGATTTATCACCCACTCGCAGACGGTCTGTTTTGTCAGCTAGTAAGGTATTGGAACCACCAGCAACAATAATATCTACTCCCTTAAGTAATCTTGCTAGCTTTTGCTCAATCGCAATTTGCTGCATATGCGCCAACAAAATGACTTTATTAATCTCTGGGTTTTTTGTCAGTAGTGTATCAACAGAAGTTTGAATTTCAGCAGTTAAGGCGGCGATGTCTGCGGCATCACGGTCATTAAATTTTTTAGGCAACACAGTCACACCACCGGGAGAGGAAATAGTCCGCAGTGTCGGAGTTGTCGCCCCAACTACACCAATTTTTTCACCATTGACGGTAATGATGGTGCTACGAGCAATCTTATGAGGAATTTTACTTGCCTGTTGTCCATCAGCGGTAACTAATTTTGCCAGGTTATTATCAGTACTAAAGTCTAGATTTGTGCTGAGATAAGGAAATTTTGTGCCTGGGTAATCTTCTTTAGGTCGGATTAAGTCAGCAACAAGACTCGTACCCAAGTCAAATTCGTGATTACCAAAGGCGATCGCACCAAAACCAAGAGCATTTAGAATTAAAATATCTCCTCTTCCCTCACCACCAAACACTGTGTCACTGGCAAATAAGAAAGGGCTGGGAATATAGGCATCTCCAGATGAAAGGATTAAAGTATTAGGATAATCAGGCTTGCCATCACGATTTGCATCTTGATTTTTGAGTGCATTCAACACCGCAGAAAAGTTCGGTGCATCCTTCAGCGCAGGAACACCTGCTTCTTGGTCGGAAGTATGTAAAAGTTGCAGTGTAAATCCTGATTTAGGTACTGTTCTGACTTGCGCTACACCAATACTGGTTCCTAGAAAGAACAAAAAACCAAATATAACTAGCAAACTTAACTGGGTAGTACTTAAATCTCGGCTATTAAGCTTACTGAAAAATCGATTTTTGGAATTTAACAAAGGCATAATGATTTTTAGAGTTCATCATTAGTGAAAAATTTTATAGTTTATTTCAACCAGAAACACAATTTAGGGACTTATAATTAAAAAAAATATTTAAATTGTAGGGTGCGTTAACATACGAGATACGGAAGCAAATACCAGAGTTTTTGGATATCCAGCAAGTCGTCCTGGAACTAGAGCAGCTTTTTTAATTCATTAGGTTTTTGCTAGTGTTCGTAGCCTGATCACAATCGCCTTTTTCGGCAATGTTGCAAGCATTAGAATAATAAAAGCTAGTCAATGTAAGATTTATAAGGTTACTTTGCCCTTACTGGCAAGGATGTTCCGACGGTGGAAGATTACAAAAGCATCCAAAAAAGCGATCGCATTCCCTATGGATGTTGAGAAATATTTCTGTTTATTATAAGGATTGTAAGCAACGAGGTCTGATAAGTAATACGGTGTTCTCGACAACTTGAACTTTGTTTTGCAGCCGAATGAACTGCACGGGGATAAATTACTCCTTCACCTTGTCAGCCTCAATCAACTACTTATGAATACACCTTTCTCAAGGAGTTTAACTAACTGGTGCAAGATATGAAATAATAGATAAAAAAAGCCATACGCTACGCTATCTAAAAATATTAACTATATTCTGTTTCTGATAAAAATTATGCGTTTTTGTTTGTTTAAAACTTATATTGCTCTAGCTACCTGTTGTTGTATAATTCCCTCGATCGCAGAGGCAAGTGTTTATCGAACTAAATTCAGTAATCGTTCAGCTTCCGTTATTGTTGAAGTTCTAGACGATGATTTAGTCCATTTTGAGGTTTCGCTCATCAGTAGCGGGAGCAATCCTAATCAACCTCTCTATACCTCACCAATGGTGTTGAAGACTAATTATTCAGGTGCGTCTACGCCTCCCCCACCATCTGGTAGCAATGTTATTGAAACCAAAGATATCCGATTAGAAATTGCTTCCAGTACGCTTTGCATCACTGCATACGATAAGACGAAGCAGAATGTTGAATTAACTAAAATTTGTCCTGTCAATCTTAATCAACCCCGCAAAGGCTTAAATATAGAGCAGGGGCAAATCGAGAATATTTATGGTCTTGGGCAAAACTTCAAAAGACTTGGATCTGCTGATGGTGATTGGCTTACTCTTAAAGAAAGAACGGGCAAAGAATTTGGCAATGCCCTTCAGGATTTTGGCGGTGGGAAGGTCGGTAACGTGCAAATTCCGGTTTACTATGCTGTTGGTAAGAACAATCTCAATTACGCCCTGTTCCTAGACAACGTTTATAGACAAGAGTGGAATTTTACCAAATCTCCGTGGCAAGTGCGAACGTCCGGTGACCAGCTTCGCTTCTACATTATGACAGGAGCTAATTTACTGGACTTACGCAAAGAATTTCTAGAATTAGTAGGTCGCCCACCAGTTCCACCTCGTAAAACCTTTGGTTTGTGGGTTTCAGAGTATGGTTATGACAATTGGAAGCAAATTGATACGATTTTGAGCGGCTTGCGAAGCAATAATTTCCCAATCGATGGCTTCGTGCTTGATTTGAACTGGTTTGGTGGAATTATTCCTGACAACACGCAGACATCCGTTGATGAGTCTACAGGCAGTGCGATGGGTCGGTTGAATTGGGACGAAAACCAAGAATCCTTAGTTGCAGACGATCGCTATTTTTTCCCCAACCCTGCCTCTAAAATTCGTCAGTATGCCTCTGATGACATTGGATTAGCAACCATTGAAGAATCGTATCTGGCTAAAGCCACCAATACCTATCGAGAGATCCCAGTTTCTTTGCTGGCATATCGGCGTGGCCCTAACAATACCTGTGATTTTAATCAGCAATCAAATCCAGTTGAACTTAGTGCAAAGAATTTCTGGGGTACAGGTTCAATGATTGACTGGTCTGATTTAAAAGCAGGAAGTTGGATTCACGAGCGACGACGTTTTCCTAACTTGGTGAAATTGGGTATTCATTTTCATTGGACTGATTTAGGTGAACCAGAAATATTTAACTCCAGTGCTTGTTATGAAGGTGTAGAAACTACAGTTTCCGGACGCAAAATCGAGCACGCTGATATTAGCAATCTTTATAACTTGTTGTGGAGTCGCTCTATTTGGGAAGGATATTTTGCTAAGAGAGGGCAAACCGATAACTTAGGGATAACAAATCCCCGTCCTTTTATTCTGTCTCGTTCAGGTGCAGCTGGGACTCAACGCTATGGTGCTGCGATGTGGTCAGGCGATATTGGTTCAAACCTGCAATCTCTGGCTACTCACTTTAATGCCCAAATGCAAATGTCATTTTCTGGTATTGACTATTATGGCGCTGATATTGGTGGTTTTGAGCGATCGGCACTGCCTGGTAACGACAAGCAAGGGTCTTATCGGGGTTATGAAGACGAAACTTATACCCAGTGGTTTGCCAACGCAGCTTGGTTTGACATACCTGTGCGACCCCACACGCATAATCAGTTCCTTGAAGCTGACATAACATATGAAACTTCACCTGACCGCATTGGCAAAATTCAAAGTAACCTAGCCAATATTCGCCAACGCTACGAACTCATTCCCTACTACTACAGTTTGGCTTATCGGGCTTACTTGTTTGCAGAGCCTGTGATTGCACCATTGCCCTTTTACTATCAAAACGATCCTAATGTTCGGCAAATGGCTAATCAAAAACTGATTGGTCGCGATTTACTGGTTGGAGCAGTGGCTCGTTATGGAGAATATGCACGTGACATCTACTTCCCCGCAGGAAGATGGATTAATTACCATACCAACGAATGGATTGAGAGTGGGGGACAAACAGTGAAAGATTTTCCAGTGTATCGCAGTGGGCTGTTCCGTTTACCTGTTTTTGCGAAGGCTGGAGCCATTTTGCCGCAAATGTATGTAGATGCCGATACAAAGGATGCTTATGGACGACGAAAGAATAACAGGAATAATGATGAGTTAATTGTGCGAGTGTATGCCGATCGCGCACCATCCAGCTTTACTCTTTATGAAGATGACGGTGAAACATTAGACTATGACTCGACCGAGCGTCCGATTTATCGCTATCGCACAACTGAAGTGAAACAGCAGCAAATCGATGCTGACACAGTTAAGGTCACAATTGCTGCTGCTACCAACGTGAATAGTTCTAGTTTTTCTGGAGCAGTGACAACACGTCAGAACATGATCCGCTTAGTGGTTGACAGAGCAAAGGCGACAAAGGTAACACTAAATGGTGTAGCTTTACCGCAACTGATTTCCCAAAATGCTTTCGACAACTCTGAAAATGGTTGGTTTAATGTCGGCAACAATTTGATTTTGGCTAAATCAAGCTCACTAAACGTGAATACTACCAAAACCTTCAGGTTCGATCTTGCTCCTGTAGCTGCAACTACTTCTGTAAATTTTGTCTGCGATGGGCGTAGCTCCAACCTAGGCGATCGCGGCTTTACCAGTCTTGGCGAAAGTATATACATCACCGGGAATCTACCCGCCTTAGGTGAAGGAAATCCTGCCAAAGCAATTAAGCTTGACCCTAACGTCTACTATCAGTACATCATTGATAAACGTAGCGAGGCTGGGCCCACAGCGCCTGTTTGGACAACTGTTATATCTGGACTCCCCTCAAACACTGCTTTTGAGTGGAAATGCCTCCGTCGTGAAAATGGAACAGTAACTGTGACTGAGCAATCTGGAGTTAACAAATTTAGAACTGGTAAATCAGGGTACGCAGGGCAAAGTCTTGGAAGTTTTTGACAACCAAATACGTACTTTTAATCTCCGTATTTTATGACGATTCAATTTGGATTGCTATAGCTTGTTAATTGAGCTTGTAACATCATTCGTAATTCAAAAATTAGGAATTATGAATTATTCACTTTGCCTTGCCAAACAATTTCCTTAACTTTGATTTCTTTAGGGATCAATTTAATTTTGTAGAAGGTATCTGCAACCTCTTGTTGTTTAGTAATCACTTCATCTGTGAGCGGAAGTACATCATACTCACGCCGCTTTTCTGCTATTTCCAACACAGGAGCATCTATACCCAAAGCAGGAGAAAGAAATTTAGCAACTTCACTAGGATTATTCTTTGCCCAGTCACTAACTTCCTTGACCTGATCTAGAACTATTTTCAAGGCATCCGGCTTGGCATCAACAAAAGATTTTGCAGCCAGATAATAACCACGATTGGGAGCTAATCCCGTCGCGTCTGCTAAAGTACGTGCGCCTGTTGCTGCTTCTGCTGCGGCTAAGTAAGGGTCCCAAATTGCCCAAGCATCAACGTTTTTTCTCTCAAAGACAGCACGAGCATCGGCGGGAGTGAGAGTTACTCGTTGGATGTCACTGTACTGTACTCCTGCCTTTTCCAGTGCTTTCACCAATAGGTAGTTAGCATTAGAACCTTTGGTAAAAGCAATTTTTTTGCCTTTGAGTTCAGCCAGACTTTTAATAGGTGAATCCTTGGGCACCAGGATGGCTTCAGCCTTGGGACTCCAAGGATCGTAGGCAACATAAACCAAAGGAACACCCCCAGCTTGAGCAAATATAGGTGGTGATTCTCCGGTATAGCCAAAATCAATACTGCCTGCATTCAATGCCTCTAGGAGTGGGGGGCCAGCGGGAAATTCCGACCAAGTTACGGAAGATCCTGAAGCTGCAAAGGCTTTCTCTAATTCCCCTCTCGCCTTCAGCGCATAAAGGACAGTTGACGCCTTCTGGTAACCTATGCGAACTGTAGTACTGCTAGCTGCTGGGGTAGAGCTAGCTGTCTGGATTGTCCCAGAGTTGTTGCTTGTGCTTGGAGAACAAGCACAGACAGCCAAAGTTAAACTAAGTCCGACTGCAAACAGTAGGGAAAAGGTGCGGATTCTTCGTTGTTGGAACCTTTGGAAGAAGGCAAAAGCCATATCCAACAGTCGGGTTGGAGAGAACTTATTCAACATCATCACTCTGCTTTCAGGGTAAATTAATATCAGACTTCAGCAAATCTACGGCATAACTCCGGCAAGTTTATTGATTTGCCGTATGATTAGAGAATGATAAAAATATCACATAGTTAAGGCTAAAAAGCAAGTTTATTCGCTGAATAAAAAATTTTCTTTAAAGCTATGGCTGTTGGTGTCAAATCTAAACTCAATCGGATCACAAAGCAGGCGATGACAGATAATATTCTTCAACAACAAATTGAGTACTATCGCGCTAGAGCTAACGAATATGATCAGTGGTTCTATAGGATAGGACGCTACGATCGCGGTATTGAAATCAACCAGCGCTGGTTTAATGAAGTAGCTGTTATCAAAAATACATTACACCAAATTGGCGTAGTGGATGATATTTTAGAGTTAGCATGTGGAACAGGTATCTGGACGCAGGAGCTTTTAAGTATCGGTAAAAAAATTACTGCGATCGATGTCTCTGAAGAAGTGATTACAATTAATCGCTCGAAATTAAATTCACTGAGTGTTGAATATCAACTTAGGGATTTATTTACATGGCAACCTGACACTGAATATGATTTAGTTTTCTTTGCCTTTTGGCTCTCTCATGTGCCGCCAAAATTACTCGATTCATTTTTGACGAAAGTTTATCAATCTGTTCGTGTTAGTGGACAACTATTTATCATTGACTCTTCTTTTGAACCGACATCCACGGCTAACAATCATATCCTTATAGATGATGGAAACATATATAAAACCCGTAAGTTAAATGATGGTCAAAAATTTCAGATTGTCAAAATTTTTTATCAGCCTGATCAACTTCAAGATAAGCTAAAGCAAGTAGGTTTTCATGCTGATGTGAACCTGACAGATAACTATTTTATTTATGCACATGGAACAAAGGTTTAAATAATTGGTAATTCGTAATCGGCTACGCCCCCTTACATTTGCGGAGCGTCTCCTAGAGAAGACAGTAATTCGTATTTATTTTAAATACATATTATATGCTACTGATTCAGTATCATCTCAACTTTATGATAAAAACTCTGTGTTCCTACCGTTTATTTAGCAGCGACCACAAGAGAAGTTCATATCTAATCAGGATGTTTTAAAAGTATTTGGCGAATGAAATTCGCTACTACACAAGCTCTCGTCCACCTCCGTGGACTAATACAAAATCAAAGGTTTTGCCTATGTAGCCAAGGCAGTGCGGTCTTCTCCCATTTGTGAGAGGCTACGCCAACGCGGAACGTCTCGTAGAGAAGAGGATTCCACGCCACTTGCTTCACTTGGGGAGACCCCAGACGCTCTCTACAAGACGCTCTTGCTAGCTAGCTTCCCCAAAGGGGTACGCGGACTCGCTCTAAGCGAACGCAAGAGCGTCTCTAAGGGTTGCTATGCCGTTGGCGTTCGCGAACAGCGTGTCGCAGACAAGCCTCTCGTTCGCTGTCTTCGTCTCTGAAAGAGAAGAGAAGGCTTTACGCTACGCTATCGCCCTACAGCACTACGGGCATCCTACAGCGGGCGTCTCCCCTTCTCCCTTTGGGAGAGGCTAACGCCAAGGGAGAAGACCGCAGTGGCTCCCCATGAGCAACTGGCGTGCGATTTTTAATCGCTTTTAAAACATCCTCTAAAGAAGCCTTAGCTGCGACTTCTCTGTCCGTCAACCTTTACGTTTCAGTTTCAATCCTCAATTCGCCACGGTTTTACGCAAAGTTTTATCAAGTACTGATGCTTCATCATGTATATATATTGGTGATAGCTATACAGATGACTTCTGTGGAGCTAAAGGTGTAGAAATGAAATGTATTTTGATTGACAGCGAACAACGTTATCAAAAGCTAGGTGAACAGAGAGTTGAAGACCTTTTTCAAGTTTAAGATAGGCTATTTATTGATCAATCTTAGTTAACTATGATTGCCGAGTAAGCAAAATAAAATACACTAGCTGCCTAATAGACAGTTTGCAATGCAAATTATTAAAGTACTAACCAGAGTCTATCTGAGTCCGATAGACTTGGATGAGGCGATCGCTTTCTATGAAAACCTTTTTACAGAAAAATGTTGGTTGTGGTTTCAATATTCCGAGGCTGAGTTGGAACTCGCAGGTGTGGGTTCTATTCTTTTAATTGCTGGTTCAGCAGAAGCACTCTCTCCATTTAAGAGTACACACGCAACATTTCTGGTTGACTCACTCAAGGATTTTAAAGAAGCACTTATTCAGCAGGGTGCAGTAATTCTGGTGGAACCTAACAAAGTTCCCACTGGAGTCAATATGCGAGCGATGCATCCTGATGGAACCATTATTGAGTATGTTGAGTTTGCATAATTAATTTTTAGCCCAAAAAGGATCTGCTGTGAAGGCTGTAATTAGACTAGCTAATGAAAGTGATGCTTTAAAAATGCTGGCAATTTATGCGCCAGTTGTCCGGGAAACTTCAATTTCCTTTGAGATAGAGCCTCCCAGTGAAACTGAATTTCAGCAGCGCATCCAGAATTATCAACAGCAGATGCCTTGGCTAGTGTGTGAAATTAACAGTGAACTTTTAGGCTATGCCTATGCTACTCCCTACCGGACTCGTGCCGCTTACCAATGGTCTGTGGAATCATCTGTGTACGTAAATGTTAAGCATCACAGAAAAGGAGTTGCCAGGACAGCAGAAGATTGCTGATTTGTTCTATGAGCAAAAATTCATCAATAAGAAAATTAATGTTAGGCGATCGCTGCTTCCTGAACTGCAACTTTGCTAAACTGATTTACCGGACGGGGTAAACCAAGATTCTCGCGCAGGGTTCGTGCTTCGTACTGTGTGCGGAACAGACTGCGACGTTGCAGTTCAGGGATTACCAAGTCTACGAACTCATCCAATCCTCCCGGTAACCAGGGCGGCATGATGTTGAATCCATCTGCCCCACCATTGACGAACCAATCTTCTAGCTGATCGGCAATCTGTTCTGGTGTGCCCAGAATTTGACGATGCCCACGCGCTCCAGCTATCCATAAATATAGTTGTCGAATCGTTAAATTCTCTCTGTGAGCCAGGTCAATCAAAAGTTGCTGACGGCTTTTGCCGCCGTTAGTCTCTGGTAGATCCGGTAACGGCCCGTCCAACGGATAGCTGGACAGGTCAAATCCACCGATCATCGAGCCAAGCAAATTTAAGCCGACCACTGGATCGATCAACTCCTGAATCTGATCAAATTTGTCCTTAGCTTCCTGCTCAGTCTTGCCGATGACTGGGAATACACCAGGCATAATCTTCAGATGGTTTGGTGAGCGCCCATATTGAGCCAGTCTCCCCTTCACATCTGTATAAAACGCCTGAGCTTCTGCCAGGGTCTGCTGGGCAGTGAAAATTACCTCCGCCGTTTGTGCAGCAAGATCCCTACCGTCCTCGGAAGACCCAGCTTGAATGATCACTGGATAACCCTGGATAGGACGCGCCACATTCAGCGGCCCGCGTACTGAAAAATGATCGCCTTTGTGGTTGGGAATGTGCAGTTTATTTGGATCGAAGTAAATACCCGACTCCTTATCGTGTAAGAAAGCATCATCTTCCCAACTATCCCAGAGCTTGGTGACAACATCCACAAACTCTTTGGCACGTTCATAACGTAGCGTATGCTCCATGTGCTTTTCCTGGTTGAAGTTCAGTGCTTCAGCTTCAGTGGCAGAAGTCACAAGATTCCAACCGGCACGACCACCGCTGAGATAATCCAGTGATGCAAACTTGCGGGCGAGGTGATAAGGTTCGTTGTAGGTGGTCGATACTGTCGCCGTCAAACCAATGTTTTCCGTCACCACAGATAGAGCTGACAACAGGGTGAGAGGTTCAAAGTGGACGAGCTTGCCATTACGGCTCAAAACGTCGGCTTCTTGATTGCGGTCGCGGACAGCCACGCCATCTGCGAAGAAGATCATGTCAAATTTGCCCCGTTCAGCCGTCTGTGCCAGCCTTTTGTAATGCTGAAAGTTCAAACCACCGTCAGCCTGCGCTTCGGGATGCCGCCATGATGCAACATGATGGCCAGTGCTTGGCAAGAATGCACCTAGTCTAAGTTGAGGTTTTTTCGTGCTCATGCTTTTTTGAATTTTAAATTTTGAATTGCTTAAACAGGTTGTGGTTTGAGTAAATCTGTTTTGGTAACAAATTCACTAAATGTACTTGCAACTTGCTGCGGTAATGCGATTGCAGGAGTTTGTAGTGGCAAGTGGGGAAACACTAATTCCGCGACTCGATAGGCTTCTTCGAGATGGGGATACCCTGAGAAAACGAAGGTATCAATTCCTAAATTTGCATATTCCAGTATTCGCGCTGCAACTGTCTCTGGATCTCCAACTAAGGCAGTCCCAGCACCTCCACGCACTAAGCCAACACCTGCCCATAAGTTGGGGCTAATTTCTAAGTTTTTGCGATTACCATTGTGCAGTTGGGCCATGCGGCGTTGTCCCTCTGATTCAGATTCAGCAAACCGCTGATGTGCAACAGCGATCGCTTCATCATCCACATACTGAATCAGTTCATTAGCTGCATCCCAAGCTTTTTGCGTAGTTTCACGCACTATGACGTGCATCCGAATCCCAAAGCGGACTGTTCTACCTTGTTCTGCTGCTAATCGGCGTACCTTTGCAATCTTTTGGGCAACTTGGTCTGGTGGTTCACCCCAAGTTAAATACACATCAATGTGTTTGGCAGCAACTTGGAGAGCAGCATCTGAAGAACCACCAAAATATAAAGTGGGATAAGGCTTTTGTACAGGAGGAAATTGAAGTTTTGCACCTTGAACTTTCAGATGACGACCATTGAAGGTTACTTCATCACCTTGCATGAGCGATCGCCAAATTGTCAAAAACTCATCAGTGAGTTCATAACGCTGATCATGATCTAAGAAAATCCCATCTTTAGCAAGTTCTTTTGTGTCACCACCTGTGACAACATTCAGAATAATTCGACCGTTAGAAATCTGGTCAAAAGTAGCAGCCATCCTGACTGCCAAGGAAGGCGACATAATTGCCGGACGAAAGGCTACAAGAAATCGCAAGCGTTCCGTAACAGAAATTAATGAAGTAGCTACAATCCAAGTATCCTGTTTTTGTCCAGTACCAATCAACATCCCGCCGTAGCCCAATTTATCAACAGCTTGGGCGATTTGCTGCATATAAGGATAAGTCGCTTCTCGCCTGCCAATCGTAGTACCTAAATAACGCTCGTCTCCCTGTGTGGGCAAATACCAAAAAACTTCCATGTTCCTATCTCCTGGCGCTATTTCTGACTGATGGTTTGCGGTGTGATGACTGCATACTGTTTAATAGAGGCATACAGATAGTGCCCCCTAGCGGTGTTATTGCTCCTAACCCAAAGACTTAGACTTTTTGAAGCTGAAGGTTCTTTTGGAACAGTTCTTGAACGTTTTTCCAAGCATCGGCAGCAGCTTCGGCATTGTAGCTGGCGCGATGGTTGCAGAAAAAGCCATGTCCTGCTCCGGGATAACGGAAGATAGCATGGGTAATCTGATTTTTCTTCAATTCAGCCTCGATCTGCTCTATTTGTTCTAATGGAATTCCCTGATCATCAAGACCAAAGAAGGCGTAAATAGGGTTTTTAATATCGGGAGTGCGGGTGATCGTTGGTTCTCCACCGCCGGGAGTTGAGTTAGGAATACCGCCACCATAGAAGGAAGCTGTAACTTTGATATCTGGTAAAGTGGCAGCTAGGTAAACGACATGACCACCAAAGCAGAAACCAATGGAGCCGATGCCTAACGGCAAGCCGCTTCGCGTCAACGCATCTCCTTGCACATTTGGTAGAGTTCTTAAATAGGCGATCGTAGCCTTAATATCACTTAATATTTCATCTGCTGTTGTCTGCTCCTTATATTGTCTTCCTTGCTGGATATCTTCAGGGGTGTATCCCCTCTCGTAACCGGGGGCGGTGCGTTGAAATAAAGTCGGGGCGTAGGCGTAGCCCGTCGTAGACATCGCCACATATCCCTCTTTGGCAAATTTCTCAGCAACTTCCCGAATGTGAATATTGACGCCAAAAATTTCCTGAATCACGATAACAGCTGGGAAGGTTCCCTGTTTTGCTGGTTCAGCTAAATAAGCATCAATTTGCAAATCTTTGTTAGGGACTTTAACTTGAGCGGTGCGAATTTCTGTGTTTGTCATTTTAGGGATTAGCCTGTAATTGCTTTTAGGTTGGGATGTTTTATGGTAAGTTTTTTATTATACTACTTAAATTTTACCGACATACAGTAGTTTAAAGAGTAGTATTTCACAAACAATGGGCAAAGGCAAGTCCTTTGATTTAGAGATGTAGATGAATATCAGACCATACCAAGAATCTGATGCTGAATCAGTCAGCGCTCTGTGGGATGAGGTGTTTCCTAATAACCCGTCGCACAGCAGCCCAAAATTGGTAATCAGTCAGAAGCTTGCTATACAACCTGAGTTGTTTTTCGTTACGGAGATTAACTCTGTAATTGTAGGCACTATAATGGCAGAATATGACGGGCATCGCGGTTGGTTATACACAGTTGCGGTCAGTCCTCAGTATCAACGGCAGGGTATTGGTAGTAAGCTAGTGGGGCACGCAGAGAGTGTATTGATAGCGATGGGATGCCTGAAAATCAATCTCCAAGTTCGTGTTTCCAATGTAGAAGTAGTTGAGTTTTATAGAAAACTTGGCTATATCGTTGAAGAACGCATCAGTATGGGAAAGCTTGTCGCATAGCTTTTTGGTAAGTTAAAACAGAAAAACTTTACAAAGACGCCAGTATTACTGCAAAAGGTGATTGTAGCTTTGCCAAATTTCACCCAAACTAGGAGAAAAATTTATGAAGCTTGATGCAGTTCATCATATTCAAGTAACCTATCCTCTTGAGGTAGAGGATGCAATGCTGTCTTTCTACAGCAAGGTTTTAGGACTGACTGAAATTTCTCGACCTGAGGTAATGAAAAACGATTCAGGAGCGTGGTATTTGCTAGGAAACATTGAATTGCATGTCAGTAGAGAGAAAAACCCCAATAATCAAACATCTAGACGACATTTTTGTTTCCAAGTTGATAACTTGAACGCCTTTGAGAAACACCTAAAAGAGCATGGGGTAGAAATTATTCCCGATCAACGACCACTTCCAGGATGTGTGCGGTTTTTCCTCCGTGATCCTGGTGGGAATCGTATAGAGATTGCAGAGTTCGTAAAGAGTACTTTTGCACAGCTACAAGCAGAGGAGTTGCTATTAGAAAGACATTCAGCAACGGTGTTTTAAGCACCAAGATGACTAGAAGTTGCACGCCAGTTGCTAATCGGCTTTAAACCTTCTGGCGAGCGTCTACAAAAGCTTTATTTTCTGCTAGTCCGCGTAGGCAAACTAATTAATTATCTAGATTGAATCCCCAGCTACTCATTCTCGGTATTCTTTTCTGATTTGCAGATATTGAAAGCAGTATGGCGCTGTAAAAACTGTTGAATATCACGTGTGTAGAAGAGAAGCCGTTTGAACTTGTGGTCAATTTGAGGGAAGTTGAAGGTTTTTATAACATCGATAAGACTATTTTCAGTAATACCATTATAGAAGATGGAAGTATTTGGTACGACAGTTCGTGCTCACATAGTTGCAAAGCTTTCCACAGTTTTAAAATAAATCACCTTTTATTCGGCTGATTAATCCCGAATTTCTCTTTTCATATGGGACTTCCAGAGAATAAATTACCCAATTTATTTAGATGATATTTTTCTTTTCCCCCTGCTAAGAGCTCTCTGCTCACCTCCCTACACAGCGATTGATTATTTTTTTTAATTGGAAGTCTTTATTTCCCTGCCCCCTGCTAAACATTTCTATCAAAATTACAGCTATTTTCAGGTAAATAGACCACGCGGTAAGGGCACAGCAATGCTGTGCCCCTACGACAGATGTGGTTCAAATACATGAAAACTGCTGTAAAGTGAAACGCTATCAGGGGGGTGACTTTCTGACTTATACCAATTCACTAAAATAATGAAACAAACGTAAACCCTCAAAGCCTTGCTGCATCTAAGTTATTGAATTGCGTTAGCGCAGCGTTAGCGAGTCCGCGAGCGTCATTGCGAATTGTGAATTGGTATTAGGCATTCACTTATGCTGCAATTGTCTCCATCAGCTGAGAACTTTTCTGCAACATCGGGGCAATTATATCAGCGGGGACAGGACAACTGAAGTAGAAACCCTGACCTTCATGACATCCCTGCATTTTTAGGTAATCAAGCTGTTCTTGAGTTTCCACACCCTCTGCCGTGATGTTCAACCGGAGGCTTTTTGCCAGGGCAATGATGGCATCAGTGACGGCGGCGCTATCAGGATTGGATATGACATCCTTTACAAATGACTGATCAATCTTGAGCATGTTCACAGGAAATCGCTTTAAATAGTTCAGGGAGGAATAACCAGTACCGAAGTCGTCTAGAGCCAACCATATACCCAGTTCTCGTAATTGTTTTAAGATTTTAACTGATCGCTCAATATCAGCCATCAAGAAGCTTTCCGTCACTTCCAGTTCCAGGTAAGATGCTTTGAGTCCAGTCTCCTCAAGAATTTGGCTGACGACCTCAACCAGATTCGGTTGTTCAAACTGTCGAGCTGACAAATTTACAGATATCCGAATTGGGATAAATCCAGCAAGCTGCCAAGCACGGTTTTGGGCACAAGCAGTTCGCAAGACCCATTGATCAATTGGCACGATCAAACCATTGGCTTCTGCGATCGGAATAAACTTTGTTGGAGAAATCAAACCTAAGGTAGGATGCTGCCAGCGAATCAACGCTTCCATAGCTATAACTTGTCCACTGTGTAAATCAATCAGAGGTTGATAATAAACCAGCATTTCGTGCCGCTCAAGCGCCCCATGTAATTCATTTTCTAAAGTCAGTCGCTCCTGCAACTGAGCATTAATTTCCGGCGAATAGAATTGGTATTGGCTACGCCCTCTTTGCTTCGCCTGGTACAGTGCCATGTGAGCCTGTTGCAAGATTTGATCTAGGCTATTACGATCATTTAATCCATTAATTGTGATGCCGATGCTGGCGGTGATATGAATCGAGTTACCCTCTAAAGAAAAGGGTTTGCTCAGGGTACTCGATAGCAAATGAGATAGCTGAATCACACTTTCAAAAGAAACAAGGTCTATTCGAGCCAGGACAAATTCATCTCCCCTCAAATGGGCAAGAATATCTGTTTGCGCTATGCAGGTTGATAACCTCTGGGCAACTGCTCTTAACAACAAATTTGTTGTCTCATGCTCTAACCCATGACTGATAGCAGTGAAATCATCAATAGCCAGCAAAAAGACAGCTACAAGGCGCTGGTTATTTTCAGGTTGGGATAGAGTCTGATAGAGGCGATCGCGGAATAAATCACGATTGGGTAATCCAGTTAGATCATCATAATTAGTGATGTAGTGAATTAACTGATCTAATTTGTGAAGAGTTTGTGAAGTATCCGCCATCAATGTACCCGCTTCATCAGCAAATTCTGTAGGCAGTTCCGGTAGGGTTTTGGTGTTCAGATAGTTTTGTAATGCAGCAGATGTCAAAATAACCGGTTCGAGAAGGTAGTGTAGCGCGTAGAGGGTGACACCTGTACCCGCTAGCGTAGCTAACAGAGCAATGATCATAACTCGCACTGCCATCTCCAACGAATAGGAGTTTGAGATCAGGAAACTCAAGAGTAAAGTCAGAAGTGGTACATGAGTGCCCAAAAATGCCACCAACATGATTTTAGCGGTGTAACTTTTCTTGAGCCATCGGAAATCAGCTAGGAACGAGTACAGGTAGAGCTTGTGATTGAGCTTCATAAATTCTGTTCGATAGTTGGCGAATTAGTTCCGAGCTATCCTGACAAAAGAGTATTTTTAATTCACAATCCCGGGGAATTAGCTCTCATGGAACCCAACCTTGAGCAGGTTATATATTATGCTTCCCAATCTAGTTTTATACTTAATATCTATAATGATAAAGTTTCTGTAAAGCTTATTCCACATACAATTTCATAACCAAAGATTATTTGTATTAATTATTACATTCCTGTACTTATTCGTTTGTTATAACGTGATAGAAAAGCAAAAGTAACCACAGGTAAACATCGATATATATCGATGTTTACCTGTGGTTGACAGATTATTTCAGGCTATAGCCTGAAAAGAGCAGATTTGTAACTTGCTCTAACACCTTTAATGCTGTTAATGAACCTCGAATCAATCGAGTACCAGCAAGGGGTTGTCGAAGCATTCCCATCGCTAAAGCAAAAGGGTTTAGGGAGCCATCAGAGTTAATTGCTGGTGTGAGATCAGGGATATTATGCTGACAATCGTCGCTGACTACTCGCAGCATTGCCACGGCCACCCCAGCCGCATTGAAAAACTCTAGAGCGGTAAATCCTTCCATATCAACAACATCAGCCGCCAAAGTTTCACCTAAACGGCGTTTTTCGGCGGCAGACCAAATCACGCGCTCGCTTGTCAATGCCTTGACTAATGAGACTTTTTCTGATATACAGGAGTGCAATTGTGCTGAAAAAGTGCGATCGCATTCTTGCTGCTTCCTCTGATAAATACAATCTTGATACAGCACAATATCACCAACTGTGTGGCGATCGCTCAAGCTGCCACATATACCCATAATCAGCACCCGGGATTTTGGAGCCAGAAATTGTCCATTTCCTTGGGATTGTTCCAGATATTTGAGTAAAGGCTTCATCCCAACAGGTATGGCTACTATCGTTGGGATGGAGCCAGTAATGCCGCTTAATCCGCGACACACAGCTTTATATTCTGCTCCTTGAGGTACCAGAATTGTATTAATGGGGAAAAAATTAGGCACTTGCCCTCTCGAGAGTCTCAAGTTTCATGTGTCAAGTTCCATTCTGTATTAAAAATTTTGCCTATCTGAGTCACAATAAGTAATATTGCCGTTTAGTAGTAACCAAAACTCGCAAACCGAAGGTGATTGCTGTAGCATGACTAAATAATTGTGTCACCCACACGATAATTTTCCAAGATGGTAAAGTTTCATAACTCAAAATCCGCACGAGAACTCTTCAATATTTCCAAATTGGCGATTCAATTTTCGTGGCTGACGCTGAGTTTTTGGATTGCCGTGACGGTAGCTGGTGTTCTGGCTTTCAGCTCCCTTAAGTATGCCTTGTTTCCAGATATTACCTTTCCAGTGGTAGTTGTAAATGCTACAGCCCCCGTAAAAACTGCTCTGGATACAGAAGCCAAGCTCACCAAACCCTTGGAAGAACGCCTCCACTCTCTAGAAGGACTGGAGAATATCCGCTCATCCACCTATCCTGGTCAAACTGCTGTTAGTCTTTCTTTTGCCGTTGGGACGAATTTAGAAACATCAACCAAAAAGGTTGAAACTGCCCTCAAGCAGTTGACTTTGCCTCAGGGAGCAACTGACAAAATTATTCCCCTGAATCTAAACGAGTCAGCCGCCATTAGCTATGCCATAGAGAGTCCGACGCGGAATCTCAAAGATTTGACGAAGTTAGCGCAAGATGAGATTGTCAGTGCGATCGCTAAACTACCAGGAGTCCTGAAAGTCTCACTACTAGGTGCTGCTACTACAACTCCTTTGCTAAATCCAGCGAATGCGAGTGCAGCTACTCTTACCCAAACCGGAGCGACATTAGTGCGGTTTAACGGTGAAGATGCACTCGCATTTCAGGTAATTAAACGCGGTAGCGCTAACACCTTGGAAGTAGTGAGTCGAGTTGAGAAAGAAGTTCAAAGGCTACGCTCTACCCTCAAGGATGTCAAACTCACTTTAG
This sequence comes from Nostoc sp., assembly GCF_036916575.1. Taxonomy (GTDB): domain Bacteria; phylum Cyanobacteriota; class Cyanobacteriia; order Cyanobacteriales; family Nostocaceae; genus Nostoc. The sequence continues at coordinate 26,032 of NZ_JBALGC010000040.1, forward strand.
CTGCCACCCAAGCAGAATATATCCGCCAAGCCACCCAGTCAACAATTGATGCTTTGCTGGAAGCAGTCGTCTTGTCTATCGTAGTAATTTTTCCTTTTTTGTGGAATTGGCGGGCAACTCTGATCTCTGCCTTGGCGATTCCGACATCTTTGTTGGCGACGTTTATCGTCATGGCGATTTTCGGCTTTAACCTGGAGACAATCACTTTGCTGGCTTTAGCTTTGGTGATTGGTAGTATTGTTGATGATGCGATCGTAGATGTGGAAAACATCATGCGACACGTTGAAGATGGGGAAACTCCTCGCCAAGCGGCGCTTTTAGCTACAAATGAGATTGGGTTGACAGTCACCGCCGCCACTTTGACAGCAGTAGCAGTTTTTCTACCCATAGGTTTGATGGGTGGGGTAATCGGTCAGTTCTTTAAGCCTTTTGGGATCACCGTTTCAGCGGCGATGCTTGCTTCTATGCTAGTTGCTCGGACTTTATCTCCAGTTCTAGCTATCTATTGGCTCAAACCTAAATCCTCGCTCTCCCCGCGTCGGGAAGCAAAAATCTGGGTGGCCTTTAGCCAATCTTACAGAAACTTGCTGAGTTGGTCTTTGAGTCACCGCAAGATAGTTATCGGGTTAGCTGTACTCAGCTTCATTGCCGGTATAGTGATGATTCCACTAATTCCTAAAGGGTTTATTCCCAAACTTGATCGCGGCGAATTTAATATTGCTTATACGGCTCCTTTGTCGAGTATCCCTGATTTGGCAAGTAAGGGAGCAGGAGGAGCAGGGGGAGCAGGGGGAGAAAAATTAACTCCCTCATCCCTCTCATCCCAGTCCCCAGTGCCCAATGCCCAATTTCCCATTCCCAATCCTTTGACCGATTCTCTTAAGGTTGCTAAGAAACTAGAAGAGGTTGTGAGAAAATCACCGACAGTTGAAACGGTATTTACCACTGTTGGTTCTCGTGAAGGTGAGCCGAACAAAGGCATACTGTATGTGAAGCTCAAGAAAGACCGCAAAATCACAACTGCGGAACTACAAGACCAATTGCGCTCCTCCTTACCTGCTCTTTCTGGGGTAACTACCAGTGTTGAAGATATTCAATTTGTTGATTCCGGTGGTCAAAAACCCCTGCAAATAGCATTACAAGGTGATAATCTCCAAGCTCTGAGCAAAGCAGTCAAAGCGATTAAACAGAGGATTCAGAGACTACCGGGATTTGCCGATATCACAGTTACAGGTGAAACGAATCCACAGGGCACGGTTTTTCAGATCGAGCGTCTGAATAATCAGCGGGTGGCCTATGTCAGTGCTAATCTTGGCAAGGATCTATCCTTGGGCGATGCTACTGACAAAGTGGTAGCTGAAGCTAAGGCGGTGTTACCCTCTAATGTTTCCTTAAATTTAGGAGGAGACTCTGCTAGCCAAGGTGAGGTTTTTAGCAGTTTCGGCAGTACTTTGGCTCTATCTGCCCTGTGTATTGTTATGGTATTAATTTTGCTGTTCAAAAGCTGGGTAGACCCTCTGGTGATTGGTGTCTCTTTGCCCTTGGCACTGGTGGGGGCAATGTTGGCGCTACTAATCACCAAGAGCGATTTTGGCATGATCTCACTGATCGGCTTCGTCTTTTTGCTGGGGCTAGCCAATAAAAATGCTATTTTGCTTGTAGATTATATCAACCAGTTACGCAGTGCTGGCTTAGAGCGCACCGAGGCGATCCTTAAGACCGGAATAGTGCGCCTCAGACCAATTATGATGACCACTGCCTCCACTATTTTAGGGATGCTACCGATCGCCTTAGGTTTGGGTGCTGGTTCCGAATTGCGATCGCCTATGGCTGTAGCGATCGCTGGTGGACTGGTGACTTCGACTATCCTCAGTTTGATTGTTGTGCCGGTAGTTTACACCATATTGGATGATTGGTTTCCTCGGTTTAAGAAGAGGGGGACAAATTGATGCAGGTTTTTGTCACGGGGGGTACGGGTTTTATTGGTGCCCACTTGGTACGGTTGTTGCTGCAACAGGGTTACACAGTCAAAGCGCTGGTACGCTCAAGCAGCAACCTAGAGAATCTACGCGGTTTGGAGGTGGAAATTGTCAAAGGCGATTTGAATTCACCAAATCTCTGGCAACAGATGGAAGGTTGTCAATACCTATTTCATGTGGCAGCCCATTATTCGCTGTGGCAAGCAGATCGGGAGTTACTGCACCGTCACAATGTCCTGGGTACGCGCAATGTGTTAGCAGCAGCTCGCAAGGCTAACATTGAGCGCACCGTCTACACGAGTTCAGTGGCAGCAATTGGGGTAGGATCATCTGGTCAAGTCGTCGATGAAACACATCAGAGTCCCTTAGAAAAGTTGGTGGGTGACTATAAAAAGTCTAAGTTTCTGGCTGAACAAGAAGCCATTCAAGCCGTTGCTACGGGTCAGGAGGTAGTTATTGTCAATCCCAGCAGCCCGATTGGCTCCTTGGATATCAAACCTACCCCTACGGGTGATATAATATTGCGGTTTTTACGACGGCAAATGCCCTTTTACTTGGATACTGGTCTAAATTTTATCGATGTCCGGGATGTGGCATGGGGGCATTTACTGGCCTTGCAGCGGGGTAAATCAGGCGATCGCTATATCTTAGGTCACCAAAATCTAAGTCTAAAGCAACTGCTAGAACAACTGGCCGATATCACAGGTCTAAGGGCACCTCAACGAACTGTACCCGCTTGGTTACCTCTTAGTGTTGCCTGGATTGATGAAAAGATTCTTGCACCCTTGGGGAAATTGCCCTCAGTGCCATTGGATGGCGTTCGGATGGCAAAACAACCTATGTATTATGATGCCGCCAAGGCTGTACGAGAGTTGGGTCTACCCCAATCTTCGCTGAAGGCGGCACTCAAAGATGCTGTGGATTGGTTTGTTACTCAGGGGTATGTCAACCCCTCTGGGGAATTCAAAATTCAAAATTCAAAATTAAAGACCCCCACAGATAAATCTTGGGGCTAAAAACGTGGTGTTTTGATCAACAGAGGAGTAATAGAATGGCAGTTAATCTACAACAAGCTATAGATATTGGAAAGTATCTTGTGACTCAACGTCTTTTAGGACGTAAACGCTTCCCCTTAGTATTGATGTTGGAACCTCTTTTTCGGTGTAATCTAGCCTGTACTGGTTGTGGTAAAATTCAACATCCAAAGGAAATTTTAAAGCAAAATCTCACCCCAGAACAATGCTTTACCGCAGTGGAAGAGTGCGGCGCACCGGTTGTCTCAATTCCTGGGGGAGAACCTTTGCTGCATCCCCAGATTGATCAGATTGTTCGGGGATTAATTGAGCGCAAGAAATATATTTACTTATGTACCAATGGTTTGTTATTAGAAAAGAGCCTGGATAAGTTTCAACCTTCCCCTTACCTGACTTTTAGCGTTCATTTAGATGGGATGCGGGAGTTGCATGATCAGTGTGTCGATCGCAAAGGTGTTTTTGATATTGCTGTCAAAGCTATTCGCGCCGCTAAAGCTAAAGGCTTTCGTGTCACTACTAACACGACTATCTTTGAGGGTACTCAACCCAAAGATATGCAAGAGTTCTTCGACTTTCTGGAAACACTAAATACTGACGGGATGATGATTTCTCCCGGCTACAGTTACGAGTGGGCACCAGATCAAGATCATTTTCTCCACCGAGAACAAACCCGCGCCCTCTTCCGGGAAATTCTGTCTCCCCTGAAAGCTGGTGAAAAAAACTGGAACTTCAATCACAATCCACTGTTCTTAGATTTTCTCACTGGTGAGAAGGACTACGAATGCACGCCTTGGGGCAGCCCTAGTTATAGCGTTCTCGGTTGGCAAAAACCTTGCTATCTGCTGAACGAAGGTTATTACTCTACCTTCAAGGAATTACTGGCACAAACTGACTGGAGTCAATACGGCCGTGCTAGTGGCAATCCCAAGTGTGCCGATTGTATGGTTCACTGCGGCTACGAACCTACCGCTGCAATGGATGCAATGCAACCGCAAAATATGGCGCGTGCCCTTGGCAGTGTCTTTGGCAGGAATTAGTAAGTGGGCGTGAATAATTAAAGGTTTGTAGTCAGTTAGCGCGGTCCATTGGTGTCAACTTAAGCCAAAACCCCTTTAAAACCTCGTTAAGAGCCAGAGGCTGGAAATCCTCCTCATTGGGCTGCTGCCGCAAGTAAGGGAGGCTTTGCCTCCCATTAGGCATTAAGAGTCAAAGACTTCTTTTCGAGGCAATCTCTAAAAGCTTGTTCTAAACTGGCTTTTACCTTAAGTTGACACCAATGCAAATGTTCCCGGACTTACTAACGCTATTAACCGCGATTCTATTTCTTCGCTTGTTGGCGCTGGCACTGTGACTCGGTGACGAAAGTCTGGATTTCCTGCTTTTTTCCGTGGCTTACTCATGGTTTTTTCAACACCCTTGTGTTGAATTTAAGCATTGAGTATATCCTCTTGACAAGATTGTACTTTTCTTAACTTGACACCTATGGCATCTTGCCCGCGCAGTTCATAGGACAGGCCAGACGCTTACCCCACAAGAGTTAATTGGATATTTTTTTACTTAGAAGTCCCATAGTTATTTCTACGGTGTTGTACTAACTTTTGATACAGAATAAAAGAGAGATAAATGTTAATTTATGTAAATTAAATTAACAAACATAATAATAATTTGTAATAAATAATGATGCAGCAGCATTGTATAAAGAGAACTTGGAAGTAAAAAACAACATCTTAATCAGGTTTTGCAGTCATTCACAGAAGTATGAAGTTTTTTAACAAAAGTTTTAATCTGAAAGCCTGGAGATCGTAAACTTATTTCTTGGATGTCTGTTTTAAACCTTGTCGTAACTCGTCAGGCAGTGCTGACATCAAAAAGAAACTGAACCATTCAGTTTTGAGTCCAAATTATTCTTAGCTAAGCAAATTAGGAGATTTAAGGCAATGGTTTTAGATGCATTTGCAAAAGTAGTTTCCCAAGCTGATACACGTGGGGAATATCTCTCCGATGCACAATTGGATGCTTTGAGCGAACTAGTCAAAGATGGTAACAAGCGTACAGATGCTGTTAACCGTATTACCAGCAATGCGTCTGCTCTTGTTGCTGCTGCGGCTCGTGATTTGTGGGCAGAACAACCCCAATTGATCACTCCTGGTGGTAATGCTTACACCAGCCGTCGCGCCGCTGCTTGCATCAGAGATTTGGACATCATTCTTCGCTATATCACCTATGCTATCTTCGCTGGCGATTCAAGCGTACTAGATGACCGTGCCCTGAATGGATTGCGGGAAACCTATTTAGCATTGGGAACTCCAGGAGGGTCAGTTGCTGTTGGTATTCAGAAGCTGAAACAAGCTTCCCTTGCCATTGTCAACGATCCAAATAACATCACCAGAGGAGATTGCAGCGCTCTGTCATCTGAAATAGCTAGCTATTTTGATCGTGCTGCTGCTGCTGTGGCTTAAGCCAAGCATTGCTGATGTTGACTGAATAATTGTCTGTCCATAGGACAAAACAAAATTTCAACCATAAAGTTTGTGAAAGGGAAATAGCAAAATGTCAAAAACGCCTCTAACTGAAGCAATTGCCTCGGCTGATTCTCAAGGTCGCTATCTCAGCAGCACTGAAATTCAAGTTGCTTTTGGTCGCTTCCGCCAAGCGCCAGCTAGCTTACAAGCAGCAAAAGCATTGAGCGGTAATGCCCAACGCTTGACCGAAGGTGCAGCGCAAGCGGTGTATAACAAGTACCCTTACACCACTCAACAACAAGGCCCCAACTTCGCGGCTGATGCACGCGGCAAAAGCAAGTGTGTACGTGATATCGGCTACTACTTGCGGATTATCACATACGCTTTAGTTGTTGGTGGTACAGGCCCCTTGGATGATTTCTTGATTTCTGGCTTGGCTGAAATCAACCGCACTTTTGAACTGTCTCCTAGCTGGTACATTGAAGCTCTCAAGTACATCAAAGCTAACCACGGTTTAAGCGGCGATCCAGGTGTTGAAGCAAATTCCTACATCGACTATGTAATCAATACTCTAAGCTAGAGTGTTTCTTTAGCCCGGAGAGGAAATCAGCTCTTATGACAAGTAAGTTTTATGAGTTGTTTACCTCTCCGGGCAGTTTTATTTTCAAAAGACTGTTAAAAAACTAGAAAAAATTTTTCTAAAAAGTTTTCAGTTTTGCAGTTAAAACTGAGGAGGTTAAAGATGGCAGCTTTGGGACAAGCAGCAAGACTAGGAATTAGACCATTTGAAAACTCATCACTGGTAGAACTACGTCCGGATAGAACAGAAGCGGATGTGGCAGTGGTTATCCGAGCGGCTTACCGTCAGGTTTTGGGTAATGCATATCTATTAGAAGGAGAAGGTCTGGAGAGTGCGGAATCACTGTTGCAGCAAGGTGAAATCTCAGTTAGGGGATTTGTGCTAGCTATTGCTCAATCGGAACTGTATCGGGATAAGTTTTTCCACTCCAACTCCCAAACTCGGTTTATCGAGTTGAATTATAAGCATTTATTGGGGCGTGCCCCAGAAGATGAGTCAGAAATTTCGTACCATGTTGAGCTTTACAACTCACAAGGTTATGAAGCTGAGATTAATTCCTACATTGACTCATTAGAATATCAAGAGAACTTTGGTGAAAATATTGTGCCCTACTATCGAGGCTTTAAAAGTCAAGTAGGACAGAAAAATGTGGGATATAGCCGACTGTTCCAACTGTATCGGGGTTATGCCAATAGCGATCGCGCTCAAGGACAAAAACAAGGACGGCTAACCTGGGAAGTGGCTAAGAATCTGGCTTCACCCATTTATCCAGTCTCAGCCGGAGCTTTAACAGGCCTCTCTACAGGTGGTCGCGGGGAAACATACCGCATCAGAGTGCTACAAGCAGCTTCCCCAAACTCAGCTGTCGTGCGGCGGGGTACTGCGGAATTGATCGTCCCTTACGAACAACTTTCTAGTAAATTGCAGCAGTTGAATCGCAAGGGCAGTAAAGTGATTAGCATTACAGCCGTATAAATAGGGAATCGGGAATTAAGTGAGGAGTTAGGAACTGGGAATGAGGAGTTATGAGTGAGAAGTTAGAAGTTATGAGTTTTAGATTCCTAACTCTACCCCTGCTCTTAACCCCTAACTCCTAACTTTTCCCAACTACCAATTACAAAAGGAAAATTATCAATGGCTATTACAACAGCCGCTTCCCGTCTGGGAACGGAACCTTTTAGCGATCAGTCTCCTGTGGAATTGCGTCCCAATGCAACCAAAGAAGACATTGAGAGAGTAATTGCTGCCGTCTATCGTCAGGTGTTGGGCAACAACTACATATTGGCATCTGATCGCCTAACAAGTGCTGAATCTATCCTGCGTGATCGAAAAAATACAGTGCAAGAGTTTGTGCGTCAAGTAGCTAAATCAGAACTGTACAAATCCAAGTTTTTCTACGACAATTTCCAAACTCGCGTCATCGAACTCAACTATAAACATTTGTTGGGTCGTGCCCCTTATGATGAGTCTGATGTAGTTTATCACTTGGACTTGTATCAAACCAAGGGATATGAAGCCGACATTGATTCTTACATTGATTCACCAGAGTATCAATCTAACTTTGGTGAAAATATTGTGCCTTACTATCGCGGGTTTGAAACCCAAACAGGACAGAAAACTGTAGGATTTAGCCGGATATTCCAACTTTATCGCGGCTATGCCAGTAGCGATACCTCCCAACTCAAAGGCAAGTCCTCCCGCCTAGCCAGCGAACTAGGTCGCAATAGTGCATCCGTCGTTGTTCCTCCCTCCGGTGGTCCTTCAGGCTTTGCATACGTTGCTTCCGAAAAAGGCGTTACCCCCAATAGTACTTTCGGTGGTGCAGGAACTTTTGGCAAAGAAGGCAGACTTTACCGCATTGAAGTGGCAGGCGTTTTTGGAGCTGGGTATCCTAGCACCCGCCGTGTCAATCAGGCTGTAATTCTACCATATGAAGAGCTATCTAGTTACTTCCAGAGAGTGGTAAAACAAGGTGGCAAAATAGCCAGTGTGAAACCACTTTAGTGTCATTTGTCAATGGTCATTAGTTATTAGTCATTGGTGAGCCAGTGCGGTGTTCTCCCAACGCCAAGGAGCGTTTCCAAGAGTTTGGGAGACGATGCCGTGCATAGCGCAGGCTATTGTCTACCTTGGGCTATGCCAACGAGTCCTTGATCGTCATGCGAAGGGTGATTATTAAGGACAATAGACTAATGACAATTTAGAATTTTAATTAAAATTTGGAATTGATTTTATGCTAGGACAAATTAGTAGTAGAACTAGTAATCGCTACTTTCGGTATGAAGTAGTGGGTCTGCGCCAAAGCGAAGAAACCGAAAAAACTAACTATCCCATTCGTTCTAGTGCCACTGTGTTTTTTACAGTACCTGAGAACCGGATGAATAAAGAAATGAAGCGGATTACTCGCTTGGGTGGCAAAATAGTCAGCATTCAGCTATTGAACGCTGAGGCTAAAACAGATAGCGGACAGAGCAATCCTCCTTCTTCCTAATGAATTCCAGTCCGCAGAAATTTGAAGATTTATCACCGACAGGTGACTTTGCCAACGGTGAATCTTTAACAGTAGAGCAAGCGATCGCTAATCTTGAGAGTGCAAATTTAGGTCTGCGGTTTTATGCTGCCTGGTGGTTGGGTAGGTTTCGCATAGGTGAAGCAGCTGCGGTTACAGGGCTGATTAAAGCTTTAGAGGATGAAGCCGATAGGACACCAGGAGGCGGATATCCTCTGCGACGGAATGCAGCTAGGGCCTTAGGGAAACTAGGCGATCGCCAGGCAGTATCACCTTTGATTGGGTGTTTAGACTGCTCAGATTTTTATGTACGGGAAGCAGCGGCACAATCCTTAGAGATGTTGAGTGATCCGGTTTGTATTCCCGCCCTGATCAAGCGATTAAAAGTAGGTTTGCAGGGAGAGCAGCTCATATCAAAGCAGCCTGATTTATCTCAACCCTACGACGCCATTTTAGAAGCCTTGGGAAGTTTGAAAGCAACTGAGTTTATCCCTTTAGTAAAGCCATTCTTAGAGCATCCAATCGAATTGGTGCAATATGCTGCCGCACGAGCCATGTATCAATTAACCCAAGAACCAGTTTATGGAGAACGATTAGTACAAGCTCTGGCGGGAGAGAAATTGCAATTGCGTCGAGCAGTGTTAGCAGATTTGGGAGCGATTGGATATTTACCCGCAGCAGATGCGATCGCACAGACTCTTGCCGAAAATAGCCTGAAGCTAATTTCTCTTAAAGGATTACTAGAACATCAAGTTAACCACACAGCAACAAGCACTTTGTCAGCAGGTGCGATTAAAGTGATGAATTTGATGGACTCGCTGTTGTAGTCCTACAGTACAGCCGCTAGGTTTCAAAGTCATATATAAAGCCTGTTTTACTCTTGACTTCTGAATTCTACTGGAAGTTATAGATAATGAGTTGTCATTAATACGTTTCAACCTAATGTTTTCCACACATAAACCCCCAGTCCAACAGCAAAATTAGGGCTAGGGGGTTTATGTATGATGTCAGCTACGGATAACTTAAGCTACAATTGGCTGACGACTAATGACCCATGAAAAATTATTATGAATAATAGTGACCTTGCCCAAATATTGATCCGTGCTGTGAAAGAAGCAGACTCCTCGGATCGCTTATTAGACGCAGTTCAAGAGTTAGCAGCCGCTGGTATAGAAGAATCTGTTCCCACTCTGATTGCAGCTTTGGGCTACAACAATCCAGGGGCGGCGGTGGCGGCGGTAGATGGACTAATTGCGATCGGGGAAGTCGCAGTGCAGCCATTATTGGAACTAATTGATGACTACAATTACGGTGCTAGAGCCTGGGCTATTCGTGCCTTAGCGGGAATTGGGGATGTCCGGGCGCTGGATACCTTGTTCGAGGCAGCAAAAAACGATTTTTCCCTGAGTGTGCGGCGGGCAGCTGCCAGGGGATTAGGCACTTTACGCTGGCATCAAGTACCGCCTGAGAAACTAAAATCTGTTCAAACTCAGGTATTAGAGGCACTACTACTAATTTCTCAAGATCCAGAGTGGGTAGTGCGCTATGCGGCAGTGACGAGTTTAGAAACACTAGCCATTGCAATAGCAGTCACTTTACCTGATCAAGCGTCGCGGATTACAAATCAACTTCAGCAAATGCTCGATACAGATGCCGATCTGGGAGTTCGCACCCGTGTAAAGTTTGCACAGGAAAAAATTCAGCAGCAACAACATCAACAACAACATCAAGAAGTGTTTGCACCGAAAATAAAGCTACAAGACACTGAAGTGCCTGAAGTGCCTCATCGTGGTGATGGCAGACGTTAAGCAATTCGTTTATTGCCGATTCCAATTGCATGGAATACAGCCTATCGTGAATGTTTACTGAAAGTTTCACTTTCCCAACTTGAAGTTTCATTTTCTAAGCTTGGGCTTTCTGGCACTATCGTATTCGGGGCAAAAATGACTTATGGGTTTGGTGTGGAGGTAAGCCGCCGCGTCAAATCAAACAGTTTTACCTGGGCTATTGTGAAACTGTGTTATATCATGTCCGGTTAAAGACTTATCATTAAGACCGCAGGGGGGCAGGGGGCTCTTAGCTGGAGGAAAGAGGGTTTCCTGGTTTTTGCACAGATGCGTGAATTATAACTAATTAGGCGGACATGATATTACTTCAAACAGTGAAAGTCACTAAAACTAATCCTTATGGGCTTGTAGGAGTTGTATTCACCCGTGATCCTATCAGTAGAGAACTGTGGTACATCAAAGCGTGAAAAAACTCCTACCCTCCAGACGTTTCGGGAATACAGCCTGCGATTCGATATTGAGGAAAACTTTTTGGATGACAAGGCAGGCGGCTTTGAGTTAGAATGCTCTCAATTTGAGCAAAATTCCCTTCAGAATTTGCTAAACAAAAACCTAAGACTCTGGCAGCCAAAAGCAAGTCTGTAGATGCAAACGGTGTTGAGTTGCATTCAAGGAAATAGGAGAAACCATGTGCCAAGAGCGATCGCAACGTACAATAGCAACTGAATATTGCGGCAAGGGTGGAACTTCTTTAACTACAGAAGTAGTCTGATTATCTTTAAGAACTTGAAAATACCCTCCCCACTCTGGGTTCCATCCCTCATTGAAATAGAAAAGTTGAGTTACGTGTTTATAGGGGATATCTGTATGAGGACGGTTCCAGAATCCTAAATCATGTCGTGTTAAATAAATTGTTAGTGAATGATTTTTCAAATTCAAATTAGTCAGATGCTCCATTGCCTCTCGATAATCAGGAGTGAGAAGTTCTTCAATCAATTTTTGCCAACTAAGACTCAGATCGCTGATATTTTGTAGACCTTTGTACTTACTTTCATCCAGAATGCAGCGTCCAAAAAACCTGTAGTCATCATATGTATATTCCGGGTATTCTTCTAACTCAAAGTCTCTAGCATGATATTCTTTATAGTTTGTAGTCGGAAAACTATTTGCTAGTTCAGATTGTACTGAAGTGTCAAGCAAGTTTTCAAACACAATCCATTTATAAGGAATTGACTGCATAGTTGCATTACTAATTGCACTCAAGTTCAACATAATCCCTCCTAAAAAACTTTCAAATAGTTTATTGCTGTTTAACTAAATATCGCTCCAAATCGTCTATCATCCGATTGGCTGCAAGGGGGCCAAACTGAACCCAGTAAAACCCCACCTCATGAACTTTTTCCTGTTGGACGACTTTCAACTTTGACCACAACGGTTTTGCTTTGAGTTGCTCAAGTATTGGGTATAAATCCCTTTTGCCCTGTGTGTCTTCTGATACTAGAAATAAAATATCCCCATCTAACTCACTCAAAAGTTCCTCTGATAAAGCATAGGCAGCAGGGCCACCCCCTAGACTCAGGGTTGCTTGACTATCCAAAGTTTGAGAGTAAGGACGTGCAACACCCGCATCTTTAAGAATAACTGCTGAAAAACTTGCCTTCGCCCACAGCCAAAGTGCATCAGTACGCAATTCGGCAACTGAGACTAAAGTTGTGTTCAGGCGATCGCCCATTTTTGCTTTAAACTGTGTCAAACGTGCATAATAATTATCCATTACCTGTTGGGCTATTTTAGTTTTACCCAGAACACGGGCTGTGAAAGCAAAAGATTCTTTCCAAGCTCCAGTGGTTCCAGGAGGAGCCAAAACAGTGGGCGCAATCTGTGATAACAGTGGATAAATATCTTGATGAAAATGCATACCAAGAATTAGGTCTGGTTTGAGAAACAAGACTTTTTCGATACTAGGAGAGAACCAATCTACATCTTCAATACCTGATAGCGGGCCTACTAATCGCTGCAATTGTGAGACAAATAACTTTGAGGCAGCTATAGGTTTGATCCCCAACGCCAAAGCATTTTCTAAACAATCACCAAGCATAACAACTCGTTGAGGATGAGCAGGAACTATTGTCTTACCCATTAAGTGCTGAACGACTCGAACCTGACCTAAAGAAGAAACACTCAATTCATGGCTAACTTTTGGATAATTAAAAAAGAAATAACTGTTTAGCCACACTACCACAGCAAGCAATCCTAAAAGGGGCAAGCATAGGACAAAACACTTGGTTAACCAATGAGTTGTTCTCATTAAAATTCCCACTTCACTGTCAACTGTGCTGTATACGGACGACCAGGAATAATTCTTTGGAGATAGTCAAAGCTTGCTTCATAATATCGAACATTAAATATGTTATTCAAGTTGAGTCCAATGCTAAAGTTATTCTGACGATAGTACAGAGCTGCGTCGGTAAGAAAGTAGCTTGGGATCGTATATGTATCCAAATTATCTGGCGTTTGATCTCCAACGTAGTTAAAGCCAATTCCACCTCCAAAACCTTTGAGAGAGCCAGTACCAAAGGTGTAAGTTGTCCACAAACTAGCGACATGCTTTGATACTCCTTCTACTCGATTCCCGATTGGAATATCATTGTCTTTGATAACGCGTGCGTCTGTATAACCGTAAAAGCCAATCACATTCCAACCGGGAAGAATCTCTCCGGTGACACTCAGTTCTACTCCCCGACTTCTTTGTTCTCCTGTTTGCACATCAAAATCGGGATCGGTAGGATCGGTAGTTACAATGTTAGTTAGTGTCAGTTGATATAAAGCAAGTGTCGCTGAGAGTTTATTATCGAATAAATCAGTCTTAACGCCCACTTCATACTGAGTACCTAGCTGTGGTCTAAAAAGGTTGTCATTTTTATCTGCACCCGTTACTTGTTCAAAAGAGCGGCTGTAGCTGGCGTAGAGGGAGACAGGCGCTATGGGTTGATAAACGATGCCTACTCTTGGACTAAAGGCAGAATCAGACTGGACACTTGAGGTTGAAGCAATCCGATTAGCAAACTCATTCTCTACTAAGTCATAACGTCCACCCACAAGTAGTTTGAGGTTATTGGCAAGTGTCACTTGGTCTTGAAGATAAAAGCCTAAAGCATCATCTCTGAAAAAGACATCAACTCCTCCAAGAGTATCACCTAGTGGTTGACCATACACTGGGTTAAAGACATCAAGAGGGGCGGCAGCTGTTCTAAGTACACTAGTTCTTCGGGTTTGTCTAAATAAGTCAAACCCCACCAAAAGTTTATGTTTTATATTACCAGTGTTAAAATCACCAATAACATGAGTATCTAAAGTATAAGCTTCATACTCTGTTGGCTTTGGAAAAGTAGTCAGATCTCTTTCGACAGTGCGGTTGTCTGCTTCCAGCAGACTGGTAACACCTGTTTCACGTAAATCAAGGGTTAAAAATGCAGCTTGAAATGAATTACTAATAGACCAGTTATCGTTAAAGCGATGTTCTAGATTGTAATTATATCTATGAAGCTGGCGGTTATAGAAATCAGTCGGTTCCCCTAAATAACGGTTAATAGGGATTTTGCCATTCGGGTTAGGAAGTATAGTTGCACTAGCAATCTGCTCCAAACCAGTACCTAGCGACTGTTGTATGTCTTCATATTCGGAATCAAAAGTTAGATTTGTATTTTTCCCGATACGCCAATTAACAACAGGCGAAACAAAAAAACGCTTTTCATGATAAAAATCAGTAAAGTCTTCTGTGGTTCTGTAAGAAGTGTTTAAACGATACGACAGACTGCCATCTTTTGTTAAAGGACTAGAAACGTCAAGTGAGGGTTCAAAAAGTTCATAACCACCACGCCTTACCTCTAAGGCATAGTAAGGCTGACTCAAAGGCTTTTTAGTAACTATATTAATGATCCCACCGGGATTGACTTGACCATAAATTACAGAGTTTGGCCCTCTAACAACTTCTACTCTATCTATATTTGTCAGCGAACTTGAAAGAGCAGCAACATCTGCAAAGCGGTCTTTGACACCGTTTCTATAAACGTTTCTGGCTCTAAAACCTCGAATCGAAAAAGTGTCTGCAATTCGAGATGAAAAATTATTTTGGACAACGCCAGCATTTCTAAGTATCCCAATTAAGTTACGCGGTTGTTGGTCTTCGATAACCTGCTGAGGAATCACCTGAACCGAAGCAGGAACATCACGCAATGGTGTATCTGTTTTCGTTGCAGTAGTTGCATCTGGTATCCGATAATTTGTATCTGGTGGCGCAGTCACCTCTAACTCAATGGGCTTTTCTGGTGTTGTTGTTGGCTGTTGAGCAGTAGAAGTACTAGGGGTCACTCCAAAAACTAAACCTTCTTTTGTACTATCAAACAACTCCACCGCAGGCGCACCCATCTCCCCAGTCACCGTTACTCGCAATGTGTTCGCGTCTAAATTTGCAACTGTAATTAATCCAATTCCTGCTACTGGCTTTGATTGTCTAAAATCTCCACTTATTAGTTGCAACTTGGCGTTAGGGATATCTGCAATATAGGAATTACCCTCTGTTTTCGGTATAACTTGTAATTTCAGAGAATTAGCTGTAACTAAAATTAACTCTATCCCTTTATCAGTAGAGTTAACCTGAACATCCGTAACTAATACCACATCTGTAGTTGCTTGACTAAGTTCGGGAAATTTATTCTGTCTGGGTACTCTCCATAAATATGAAGCATTAGTTTTAGGAAACTGTAACTGATTCAATGTTTGAATTTCTTGGAAAACTTCACCTGAGCGTACTAAAGTTTTTTTGATTAACGGTTGTTCAGAATATGCTGGATTGGCTAAAGTTAGAGAAACAACAGATATTAACCAGCAAATAGCAGGATATGGTAGTCTGATAAACATTTTTACACACACCAATTAGTAAATACTAGGTATTAAAATTGAGAATTAAATATAATTTTCCTTTCAATCCATAGCTTTTAAATAATATTACCAGTTTGGTTGGTAAAAAATATATTTATACCAACCCAATCATTGTAAAAATATATAACTTTTCAGTGTTTGCGTTTTATTCGAGCCGGAATTTTTTTTATTCCATCCGGAATTTTTATCTGTGACAGGACTTAGGACTCACCCCAAACTTCTTACGAAAAGCATTACTAAATGAAGGTAAGCTAGCATAACCTACTATTCTGGCTACTTCTGTGACATTCATATTTCTTTCAATAAGCAGCTTATAAGCTAGTTCCATTCGACAGTGATGCAGATAGCCAAACACCGTAGTCCCAAAAACCTGCTTAAAGCCTTGCTTCATTGTGCAATCATTTAAACCTACTTGTCGTGCTAGTTCAATAAGAGATGGTGGGTTGTCTAAATGTTTCAAAAGAATTTCCCTAACATTGTAGATGCGGTCAATATCTGATGGCTTGAGTTTATTAATCTGGAAGCAACCTTGGTTGATTTGTACTTCTTGCTCGACTACCATTGCTACCAGTTCCCAAACCTTACTTTCAAGATAAATTTGTTTAGTAAAGCCTTGATATGGACATTGAAGAATTTGCTGCACCGCTAAAAGCATTGCAGGAGTTTGAGTTCCATAGCGTTCATAAGTTGGTTGATCCCAACGTCTAATTAAATGTTGTAATTCTTTAGGAAGTTTACCAGATGTATTTTCTGCAAAGCTATAAAACACATTTGGATGTATGTGAATAGCTACTTCTACTACCCGCGCTGATGGCTCGAATACAGCGCACTCAGATGCCATACCACTGCCACTTAAAAAGTATTCTCCTGTCTTGAACTCAAGGTTTTTAAATTCGCTCTCTACTAAAATAAAGAATAGAAATTCTAATGGATGCTTTCGCTCATGACATTTTAAAATGAATGATTTGGGCTGCTGATAATTGGAAATGTCTAAAGATATGCCATCTCGTAGCTGAATATGTCGCCAATACCCTTCCCCGAATTGATACTTTCTTGTAATATCAAAACTATCTAAGATAGTATTATTAATTATCTCCGCTTGATCCAGTAGTTTTAAATAATCTGCTTGAGAAAGTATAAGGGTCATAGTAATAGTAAATTTATAAAAACTTGGACGTTTTTGTTGTTTCTATTTTAGAATTTTTGATTGCTATACTAAAGTTTTGAATGTCAAAATTCAATAAACTTTTTTATAGCAATGACACTAAAATTTATAATTATCTTTTAGCTGGATAACATCTTTTTCAGTAGTAATGAGTGCTTACCATAAATAAATGTTTTTTTATTCAGTTCATCTGGTAATATTGGTGGATCGTAATGTCTATATTGCCTGCTATCTGTCTTACATAAAGTAAAAAAAGCACATTGATTAATAAAATTTGATTTTGTTGGACTAAAATGTATCCAATCACAAATTAGCTAAAAATCCTTTGAAATAAAGAATTATAGCTAGCTCTCTGCTCATCACGTTGCCAAACTAACTAATAATAGTTAAAATTATCACTAAAACAAGTATTGTAAATGTAATCAATTTAACAGTTTAATCAAATTTTACCAACAATTACGGTATAAGAAGAAAGCAAGTCTTAATTGAAGATATGGATTGCGATGCCGAAGGCGGTTCGCTTCGCGACCATCACACTTACAAGATGACGAACAATTTGCCAGATGATTACACAGTCTTTATCAAAAACCACATCCTGAAGCCAAAGATTGAATTTCTTCCTGGATATTGCCACGCGCAGATCGTTCGGCGAACTCTGACATTAAAGGCGTAAAGTAGATACGCGATCGCTGTAAAAATTGCTCTAAAACCTGCCGACGACCTGTGATATAATCTGCCTCTGCCACCCAGCCATATTCCTGGCGAATGGCATGGGCGTATTCTGGATATTGGACTAGGTTAGTAGCCAAAATCGCTAAATCTGCATCAAGTAGAACTTGGCTATCATAGTCATCCATCGCGGCTTGATGGTCTTTAGTATTTAGAATAAGACGTGTGACAGTAGTTATGGTACTTTCTGGAATACCCAAATTACTCAGCAACTCAAAAGCATAGTCTGCGCTTTTTTGTTCATTATCTTGAGCTTGAGTGTCATAGACTACATCGTGAAACCAGGCAGCTAGTTGAACAGCAGCTAGGTTGTTGGTGTAGCCTTGCAAAATCTCAATTGTGCCCAGGACGTGATCAATGTGTTTGAGTGTATGGTAGTAGCGACCAGGGGTAGAGTAAGCTGCAACCAAGCGATTAAAGGCTTTCTCAGCCGCTACCTGGTCAACGCCAAAGGGTTGGAGTGTGTGTTGCCAGTTATAAAATAAAATATCCATAAAGTTTTCTATAGGTATAGAGTGAGTATACCCATTCTTAGTATTGGAAAAAATAAGTACATCCTGTCAAAACGACAGGTGGAAGACGCAATTATAGAAGAGGTAAGGGAAAATCCTTCCTGATGCCCAATTATCCCTGTCCCCAAAAATTCTGATGGTCGAAAGCCACCGCTTAGAATTCTCTTGCTGTCAGACTTCAATTTCAACTTCAAAAACCACTACTACAGCGGGCGCGTAAATCCAGCTATCATCTCAACTAACCAGACTTGGGGAAAATCCCCTTGTTAAAGGTAGGCGAACTGACGCCACAGTTTACTAGATATGGTGACAGCTTAATGAAAGCGTCAAAATAGAAGACACAGGCTTTGTACAAAAAGCCTTGCCTTGATTAACGGAGTTTATTCTCAGTGGTATTACAAGTAAAAACAAGCACCTACGAAGCTAAAACCCAAGAAATTGCTAAACAACTTCTAGCAGCAACGCAGGAAAATCGTTCGTTTTTTTCTTCCCTGCGGGATCAAATGCGCTGGGATGATAAATTACTAGCTTGGGCGATGAGCAATCCTGGGTTACGGGTGCAACTATTTCGCTTTATAGATACGCTACCTGCTTTACACAGTAAATCAGAAATTGCCTCACATTTACAAGAATATCTTGGCGATGAGTCTGTAGAATTACCGACAGCTTTGAAGGGGATGCTAAACTTTGCTAACCCCGACTCAATGCCAGGACAAGTTGCTGCTACAACTGTTGGCACAGCGGTTGAAACTCTTGCTCATAAATATATTTCTGGAGAAAATATTAAACAAGTCATCAAAACAGTTGAACGACTGCGAAAAGAGAAAATGGCTTTCACCATCGACTTACTTGGTGAAGCGGTGATTACCGAAGCCGAAGCGCAGTCTTATCTAGAACGCTATCTAGAATTAATCCAACAATTGGTGGAAGCATCGAAGAATTGGACAGCTATCCCGGCTATTGATGAGGCTGATGGCGAACCAATTCCAAAAGTTCAGGTTTCTGTGAAGTTAACGGCGTTTTATTCCCAATTTGACCCTCTAGATGCTAAAGGTAGTGAGGAGCGAGTTAGCGATCGCATTCGTATTCTCTTACGTCGTGCTCAAGAATTAGGCGCAGCTGTGCATTTTGATATGGAACAGTATGCCTATAAAGACATAACTCTCAGCATCCTGAAAAAACTGTTATTAGAAGAAGAGTTTCGGCAACGCACAGATATTGGCATAACAATTCAAGCATATCTGCGTGATAGTGAACAAGATACCAAAGACCTAATTTCTTGGTTGAAAGAACGTGGTTATCCCTTGACAATCCGCTTGGTGAAAGGTGCATATTGGGATCAGGAAACTATCAAAGCAGCCCAAAAGCATTGGCCACAGCCAGTTTACAACGACAAAGCGGCAACTGATGCTAACTTTGAAACGATCACTCAGTTATTGCTAGAAAATCATCAATATGTGTATTCTGCTATTGGTAGCCATAATGTGCGATCGCACGCTCGCGCCATTGCCATAGCTGAAAGTTTAAATGTCCCTCGCCGTCGCTTTGAATTGCAAGTCCTCTACGGTATGGGTGATAAGGTAGCAAAGGCATTGGTTGACAGGGGTTATCGGGTGAGAGTTTACTGTCCTTACGGTGAATTATTACCTGGGATGGCGTATTTAATTCGTCGGTTGTTGGAAAATACGGCTAATAGTTCTTTTTTACGGCAAAATATGGAAAATCGACCGATTGAGGAGTTATTAGCGCCGCCGATTGTCAAAGATGCAAAAAATGAAAATTCCGGCGTGTCCTCTTCCTTCCTTGGTGCTGCTGATAGCGATTACGCTGAGGAAGAGGTGAGAACGAAAGCGGCACAAGCTTTCCAAAGCATTCGTCAACAGTTGGGTAGAACTTATTTACCGCTGATTAATGGCGAGTATGTTAATACGTCAGAATTTATTGATTCTCTCAATCCTTCTAATTTCAGTCAGGTAGTTGGTAAAGTTGGATTGATGAGCGTTGAACAGACCCAACAGGCGATGCAAGCTGCGAAAGCAGCATTTCCTGGGTGGAGAAAAACACCAGCTAAACAACGCGCTGATATTTTGCGGAAAGCGGGTGATTTGATGGAACTCCGCCGCGCTGAACTTTCAGTTTGGATAGTTTTGGAAGTTGGGAAACCAGTTAAGGAAGCTGATGCAGAGGTTTCGGAAGCAATAGACTTCTGTCGGTACTACGCTGACGAGATAGAACGGTTAGATGAAGGTGTTAATTACGACATTCCAGGTGAAATTAACCGTTATATTTACCAGCCACGGGGTATTGCTGTAGTGATTTCTCCTTGGAATTTCCCGCTAGCGATCGCTTGTGGAATGACTGTTGCAGCTTTAGTTTCAGGCAATTGTACTCTCCTCAAACCTGCGGAAACATCTTCTGTAATTGCTGCCAAACTCACAGAAATCTTGGTAGATGCTGGTTTTCCCAAAGGTGTATTTCAATACGTACCTGGCAAGGGTTCGCAAGTCGGCGCTTATTTGGTAAATCATCCAGATACTCATGTGATTGCTTTTACGGGTTCTCAGGAAGTAGGCTGTAGAATTTACGCAGATGCGGCGATTTTGAAACCCGGACAAAAGCATATGAAGCGGGTAATTGCTGAAATGGGTGGTAAGAATGCCATCATTGTTGATGAAAGTGCTGATTTAGACCAAGCAGTTGTGGGAGTAGTGCAGTCGGCATTTGGTTACAGTGGACAAAAATGTTCTGCCGCTTCCAGGGTAATTGTGCTGGAACCGATTTATGATACCTTTGTGCAACGGTTGGTGCAAGCGACAAAATCCTTGAATATTGGGGAAGCAGAGTTACCGAGTACCCAAGTTGGGCCGGTAATTGATGCCAATGCCCGCGATCGCATCCGCGAGTATATTGAGAAGGGTAAGGCAGAAGCAGAAGTGGCGTTGGAATTACCAGCACCCGAACAAGGATATTTTATCGGGCCAGTCATCTTTAGTGAAGTATCGCCAAATGCGGTAATTTCCCAGGAAGAAATTTTTGGCCCTGTGCTGGCGGTAATTCGGGTGAAAGATTTCCAGGAAGCGTTAGCAGTTGCCAATGGAACAAACTACGCCTTAACTGGCGGACTTTATTCTAGAACACCTTCGCATATTCAGCAGGCACAGACAGAATTTGAAGTCGGGAATTTGTACATTAACCGCAATATTACAGGAGCGATCGTTGGACGGCAACCCTTTGGTGGATTCAAACTTTCTGGAGTAGGTTCTAAAGCAGGCGGCCCTGATTACCTCCTGCAATTCCTGGAACCACGCGCGGTGACAGAAAATATTCAGCGCCAAGGTTTTGCACCAATTGAAGGTGCAGATTAAACTATAGAAAAGGTGGGTTTTTCCCCACCTTTTTTGATATACTAACCGCAGACATAGTTTGATGAGTAATTTAGTCATAAAAGTTGCTGATTTCTCTGAAGAATTTCCAGCGATCGCAGCAATTAGAAAATCAGTTTTTCAGGAAGAACAAGGCGTAGATCCCGCTTTAGAATTTGATGGCAAAGATGAAATATCTCAGCATTTGATTGCTTATTTAGATGAGAAAGCTGTGGGTACCACCAGAATTAGATATTTAGATGATAAAACTGCCAAGATAGAAAGACTTGCTGTTTTATCTACAGCTAGAGGACAAGGTATTGGTAAAAAAATTATGATAAAAGCATTAGAGGTTATCGCTAAGAAAAATATTCCAGAAGTTGTGATTCATGCCCAAGAGTATATAAAAGTTTTGTACCAAAAATTGGACTTTGTAGAAGAAGGACAAATATTTCAAGAAGCTGGTATTCCCCATCTGAAAATGAGAAAAATTTCCTATTTAGTATAATGTATAATTGCTAGATCGATTGGTTTGTTAACAGTATTTTCATTCATAAATTGAATGCGAGATGCTATTATAGGCATCTCGCATTTCCATAATTTCTTATTTTTCTCTGGCTGGAATCATATCATGTCCGCCTAATTAGTTATAATTCCCGTATCTGTGCAAAAGCCTGAAAACTCTTTCTCCCCCAGCAAGAACTGCGCCTTGCTCCCTTGCAGTCTTAATGATAAGTCTTTCACTGAACATGATATCATGAAGCACTCATCACGATTAAACAACCAAAAAATTGTTTTCGGTTAGTGACAATCGATAAAATAGTTGTGCAAATTTTACCTGAGTAAATGCACCTGCACTGCCATCTTGGTCAAAGTACAATGCACCTGTAATGTCATCATAGATAAATCGCTGAACGCTAGTGGTTGCAGATGTTCCGATGGTAAACTGACTTTTCTGAAGAAAACCTGGTGATAACCCGCCACCAAAACCAGCAGCCGATACCTGAATATATTCATTACTTGCGTTGAAGTCATAAAGACTATCAACGCCTTCATTGTAACTATTGAAACGAAAGGTATCAGCACCATTCCCTCCATAGATGGCATCATTACCTTTCCCACCTGTCAAGATATCACTCCCAGCGCCACCGTTTAGGGTGTTATTGCCTGACGCGCCAGAGGCAGAGAGGAAATCATTGCCATTGCCGCCATCAAGTAAATTATTGCCTGTTGAATTGTCAACATTCAAGGTATCGTTACCAGCACCACCGTTGAGTGTATTATTACCTGACGTGGTACGATAGTATCCTAATGAGTCGTCAAAGTAGCCGGAGGCAAAGAGATAATCATTACCATTGCCGCCATCAAGTAAATTATTGCCTGTAGAAGCGTCAACATTCAAGGTATCGTTACCAGCACCACCATCGATGGTGTTGTTGCCAGAAGCGCCATCACCGACACCGTAGTTGTTAGATCGGCTAGAAGCAGAGAGATAATCATTGTCATCGCCCCCATCCAGTAGGTTATTGCCTTTTGAATAGTCAACACTCAAGGTATCGTCACCAGCGCTACCGTTGAGGGTGCTATTGCCCAAAAACCCATCGATCCTTCCCAAGAGTCCGATTCCGCCAGAGGCAGAGAGATAATCATTGCCATCGCCCCCATCCAGTAGATTATCGCCTATTGATATGTCAATATTCAAGGTATCGTTACCAGCGCCACCGTTTAGGGTGTTATTACCTGAGGATACATAGTCGCCGTATCTATTTACCTCGCCAGAGGCAGAGAAATAATCATTACCATCACCTCCATTCAGGAGGTTATCGCCTGTTGATAAGTCAACATTTAAGGTATCGTTACCAGCGCCACCGTTGAGGGTGTTATTTGCAGAAGCAACATCGCTGTCGCGGTAGAAAGCATAGGCACTAAGAGAATCATTGCCATCACCCCCATTCAACAGGTTATCGCCTGTTGATAAGTTAACATTTAAGGTATCGTCACCAGCGCCACCGTTGAGGGTGTTATTGCCAGAAGCGTTATAGAAGGTGTATTCGTTGTAGTAGTAGCGAGAGGCAGAGAGATAATCATTGTCATCGCCCCCATCCAAGAGGTTATCACCTGTTGAACCGTCAACATCCAAGCGATCGTTACCAGTACCACCGTTGAGGATGTTATTCCCCTCACCACCAATGAGAATATCATTCCCCTCACCACCAATGAGAATATCATTCCCCTCACCACCACGCAGCAGGTCGTTGTCACTCCTGCCGTCGATGCGGTCATTACCCCCCTGACCATTGATGACATCATTTGAGTTGTCAAAGCCGTTAACATTATTGTTCAAGTCATTAAGGAAGGTGACTGTGTTCTTGTTGAAGATAATGGTTTGGGTGGAGTTGGCATTGAAGACATCAAAGCTGTCACTAATGCTAGTTTGTCCATCAACTCACATCTTGCACCTAACCGAACAAACCCGTAAAAGGTAAATAAAAAGGAAAAAATGTGACGTTAGATGAAAGGTAAGCATTAAGTACAAGT